>JBLHZD010000050.1:0-16998 GCA_047631095.1 Alphaproteobacteria bacterium
GTTATCGGGTTTGATGAAAATACACCGACCGAGCGACGCTGAATTACAGGCGTTTCGGGAGCGCTCTCAACCAGCGATGAAAAATTTTATTTTCGACACCTTGGGCGCCGAGGGACTCTCGTTACTCGACGCCTTCCGCGCCAATGGCCCCACCTCAATGCAGCGGTAGTTCGACAACGGCTCCTGGTCGCCAAATCAGCGGCGTTATTCTGGCGGTGGTGGTAATACCATCGTCGCGTCTTGCGCCGCCTCTGATTCCGCGCGCGCCAGCAGAACCGACATCAGATTCATGGACGTATCAATGACCCATCTTATCTGGCCTTCGCCCGCGCTATTTCCCGCAGCGATGGCTTCGGGCAAAATCCGTTCCTGCAGAAAACCCGCCAACCCCGCCAATCCACGGCCCGCAATTTTCAGTCTTTCGGCGGGAATAATAAACCTGCCGGTTTGCTCAATCGCGTCCGCGATCCGGTTTAACTCATCAACCATCGCCGAAACATCCGGCTCGGTCTTTTCCGTTCGCGCCGCGATAAAGCGGAGGTGCCTGATAAAAAAATCATATTCCGACATGGTCACCTGCACTGTTTCACGCCACGCGAGCCGGAAGCCGCGCGGTGAAACCTTGCGCTACGCCACCGGCGCCAGAGAGCGCGTCAATTCGATAACCCGGTGGTTATCCCGCTCACAAAACAGTTTAGACATCAACTGGATCGTCAAGACAACGTCTTCGCTTTTAAGCGAGTAGAATATCGTTTTTGCGTCACGACGAGTCTTTACCAGATTTTCCGCCCGTAACCGCGCCAATTGCTGGGATAGCGTCGGTTGCCGTATTTGTAATAGGCGCTCCAGTTCGCTCACCGATTTTTCACCATCCACCAAATGGCACAGAATAAGAAGGCGGTTTTCGTTGGCGAGCGCCTTTAGAAATACCGTCGCCTCGCGTGCGCTTTGGATCATATCTTTCGCCATATCTTCGCCTACCTATAACTACATTTTTAATTGTGTTATAGTTTTATATTACACTTTATTGAAGCGTAAATAAACCACAAATTACACCTGGCGCCCTCAGACGTCTTGCGAGGCGAAAACGGGAGCGGCATACTCAACATCACACAAGTCGAAACACACCACTTTCGCTGGAAAGGACGCGCTATGGGATCCCCTCCGAAGCTGCAATTTTCTCATATGGGAATTTACGTCAACAATATGGCGAAGATGTATGACTTCTACACCCGCGTGATGGGCTTCCAGGTCAGCGATGACGGCATCATTCGCGGTATAAGGCTGGTGTTTTTGACGCGCGATGCGAACGATCACCACCAGATCGTCTTGGCGGAAGGGCGACCCGACGAAATCCCCTTCAATGTCGTGAACCAGATGTCCTTTCGGGCGGGCTCGCTGGACGATTTACGCGACATGACGGCGCAGCTCGCGCAAGAGGGAATCACTGAAGTTCGCCAGACAAGCCACGGTATCGCATGGAGTATCTATTTCCTCGATCCGGAAGAAAACCGCATCGAAATTTTTGTCGATAGCCCCTGGTATATAAACCAACCCGCCGGCGAACCAATCGACCTGTCGCAAAGCGACGCCGAGATTATGGCCGCGACGGAGACCCATGCCCGCACGAAACCGGAATTCGAACCGCTTGCGGACTGGCAGTCCAAAATGACCAAGACAATTGACGACGCGGCTCCCTGAATATCGAAAGGCGCAACGCCGCCGAAATGCATAACGGCGCCCGTCGGACAATTGGCTTGGTCGCCATTGCGTTAGGGACCATGATTGGTCCGCTTGATTCCTCGGTAAACATCGCCTTCCCGCGCATCACGCAGGATTTTGGAATTCCGATTGATGCGATCCAATGGGTCGTCGTCTGTTATGTCCTGACCCATTCCAGTTTGATGCTCGCCTTTGGCAAGCTCGGC
This sequence comes from Alphaproteobacteria bacterium, assembly GCA_047631095.1. GTDB lineage: Bacteria > Pseudomonadota > Alphaproteobacteria > UBA8366 > JABJJH01. The sequence goes on from JBLHZD010000050.1 coordinate 1,929, forward strand.
GATTTGATGGGGCATAAACGAGTGTTCCGGTTGGGCCTGATCCTTTGCGCAATCGCTTTCATTTTGTGCGCCACCGCGTCCAGTTTTAGTTGGCTCCTTTTTGCGCGGGTCGGCCAAGGGCTTGGCATGGCGTTGGTTATTGGTTGCGCGCCCGCCCTCGTCACCGCGCTCTATCCAGAACACCAACGCGCCCGCGCCTTGGGCGTATACACAATGATATTTGGCTTGGGCGCGGTTATTGGCCCGTCATTGGGCGGGTTTCTGGTGCAGGAATGGGGATGGCGATCGGTCTTCTGGTTTCGCGCGCCGCTCGCCCTCGCGGCGTTCGGATTACTGTTCGTACTACCCACGCCACCGCGCGCGCCGTCGCCCGCGCGGTTCGATCTGGCGGGCGCCGGATTGTTCGCCATCGGACTGGCCGCCCTTTTGCTCGCCATCAATGCGAGCCAACGGGTCAATAGCGGCTGGCTGCTGCCAACGGCTATCGCCGGGGCGTCATTGCTCGCTTTTATCGGTTTTTTCATTCGGGAGGCGCACTATTCGGACCCGATTATTCGTCCCGGCCTGTTTCGCGATATCGACTTCACCATTTTGAACCTCACCAATCTAATCCTAAATCTGGTCGGGTTTTCCGTGATGTTGCTGGTCCCCTATTATCTGGTTCGCATCCTGCACCTGCCCACGACCACCGGCGGCGTCATCCTGGCCATTGCGCCCCTCGGCGTTGTCCTGGCCGGGCCTTTGGGCGCCCGTCTGATTGAGCGGTTTCCCGCCAACCGACTGGCGCTTATCGGCGGCGTCACAGTGGGTTTGGCCATGTTGAGTTTCACCGCCTGGCGCGACCCGTTGGCAATAGGATTCGCCGCGACGATCCTGTTCGCCCATGGATTTGGGCTCGGTCTTTATCAAGTCGCCTATATGCACATCGTCACGGGAACCATGGCGCGCACGGATCGAGGCGTCGCCGGTAGCCTCGCCATGGTCACGCGCAGCACCGGCGTCGTGATGGGGGCGACGATCCTGTCCTCAATCTTCGCCCATGCGTCCCTGTCAGGCGCGGCGGGCGGCGCTGACGATCAGGTTGGTTTCATCAACGGGTTTGTATTAACGTTTCAATATGGCGGCGGCGGATTGCTTATCTATTTATGCGCAACCATGCTCCGGCCTCGAATATGGTTTCAGCGGAACGCGACATGACTTCATCAATTAGGGGATTAAAACGATGAAATTTGGACTTCGCTATTGCAATACAGGTCGCTATACGCACGCAAAAAACGCCGTTGAACTGGTGCAGGCCGGGGAAGAGGCCGGGTTCGAATCCGCCTGGACCATTGACCATGTCATCGTTCCCGAAGGTCATGAATCCGCCTACCCCTATTCCACCGATGGCCGCATGGCGGGCGACACCTTCAACATGCCCATTCCCGACCCGTTGATCTGGATGTCCTACATCGCCGCCGCCACATCGAAAATCAATCTCGCCACCGGCATTTTGATCTTGCCGCAACGCAATCCCGTCGTCACCGCAAAACAGGTGGCGACCCTGGATCAGATGTCCGGTGGGCGGGTCTTGTTGGGCATTGGCGTCGGTTGGCTGGAGGAAGAATTCAAGGCGATGGCCCAGCCATTCGCGGATCGTGGTCGACGCACCGATGAATATGTCGCGGTGATGCGCGAGCTATGGTCTGCGGATAAACCCAATTTTGACGGCGAATTCATTCAGTTTGAAAACGCCCATTGCCAACCACAGCCCGTCAACCGCTCGGTGCCGATCATCGTCGGTGGTCATTCCAAACTGGCGGCGCGGCGCGCGGGCAGGCTCGGCGACGGATTTTTTCCCGCCCGCGAGGCGCCGATGGAATTAATCGAACTGGCGCGCCAGACGGCGGCGGAAAATGGCCGGGACCCGGCCGCGCTGGAGATTACCGTCAGCCTGCCCAACGATCTGGACGAGATCGAAACCCTCGCCAAGGCGGGCGTAGACCGCATTCTGGTGCCCGCCATGCCGGTGAAAGGTTTCGAACATCAGATCAAGACGCCCGACGATGTCGCCCGATGGCGCGATATCATCGAAAAATACGCCGACGCCTGAACCAGACGGCCTGAATCGAACTGCCTGAACAAAGCGCCTCTTCGGGGCGCCTATTCAGGACGCTTGTTTTTTGCGCCTATTCAGGACGCCAGGCCGCCTTTGTTTCAAACAGGCGCTGGCGCTCCGCCTCGTCATAACCGAGCTCGATTAGAATATCGTCGCTATTTTGCCCGGTTTCCGGCGCCGGGCGGTGCTCACGCTCACCGATGCCGGAATTGGTCAACGGATTGACGAGCTGGGGAATGCGACCTTCAACCGGGTGGTCGTATTCATGTAGTAATCCGCGCTCTTTCACATAAATCGAATTCGCGGTCTCGTCCGGGCTTAACACCGGCGAAATGGGAATCCCGGTTTCCTGAAGCATGGTTTCGATTTTATCGCGGGTTTGCGACGCGCAGAATTCGGTTAACGCCGCCCGGTATAAATCACCCCGTTCCCCATGGGTCGAGTGCCGCGCTTCCGGGCCTTCGTTCTCGTCGATCAATTCCGGGCGGTCAATATGCAACGCAAATTCCCGCCACGCCTTGGCCTCCAGCAGCGCAACGGACACGGTTTTTCCGTCCTTGGTCGAATAGTTCGAGTAACGCGGATTACGACCAAAGGCTTCGTGGCGCGGTTCGCCGGAATGTCCGGCCAGCATGGCCAACGCCGAGGTCACCAGAATTGGCGTCTGGTGAAAGACCGTATCGAACATGGCGAGGTCGATATAGGCGCCCTCGCCCGATTTTTGCCGTTGCAACACTGCGGCCAGAATACCAATCACACTATAAAGCGAGCCGGAAAAATCAGCCGCCTGAAACCCGGGGTCGCCCGCCTTGCCGCCCTGTTCCAGGCCGATCCCCAACACCCCGCTCAGGGCTTGTATGACAAAGTCATGCCCGGCGACTTTCGATAACGGGCCGGTTTGGCCAAAACCGGATATGGCGCAATAAATGACGTCTTCGTTATAAGCGCGCACGGAGTCATAATCGACGCCCAGCTTCAACGCGACGCCTGGACGGAACGACTCCATCACCACATCGGCGCGCCGCAGCAACCGCTCAACGATCGCCTTCCCATCGGGATTGGTGAGATCGACGGCGATGCTGCGTTTGTCGCCATTCACCGCGTTAAAATAGACTGAATTCTTTTTGTAGTTCGGCGCGTTGTATTTGCTGGGATCGCCGATAACCGGCTGCTCCACCTTGATAACGTCCGCGCCGAATTCGCCCAGCATCTGCGTCGCCCAGGGCCCCGGCAGCAATCGGCTGAAATCCACGATTGTTACGCCGCTGAGTGGCAATGCCGCTGCTTTTTTGTAGTTCATGGGACGCCCTTTTGATTTGTAAATTCGTTGATTTCCGTCTCGCTCCAACCAAGCCATTCAGACAATACCGACGCCATATCGGCCCCCAGCACCGGCGGCGCGGTCATGTCCGGTTGCGGCCCTGTCATTTTCCACGGCGGCCCCACGATTTTGACCGGCCCTGATGTTTCATGGTCGAGCGTGCGGATCAATCCACGGTGCGCGACTTGTGGGTCAGACAGCGCTTGGGCGTAATTATTCACCATGGCGTAGGGCGCGCGTTCCGCCTCCAGTTTCTCACACCAATACGCGGCGGTCTGGGTGGCGAAGGCATCGGTAAAAATGGACTCGATGTCGTCTCGTGCATCACGCCGCGAGACCATCGTGCGATATCGCGGATCGTCGATCAGATCCGCGCGGTCGATAGCGCGGCACAGCGGCGGCCAGAAACGATCATTCACGCAAATAACATTGATGCGCTCGCCATCCTTTGTCGCATAATTGCCGGACGGTGCCCGGTTCGGATTGCCGTTGCCCGCCCGCGCCGGTAATTCTCCTGACGCCAAGGTCTCTATGACGCGCGTTCCGAGCGCCGCCAACATGACGTCCTGCATACTGATATCGATATAGACGCCCTCGCCCCCGTCGCGCACCCCATGCAGCGCGCTGACGATGGCGAAGGCCGCATACATACCCGCCATCGAATCCGCCAAGGGCGCGCCGACTTGCATGGGCGCGCCATCGGGATCGCCGGTCACGCTCATGATTCCCGATAACGCCTGAATGGTGGGGTCAACGGCAACCCGGTCGCGATAGGGACCAGTCTGCCCAAAGCCCGAAACCGAACAATACACCAGATTTGGGTTCGCTTCCTGAAGGGCGGCCCAGCCAAGCCCCAACCGTTCCGCCACGCCGGGAGAGAAATTTTCAACAAAAACATCGGCCTGCGCCGCCAGCTTCAGCACCAGTTCCTGATCCACCGGTAATTTCAAATCGAGTTCGATACTGCGTTTAGAGCGATTCACGCAGTTGAAATAATCCTGATGGCCGTCGCGGCCCTTATACGGCCCGACCAGACGCATTTCATCGCCGATCCCGGTTCGCTCGACCTTCACCACATCTGCGCCTAAATCCGCCAGCATCATGGTGCATTGCGGTCCCGCAATCACCTGCGTCGCATCCAGCACCCGGAAACGACCCAAAGATCCAGTTCGCCCAGCTCGCTCGGTTCGCGCTTTATCCCCGGCGCCATTTTGGCTATTCATTGAGCCACCTGCTGTTGTTTTCCCTTTGGCGCGTGAAATATTTTACGTAAAGACATTGCGCGCCCGCGCCTCATGAAGTCAAATTCAGACAACACCTTCAACCCCTCCCCACTGGACGGACAAATCCTCATGGCAAAATATACGCTCCGCGTAAATGGAGAGTCGCACGATGTCGAAGCCGACCCGTCGACGCCGCTGGTTTTCATATTGCGGAATCAATTGGACCTCACCGGCGCCAAAATTGGCTGCGGGTTGGAGCAATGCGGCTCCTGCGCCGTTCTGGTCGACGGAGAAGCGGCCCTTAGTTGCGTTCGCGCGGTGTCCGAATTTTATGGTCAGGAAATTACAACGCCGGAGGGCCTGTCGAAAACGCATGCCGCTATTCAGCAAGCCTTCATCGACGAGGGCGCCGCACAATGCGGCTATTGCATCCCCGGAATCGTCATCGCGACAGCGGGGCTGTTTAACAAGACCAGCACCCCCAGCAAGGCGCAGATTGACGACGCGCTGCAGGATCATCTGTGCCGCTGCGGCACGCATTTACGCATTTTGAACGCCATAAATCGTCTGGTTCAGGAGGCCGCCGCCAATGTCGAATAACCCCAGCATCACTTTAAGCCCCGGCCTCGACAAGTGGATCTCCATCACCAAGGACGGCCGCGTCGTCATTCATTCCGGCAAGGTCGATATCGGACAGCGCATCTCCACCGCGCTATCGGTAATCGCAGCGGAAGAGCTGGATGTTGAGCTATCGCGTATCGAGATGGTTCGCGCCGAAACCGGACTCTCGCCCGATGAAGGCGTCACATCCGGCAGTAACTCCATGGAGCAATCCGGGGAGGCGGTCCGTTTGGCGGGCGCCACAGCGCGCGCGCAACTTTTGGCGCAGGCGGCGGCGGCATTAGGCGTCGATGTTTCCACGCTGGAAGTCGATGACGGCCTGATCCAGTCTCGCGACACAAATCGCTCGGTGACCTATTGGGATCTGCAAGGCGACCAGGAATTCGACGTCGATATCGACGAAAACGCCGAGATCAAAACGCCGGAGACCTACCGGCTGGTGGGTCAACCCGTCGTCGCCCTTGGCTTGTCCGATATCGTTGGCGGGACGATGGTCTATATCCATGACATGAAAATGGACGGGATGTTGCACGCCCGTGTTGTCCGCCCGCCCCATTCCAAGGCGACGTTGGACACGCTTGGCGCCGATTCCGTCAAACGCGCGGAGACCGCCGGAACCACCATTGTGCGCGACGGCAGCTTCATCGCCATCGCCAATGCGGATGAATACGCCGCCCTGCAATCGAGCGAGCGCATCCAGGCGGCCGCAAACTGGCGCACGGATTCCGGCCTCGACGCGCGGAATATATTCGAGCAGCTCACCACGAATGAATCGCTGGATTTTCCGGTCGAGAACGGCACGCCCGTTGACGCACCGGTCCCGAAAAAACCCGAACCGCCCACGGATTCCGCGGTGACGCTCAGCGCCCGATATGAACGCCCCTATCACATGCACGCCTCCATCGCGCCATCCGCAGCGATGGCGCTCTATGAGAACGGTGCGCTAACTGTGTGGACCCATAGTCAGGGCATCTACATTCTGCGCGCCAGCATGGCTGGCGCCATGGGTATGGACGAGGCCGATTTGACCCTCAAACATATGCCAGGCTCCGGTTGTTATGGGCATAACGGCGCGGACGACGTCGCGCTTGACGCCGCCCTTGTCGCGCGCGCGATACCGGGCAAACCGATCCTGTTGAAATGGACCCGCGACGATGAACACGCCTGGGAACCCTACAGCTCCGCCATGGTCATGGACCTTGAGGCCAGCGTGGACGCCGACGGTGGCGTCAGCGCCTGGGCGCACGAGACTTATAGCGACACCCATGTGATGCGGCCCCGTCCCGGCGTCGGGTTGACCGGCCCGTCGCGCCTGCTGGCCTCGCGATTCCTGGAAAAGCCAATCGCGCCGATGACGCCGCCGCCGAACATGCAAAACCATGGCGGCGTTCACCGCAACCTGGACCCGCTTTATGTGTTCGAGAACAAACATCTGGTCAAACATCTGGTGCGCAATCTGCCGCTGCGGACATCGGCCATGCGGACGCTCGGGGGATATGGGAATATATTTGCGATTGAATCCTTTATGGATGAACTGGCGGAAGCCGCCGACCTCGACCCACTGGAATTCCGGTTGGACCATCTGGATGACGTCAGAGCACAAGATGTTCTCATCGCGATGTCAGAGGCTTTGGAGGCGGTCCCGCTCCCGGAGGGACAAGGACGCGGCATCGCCTTTGGTCAGTACACGAATTGCAAAACCTACGCCGCCGTTGGCGTTGACCTATCCGTCACCGACGCGGCCGAAGTTCATTTACATCGCGCCGTGATTGCGGCGGATGCGGGACAAATTGTCGATCCGGACGGATTGAGCGCTCAAATGGAGGGCGGCTTGCTGCAGGCGGCCAGTTGGACGTTGTTTGAGGCCGTAACCTTTGATCAGGACGGGATCACCAGCCGGGATTGGGAGAGTTATCCAATTATGCGCTTTGGCCATATTCCCGATGTTGAGACAATCCTGATCGACCGACCCGGCGAACGTTATCTCGGCGCTGGCGAAGCCGTGTCAGGGCCAACGGCGGCGGCGATCGCCAACGCCATCCGCAACGCGACAGGACAACGGTTACGGAGCCTGCCCTTCACGCCAGACACGATCAGAGCCAACGCCCTACAATAAGACGCCACGCCGTAAACAAGGTCAGGCGGGCGGCGGCGTCCATTGGGCTTCCGGATCCATCGGATAGACGGGTCGCGGCAAATGTTTCCAGTCGAAATTGGACAGGTTGGGCGAGGTCAGGCCCGGCGCGTCGATTTCGATTATCCGCTCCGGTGGAAACAGGTGCTCAAACCCGGCGCGGAAATGGCCGCGCGACTTCACGACCGTCGCGCGCGCCGCGCCAGCATCCAATCCGAAGCTGGTGAAATAGTCATTGCTGAGACATTGCTGGCGGTGAGAAATCACAACAACCTGGATGCCGCCAATTCGCAATACACAGGATCGCCCCAGTCGGACCGTGCTGCCCGCAACCATGCCATATTCCGGTACAAACTCACCGTCGGACAATCGTTCCACCGTAACATCGGCGATAAAGGCTTCGGAAAATTCACTATCTTCCACACTATTAAAGGTTGCGGAAAAGCTGCCCCCCTCCCCCGCCGTGACCGCACGTTCAACCAATGGCGCATCATAAAATACGCCGAACAGCGCATTCTCTACGCCCGCCTCGACAAAGGCTTTTAGAACATACACCGTGTTACCGCGCCCGCCGCCGCCCGGATTATCCGCTGGATCGCAAAACAATAGATTGGGCATTGTATTGTCGCGGCCAGCCGCCAGCGCGCGCGCCGTCGCCGCCTCCAGCGTGGTCAAGCGTGTTTGATAGCGCTCCCGTTCCGACCAGCAATCAATCGCCAGCGCCCGCGCTGCGGATTGCGCGGCGGCGGCGTCTTTACGGGCCGTGACGGTGATCGTCATGCCATTTCGATCCGTATCGCTAAACGCAAACCCCGCTGTAATCGAGACATTCATAATCTCGTCGCCGAGATAGGTTTGGCCGCGCCGGATCAAATCGCCATAAGGAAATCCTTCGGCGGTCAACAAGGTGACCGTCGGCGCCACCAACGGCAACCGAATGGACGCCGCCTTTGGCCGAACGCCCGCCAACATCTCCAGCATCGCATCGGCTGCTTCCTCACCCCGCTCGGCCATATCAACATGGGGATTGGTCTGATAGGCGATCAATATGTCCGTGTCGTCGATCATGCGTTGGGACACATTGGCGTGCAAATCCAGCGTCGCCGCAATCGGGACATCGGGTCCCACAATCTTGCGAGTCAGCGCGAATATCGTGCCATCCGGGTCATCGTCATTCGTCGCCAACCCGGCGCCGTGCTCACAAATATAAACGCCGTCCAGCGGCCCCGCATCGCACAGCCTATCCTCAATCGACTTCAGCAAACCATCGAAAAATTCCTGCGCGGCGGGGCCATTGGGATGGGCGGCGGCGTACGCGATGGGGACAGGCTCCCAACCGCCAGCTTCGTCCATGACCTTGTAAAAGCCGCAGATACCGCCATTGATGATCGGCGCCGGTCGGCGCGCGGCCTCGGTTATCGCCGCCCCATAAAACAGCCCGCGCTCGCGAAACTCCGCCTCCCCGCATATCGGCGCAAAACGATTGGTCTCCAGATTAAACCCGAGAATAGCGATGCGTTTGGCGGAATTCATGATCGTTGCTTTCTAATATTCAAAACGGCCCAGTTTCAAAACAGCCAGAACGTCATCATGAAGTGACCCGACGCCGGGAACAAGACAGCCCGGACATGATCGGTTGCGGCGCATCAGATCCGGGGTTAAATTCCGCCCTATGAATGACCTGACCCTTCTCGATATTGAACCGGACGCCAACGGACGATTTCATTCCGTTTGCCCCCATGATTGCCCCAGCCAATGCCCGCTGGAAATCGAACGTGTGGACACGCGCCGGATCAAGCGGGTCTACGGCGCGTCGCGTAGCGCGTATCATGCAGGCGTTGTGTGCGCCAAAGTCGGTCGTTATGCTGAGCGGGTGCACCATCCCGACCGGTTGAAGACACCCCTTCGGCGTATCGGCGAAAAAGGCGACCGAAACGGCTTTGAGCCGATGTCCTGGGACGATGCGCTTGATGCGGTCGCGCAGGGGCTGGGCGACGCGATCTCACGCCATGGCGGCGAGTCCGTCTGGGCGTATGATTTCGCTGGCACCATGGGCCAGGTTCAACGGCACGGGATCACCCGATTCCGCAACGATTTGAAACTCGCGCGCCATCTGGGCTCGATCTGCACGTTTTTACCCGATGCGGGCTGGGCGGCGGGCGTTGGCCAAAAGCACGGTGTAAATCCACTGGAAATGACCGAATCCGACCTCATCGTCGTCTGGGGCGGAAACCCGGTGAACACCCAGGTTCACGTGATGAGCCAGATCGCCGCCGCGCGCAAAAATCGCGGCGCAAAACTGGTTGTCGTTGATCCTTATCGCACGGGCGCGGCGGCGCAAGCGGATATGCATCTGATGGTGCGCCCTGGCACCGACGGCGCGTTGGCCTGCGCGATCATGCATGTGCTGTTCAAAGAAGATTTGGCGGACCGGGACTATTTGCGTGACCTGACCGATTTCACGCCAGACGTCGAGCGCCATTTTGAGAGTAAAACGCCGGAATGGGCGGAAGAGATTTGTGGCGTTCCGGCGGCGCAAATTGTCGAATTCGCACGTCTTTGGGGCGCCACAAAACGCGCCTTTCTCAGGTGCGGATATGGGTTCGCCCGTTCGCGTAATGGCGCGGCGCAAATGCATGCGGTCACATGCTTGCCAGCCGTTACCGGCGCCTGGCGCCATCGCGGCGGCGGCGCGCTTTACGGGAATGCAGGCATGTACAAACTCGACCGGACGTTGCTGGACGGCGCGGATCTGGCCGACCCGTCCTTGCGCGCGCTCGACATGACGCAGATAGGCCGCATTCTGACCGGCGACCGCGATGCGTTGGGCGACGGACCACCCATTTTCGCCTTGTTTGTGCAGAACACCAACCCCGTTTCGGTCGCGCCGGAATCCCTGCGTGTCCGTGAAGGGTTCGCCCGCGATGATTTATTCGTTTGCGTGCATGAACAGTTCATGACCGACACCGCCGCCATGGCGGATATTGTTTTGCCCGCAACAATGTTTCTTGAGCACACGGACATGTATCCGGGCGGCGGCCATACGCTGCTGATGCTCTCCAAACCGGTAATTGAGCCCTATGCCCAATGCCGCCCGAACCATTGGGTCCTCTCCCAATTGGCCAAACGGCTAGGGGGAACCCATCGCGCCTGGGACATGAAGGAATGGGACATTATCGACGAAACGCTTCGGCTGTCGGGCCTGCCCGGCGCCGATGAGATCTGGGCGAAGGATAAATGGCTGGATCAAGCGATCCCGTTTGACGAAGCGCATTTCCTCAATGGCTTCGGCACGCCGGACAAGCGCTTTCACTTTGCGCCCGACTGGTCCCGCGTCGGCGCGGACTCCGCTATTATGCCCGCCCTGCCCGATCACCTCGATAATATTGATAAAGCAGACGCGGAGCGCCCGTTCCGATTGGTCGCCGCGCCCGCACGTAATTATCTCAACAGCACCTTCACCGAGACGCCGACATCGATCAAAAACGAAAAACGACCAACAGCGAAAATGCATCCCGATGATCTCGCCAAATTGGGAATCGAAGACGGCGACCCGCTCCGGATGGGCAATCATCAGGCCGAAATTACCCTGCACGCGGCGGCGTTTGAAGGCTTGCTACCCGGCGTGGTTATCGTGGAGAGCATCTGGCCCAACACGGCGTTTGAAAAGGAACAGGGCGTCAACGCTTTGACCAGCGCCGATCCGGGCCCCCCCAATGGCGGCGGCGTTTTTCATGACACGGCGGTCTGGATCAAACCTGCAACATAGCGTTCGTCCGAACGCCGAACATTCGCGTCTCCATCAAGGTTCGAATGTGGCGCCACGATTAATCTGTAACGTCACGCCCGATCGAAGCTATGTCAGATCAGGGCGACTGTAAGGGCCGTCCGCATTTTAAGGCGTCGACGCTAAAGAAATTTTAACGAATTGGATGATATAAAAAATTGAAGTAACAGATATCCAGACGCAGCAGATGTAACATCGCCTACCAAAATCTTGAGAAATAGATTTAATGATGAAGCGCCGCTACACACCCATTCTGTTTTTTTTTCGCTATAATGTTATTAGCCGCCCAAAGCGGCGTGCATAATACGGTACGCGCCCAAAAGGCTCTAACGTCTCCGTCGGCGAACACCGAAGTCATATTCGCTGTTCCACAGAATTTCCCGCCATACCACTATACGTCAGATACGGGAAAGGTTTCCGGTTTCGCCATTGATATTGCAAAGGCGGTCGAAAAACGAAGCGGCCTGAAGTTTACATTCAAAGCGTATCCATCCTGGTCCGCTGTTATGGCGGCGCTCAGGGACCGTCAGGCGGATGCAATCGCAAATATAGGAATTTCACCAAAACTCGCGGCGGCGCTCGATTTTTCAGAGCCTTATGACACGTTAAAAATCTCATATTTTATTCGTGCGACCGACACGAAAACAAAATCATCAGAAGCCCTGATAGGTCAAAAAATTGGCGTTGTTGAGATCAATAGAGCGCGATCCCTACTTCAGAAACAGGGTCTGCACGACATTGTCGTTTTTAGTACCTTATCAGATGCGATATTTGCGCTGATCTCCAGTCAGGTAGACGCGGTCGCCTACCCTGAACATGCTTTGCTGAAGACCGCGAGAGCGGCGGGTGTCAGCGAGCGTATTCGCGTCGTCAATCCACCGCTTGTTGAAGTTTTACGAGGCATGGCTGTTCGAAAAGGCGACGCCGCCTTACTCGCCAAATTCAACGCGGCGCTTGGACCGTTTATTAAAACAAAAGAGTTCCAAACGATTTTCAAGAAATGGTTCGGCGCGCCGGTCCCATACTGGAATACTACCCGCGTCGCATATCTGGTCGTCAGTTTAGCCGTGATCGCCCTGATCGCTTTTTTGATCTTGCGGTACTATCCCGTCAGAAAATTCACTATGCAACTTCAACAAACCATACGGGAGAAGACCGCCACCGAAGGTGAACTCGTCAACATCAAACAAAACCTGGAAAATTTAGTCGCCGACCAAACGAAGGAACTTCGGCAGGAAATTATGGAGCGCAGAGAGTTGGAGGAATCGCTCGTCGATAATGAGCGGCGCATTCGGGCGATTATGGAAACGGCGTCGGACGCCGTCATTACGTCAGATATCGCCGGCGTTATTTTGGAATTCAATTCCGCCGCCGAAGAAATTTTTGGGCACACTTCGGACTCTGCGATTGGTGAAAATGTCGCCATTTTGATGCCCAACAAGGATACGACGAAACGCGACCAACACATAATAGAGCACCTGTCGGGCCCAGAAAAAACGGTGGTTGGATTCCAAAGAGTGGGCGTTGGCGTTAGGCGTGATGGATCGACATTTCCAATTGAGGTCTCCTTAAGTCGCGCGGATACGCATCAAGGCCGATTGTTCACGGCGATCATCCGCGACATTACGGAACGAAAGCGCGCTGAGGACGAATTACACCAAACTCTGGATCTCCTTAGAAAAACGCAGAATGAATTGGTTCAGTCAGAGAAAATGGCGTCTTTGGGAGAACTGGTGGCGGGCGTCGCGCATGAAATTAATACCCCGGTTGGAATTGGCGTTACTGCTGCCTCTCACCTGGAACACTTGACGAAAAAAATCACCACCGCTTTCGACGGTGGGAGTATTTCAAAAAGGGACTTTGAATTATTCCTGGCGGACGCCGAAGAATCGACAAAGCTGATCCTCGCGAACCTGCAGCGAGCTGCAACCCTGATCCAGAGTTTCAAACAAGTCGCCGTCGATCACTCCAGTGAGGAAAAACGAAATTTTAACGTCCTGCTCTATGTACGCGAAGACATCATGAGTTTGGCGCCTCGGTTGCGGCAATCAAAAGCCGAGCTCATGGTCGATGGCGACGAGGACATCGTCATTTACAGTTACCCGGGCGCCATTTCCCAAATTGTTACGAATCTGATTTTAAATTCTCTCACCCACGCCTTTGAGGGAAACGACAGTGGAAAAATATTCATCAACGCTTCCATCAAGGATGGATCGGTGCTCCTTGACTATGAAGATAACGGCTGCGGGTTAAGCGATGAGGTCATCAACAAAATCTACGACCCCTTTTTCACAACGAAGCGTGGTCAGGGCGGAAGCGGGTTAGGCATGAACATTGTCTACAATCTGGTTACACAGCGACTGCTTGGCGCCATTCATTGCGAAAGCGAACTGGGGCAGCGAACGAAGTTCAATATCAGTTTTCCATTCCACAATGGGGTCAACTCATGAGCGACAATTCAAATGACGAAGAATTCCTGTTTGACGAGGCCGTGGAAGCGGCCCCCGCCCGCGTCCAGGATCCATGGAAAATCATTATCGTCGACGATGAACCAGCGATCCACGACGTCACCAGACTTGCGGTGAAAGATTGCGTTTTCGACGGTAAAGGCTTGAATTCATAAGCGCCTATTCCGGCGTGGAAGCGCGCGAAGTCATCGCGGCTCATCCGGACGCCGCCATGATTCTGCTTGATGTCGTTATGGAAACCGACCAGGCCTGCTTGGAAGTCGCGCGCTACACACGAGACGAAATCGACAATCAGTCAGTCCGAATTGTTTTGCGCACCGGGCAACCCGGGCAGGCGCCGGAACGCGACGTCATCACCAAATATGACATCAATGACTACAAGGAAAAAACCGAACTCACGGTCCAGAAATTGTATACGGTTTTATATGCATCCCTAAGGGCATACCGGGATATCGTCGCGCTGGAGAAGAACAAGAGCGGCCTGGAAAAAGTAATCATCGCCTCGAAAAACCTGTTCCAACCGGACTCGATGAAAAACCTGACCGAGGCGATTCTGGAACAGTTGACATCCGTCCTGCATCTCGAGAGCAGCGCCGCGTGTATGCTAGCTGATTGCATGGCCGCGTGCCACGACGGAAAACGGCTTTGTATTACTGCGGGAACCGGCGCCTATGCCGACACAGTCGGCATGGATGTAAAAGACGTTCTGGACGAAGAGGCGTTGTCTGAAGTGCTGAATGCGCTGGAGAAAAAGGAGAACCAGTATACCGACCGCACCTTCACCGGTTATTTCAAAAGCCCGGATGGTCCTGAAAATCTCTACTTTATGCGGAGCTTTCAAAGCTTCAGCGTCCTCGATCATAATCTCATGAAGATCTTTTCGAAAAATATTTCCATCGCGATTGAAAACATGGAACTCTTCCAGGATATCAAGCTAACCCAACAAGAAATCGTCTACTTATTGGGAGACGCCGTTGAAACGCGCTCCAAGGAAACGGGCAATCATGTTAAACGGGTCGCGGAAATCAGCAAACTAATCGGGCTTGATATCGGTCTGGATGAAGCCGAGGCGGAAATCCTTAAACACGCGGCGCCAATGCACGATGTTGGCAAGATTGGTATTCCCGATTCAATCCTGAACAAACCCGGCAAACATTCAAAAGACGAATTTGAGATTATGAAGAAGCATGCCTTGCTGGGTTTCGATATGCTGAAATCATCCCAAAGGAAATTTTGACCGCCGGCGCCATCATTGCGCGCGATCATCACGAAAAATGGAATGGCGATGGATACCCCTACGGCTAAAAAGGCGAAGACATTCATATCTACGGTCGAATTGTCGCCATCACCGATGTCTTTGACGCACTTGGCAGCGACAGGTTTCATGAAAAAGCATGGCCCCTGGATCGAATACTTGA
>JBLHZD010000051.1:0-16846 GCA_047631095.1 Alphaproteobacteria bacterium
CTTCGCCAAAAAGCGTAATCACCCGAACGTCCGGGTCAAAATTGGCGATTTTAAAGGCGTCGTCCAATTCCTCCAGCATGATGGTGCTTTGCGCATTGCGATATTGCGGCCGATTGGTCGTTATCCGCGCAATCTTATCGGATACTTCATAGCGAATATGCTTGTAGGACATGTCAGAAAACCTTTCAGGTGGGCGGCGCCTCAACGCCCGTA
Source organism: Alphaproteobacteria bacterium (assembly GCA_047631095.1). Taxonomy (GTDB): domain Bacteria; phylum Pseudomonadota; class Alphaproteobacteria; order UBA8366; genus JABJJH01. The sequence goes on from JBLHZD010000051.1 coordinate 214, forward strand.
ATTCCGGCGTTTTCAAGGTCTTGGTATTCCGCGTCGCTCATCCCGAGAACCCGGCGCAACACCACTTTCGAATGCGCGCCTTTCACCGGGGACGGCCCGCTGATCCTAGCGGGCGTGCGCGACAAATGACACGGGATGGCGGTTTGCGGCCACGGGCCCGTTTCAGGATGATCGACGATCACAACATTACCGCGCTCTCGAAAAACCGGATCGGCGGCGACTTCCATGCCATCCAGAACCGGCGCTGCGATCACGCCGAATTCCGCTAACGTCGCGGCCAGCGCATCACGGTCCTGACCGCGCGTCCATTCCGCAATCGCTGTTTCCAGCGCGTCTTCCTTGGCCTTCCGATCCCCCGAGAAGGTTTCGCGCCAGTCTGGCCTTTCCGCGATCTGGCATAGCATCTCCCATTGCACGTCGGTTTCCACCGCCAGCGCGATCCATTGGTTTTCGCCCGCTGTTGGAAAAATCCCATGGGGCGCGAAACTCATGTGACGGTTGCCGCGCGGGCCCGGTACAACGCCGGTCTTCGCATATTCCATCCAGGAATCGCCAACAAACGTAAAGTTCGCCTCCTGCATCGACATATCAATCACCTGGCCTTCTCCCGTGCGTTCCCGGTGGTAGAGCGCCAGCGCAAGGGCGGAAAACCCATACAGCGCCGCGACAGGATCGGGATACATTTGCCCGGAATTCATCGGCGCCTCGCCGTCATAACCCAAAAGCGCGGACATTCCTGACGATGGCTCAATCGTGCCGCCAATCGCCGGCAAAGGCGACCACGGGCCGGTCTGTCCGTAGCCGGAGATGGCGCAATAAATCAGGCCCGGGTTAATTTTGCGCAACACTTCATGGTCTATTCCCAGCTTGCGCATGGTGCCGGGCTTGAAATTTTCGGCGACAAAATCCGCTTCCGCGACAAGTTTTTTGAACACTTCAACGCCTTCAGGCGTCGAAAGCTCCAGGGTCACCGATTCTTTCCCCAGATTGACGGAGTTGAATAACGGGTTGCAGTTCCAGGCGTGTTTCGCCGAGTCCCGGTCTTCCAGCACGACGGGCATGGGCGATTGATAATTGCCGCGCCAGTTATCAAACCGCGTGCGCGCCTCAACCTGAATGATTTCCGCCCCCATTGCGCCCAACATCTGGGTCGCCAGCGTTCCGGCCCAGGCCTGGGTCAGCACAACGCCGCGATATCCGCTCAATAGCCCTTTTCCGGTTGGTCCTGCTGGCTCCGACGAGGCCTTTTTTACACTGGGTCGCGTTGCCTCCACCGCCCTTTTCGCATTGCGCGTATCGGCGCCAGGTGTGGGCAGTCCGGATTTCAGCGCGAAGGGCGTCCGAGACATTTTAAAAGGCGCACCGGGATATTTTACGCCGTCCATTTCGGTAAAAAACGCCCTTGCGTCCAACTGCTCGTTTTTGTCCAACTCATCCATCGTAAAGGCGGGGCCGGCCAGAACCTGCTTGTCGGACAATTGGCGAAACAAATCCGCTTTCGTGTGCGTCGCCATTTTTTCATGCACGCGGTCAACGAACAGATCCTTGAAGTGCGGGCGGCTGTGACCCGCCAGCAAGCGTTCGTCTTCCGCCAGATCATCCAAGCCCAATACGCCCATGCCGCCCTTCCAGAAATGGGGGCGAGTCAGCGTCAGCGAGAAATAACCATCCTTCACAGGCGCGGGTCCGTTGGTGAAATCGATGGCCGGTGGGCGTGGCCACGCAAAACCTTGAAACAGGCTGCGCATAACGCCGGGCGCAAAGGTGAACGACAAGACTTCGTCCATCGCGACGTCAATCTGCTGCCCATCGCCGGTTGCGCGACGGTGGATCAACGCGCATATCGCCGCGCCAAACGCCAGCGTTCCGGATTGATAGGCGGCTTGAAACCCGCTGGCCTTGAGCGGCGGCCGGTCCGCCAGACCATTGACCGACGCCCAACCGGACATCGCATCGGCGGTCATTTCATCGCCCGGCCAGGACGCGCGCGCGCCTGTTAATCCATGGGGTGTGATAATGACGTGCACGGCGTCCGGCGCCGCCGCCATCTGTGCGTCAATCCAGGCGCGCTCGGGCGTTGCCACTTGGGCGTCATCAAGAACGACATCCGCGCTGGCGAACAGGGCGCGCCAGTCCGGATCATCGTCATCCATCATGATGGAACGACGGTTGGCCAACACATAGCGCGCGGGGATGGAGACGCCGTCCTTGTCAAACGGCGCGAGGTCACGCGCCGGATGCGGATCACGCAGAAACACCACCGCGCCAAAATCCGCGAAAAGACGCCCACACCAGGCCCCAGCATAGCGCGTTGAAAGATCAAGCACCCTTAACCCATCAAGCGCTGACGCCATTTTCGATCTCCCCGGTCACAGATAGGCTCGTCACAAAAACAGTTGTGCAAGGCGCTTATGATTCAACAAACCATCCGGCCGTTCAAGGCGCGCAAGCGGCGCCCTTTGCGGGGGACCGCTTTACGCCAAAGGTCAGGCGCGCCCGACGAACGGCATTTTCGTCGCCATGATCGTCATAAACAGGACATTGGATTCCAGCGGCATCGTCGCAATCTGCACCACCGCGTCGGCGACATGCTGCACATCCATGCGGGGCTCGGGGATCATATCGCCATTCGGCTGAAGGACGCCGCCCGTCATGCGCTCCGTCATCGGCGTCACCGCATTGCCAATGTCGATCTGGCTGCACGCGATATTATATTTCCGTCCATCCAGCGAGGTGGCTTTGGTCAAGCCGGTGATCGCATGCTTGGTCGACGTATAGGGCGCGGAAAACGGGCGCGGCGTATGAGCGGAAATGGACCCGTTATTGATAATACGGCCCCCCATTGGCGTTTGATCCTTCATGATGCGGAACGCTTCCTGCGTGCACAGGAACGGCGCTGTGAGATTGACCGCGACGGTCGTTTGCCATTGCGCCAGCGTCAATTCCTCCATCGGGACGGGCGGCGTTCCACCCCCGGCATTATTAAACACCACGTCCAGACGGCCAAATTTTTCCATGGTTTTCGCAAACATCATGGAGATGGCCGCGGGGTCGGTGACATCGGCCTGAATTGGCAAGGCGCGCGCGCCATCGGCGCCCGCCTCGGCGATGGATTCCGCCAAGCCTTCTTCACGACGTCCGATAAGCGCCACCGAAAAACCGGCCTTCAACAGCGCAACCGCCGACGCACGCCCAATACCGGAACTTGCGCCCGTCACCAGAGCCACTTTGTTTGATGCCGCCATTTAAACTACTCCTTCGTTAGATCAATTGTTGTTAGATCGAGTCACAGCGCGTCGCAAAGTGCGCGAGCAAGAATTCCGCCCGCGGCGCGATGGCCGTTTTCATTCCAGTGTCCGGTCCCCAATCGGGTGTTCGGGAACCCATGAAAAAATACGTTCGTTTTGTCGGCTTGCCTCCGCATTGAATCGAGCATGGTCACAACCGGTATGCCCTCTGCGGCGGCGAACGCGGCGATGCGCCGGTCCGGATAATCCAGTGTATCGACTTTCAGCGCAGACTGAAACGCTTCTCGAACCTGCGCATCGGGGAAAACCTGCGCAGGCGCCGTCAAGGTCGCAACCCAGAAGGCCGCACCCGCCTTTTGGCTGTCATCGCGCATCGCGCGAAGCAACGCTTCGGTCGTGGACCAGGCGCGGCGCCAGGCGGGATCAGAAGGTTCCCTGAAAATTTGATACTCCCGTCCCACCGGATCAAAGATCGGATCGCCCGGCGGCGCTGCAGCAGCTTTACGCGATGTTTTTGTTCGATAGTAAAATTCCCGAACCAGCTGCAAAATGCGCGACGCATTGGTCACATTGTTGCGGATATTCCGCCACACCGCCTTTACCTTGAATCGTGTCGTGCGGGTATTGCTGTCGTCCAGCGCCAACGCGCCGTTTTTTTCGGTAAAGAACACCCGGTCCTTGTGACCGTCCAGATCCCGGTCGTTATTTAAAATATCATTCCCGGTGAATATCGGCGCCAGAACAATATCCGGCGCATATTTCAAAGCGTTCCGGCGGAGCGTCAATAACGCCTGCGCCGTACCATATCCGGACACGCTGAAATTCAGCGCTTCAACCTTGCGCCCTTTCAAGGATTGGCATTGCGCCATCTCGCGCACCATAACCGACCAATAGGTCGACTCGACCGGTACAGCGAAGGCTTCCGACATGGAATCGCCCAGAACCGCAATACGGAACGTCCCGGACGGTTTCTCCAGCGCATGATCGCGATCCCGAAATCCTTCGGCGTTGATGGCGATATGCGCCTTGCCTTCGGTTATCCAAAGGCCTGTCGCACCCGGCTGCGGCGCCCAACCGCGATAGGATTCCAGCTTGTGAAAAATCGGATACGCGACGCCCAAAATGCGCAACGCCACTTCCGCAACGCCGACGCTCAACGCGACGCTGATCAGAACCATGGCGACTTCCTGTCGACCGATCCGCACGATCTATTTCCCGTCCGCTCGTCTCACCGGGCGCGTTAACCGCGCCGCACGGCGGCGCCGCCATCAACTGGCAGGGTGACGCCCGTTATAAAGCCCGCTTCATCCGACGCCAGAAACAGCGCCGCATGGGCGACATCCCAGGCCGTGCCCATTTTACCGCCTAACGGTACCTGGGCGTCGCGTTCCGCTTGCACCGCCGCGCGGTCCTTATCGTTCGAGATGCGCGATTCAATCGCCATCGGCGTATTCATCAATCCAGGCAAGATAACATTGGCGCGCAGGCCATATTTCGCATTCGAATACGCCAGTTGTTCGGTCAGGGCGACGACGCCCGCTTTGGAGGTTTTATACGCCACATACGGATAAGCGCTAAGCACGGCCATCGAGGAAATTGTCAAAATTACGCCCCTTTTCTGCGCGCGCATAATGGGCAGCACATGCTTGCAGGTCAGCACCATGCCCCGCAAATTTATCGACATGACGCGATCAAAGGCCTCGCTGGTGATGTCTTCGATAACGGCGTCGCCGCCCGCGAGGCTCAATCCGACATTGTTGTGCAGCACGTCAATGCGTCCCCAATCGGCGTGGCATGCCGTGATCATTTTCTCCAGCGACGCCTCGTCGGTCACATCCGCCTGCGCCGCCTTTGCAACGCCGCCTTCCTTGGCGATGATATCAACCGTATCCTGCGCGGAGGCGAGGTCGCGGTCGACAACCAGCACTTTGGCGCCCTCGCGCGCAAACAGCATCGCCGTCGCGCGGCCATTGCCAATCGTTTCGCCCGGCGTCTGCCCACCGCCCACAATGATCGCCACCTTATCTTTTAACCGCATCGCCTTGTATCCCTCTTCCGCATCCGCCATTTTGTCTCAATTCAAGCCTAACATGGCGCGCCAGAGCAGTTGGAGCCAGCCGAATTTTCCCGAATTCAAGGCGATCCATTTGCGTCGGGTGCGTTGACATCGCCGTTCATGACGGTAAACCTCCGCCTCAAACACACCGCAATCCATATCATTCGATTTTTCAGGAGAACGCGCCGCCATGAACAACGCGGACCTTATTATAGCGACCCTCAAAGCCGCAGGCGTCCGCCATGGCTTTGGCGTCCCCAGCGGCAATGTATTGCCGGTCGTCGAAGCGATGCATGACGGCGGGATTGAATTTGTCCTGACGGCGCATGAAGGCTCGGCCGGATTTTGCGCCGACGTCACAGGGCGCATAACGGGTACGCCGGGATTCGCGATTGCGACCCTGGGGCCCGGCGCCACGAACCTCGCGACCGGCGTGGGCAGCGCCTATCTCGACCGCTCCCCCATGATTGCGCTGACGTGTAATTTGAACACCAATCAGCTGGGTCGCCGGATTCAGATGTATATCGACCATCACGCACTGTTCAAACCCATCACAAAGGCGAGTTTTGCACTGCGCGAAGGCTCCATCGCGGAGACTATGAAACGCGCGATTGAAATTGCGACAAGCGAACCGCAAGGCCCCGTTCACCTCGACCTGCCGGAAGACGTGGCGCTGGCCCTGACGCGCGAAAGCGTGCCCGAACTTTCCGCAGGCGCTAAAATTTCAACAACGCCCTCGGACGACGCCTTTGACGCCGCCGTCAAAATCCTCGCGAACGCAAAAAAACCCGTCGCGTTGCTCGGCATGACCGCCATGCGCATGACCGACCCCGCGCTTCTGGCGACGTTTGTCGAGCGCCACAACATGCCGTTCGCCTCGACAACGATGGCGAAGGGCTTGATCGATGAGGCTCATCCTTTATCCGTGGGCTGTATCGAGCGCAGTCGGCGACAAATACAACGACAACTCATTCGCGACGCCGACCTCATCGTTGGATTGGGCTACGACACAATCGAAACGGAAGCCGAGGCCTGGATCGGCGACACGCCGCTGTTGCAAATCGATATCGAAGCCGTCGATGTGGATGACACGGTCACCGTCGCGGGCGAAGTTACCGGCGATTTGGATGCCTCCCTAAAGCGATTGAACGCCCTGCCTGCGGCGACGAATGATTGGACGACCGAGGCAATCGCCACCCATCGCACAATGTTCCAGGCCGCGTTACGGCCAAATGTTGACCATTTGTGTCCCCACCATGTCATCGACGCAGTGCGGGACGCGTTACCAGAAGACGGCGTCTTGTCGTTTGACGTGGGCGCGCACACCCACCAGATCGCGGGCCAGTGGACGGCTCATTCGCCCAAGACCTTTCAAATCACCAACGGTTGGTCATCCATGGGGTTCGGCCTGCCCGGCGCCATCGCCGCGAAATTCGCGCGGCCCGATGCGCCTGTCGCCTGTATTGTTGGCGATGGGTGTTTCCAGATGACCTGCGGTGAGGTCGCCGTCGCGCGTCGTCACAATCTGGCCATTCCTTTTGTAATCCTGAACGATCAATGGCTGAGCCTGATTCGGATCAAGCAGACACGCCGCCAGTTCGCCGATTATGGCATGCGGTTATTGGATGACCCAAAAGACGCCACGAACCGGACGCCGCCGCATTATTTCGACGTGCCCGCAGTGGGCGTAACCACGCTAGGCGAGCTTCAGGATGAACTGATTAAGGCCTTTGCGGCGGATGGTCCGACGGTCATCGAAGCCTATGTAGATTCGGACCATTATATGGACACGGTGTTTGATTAATTCGGTTTTTATGTAACCTGAAAGGATGATGGCGATGAGCGCGAAGACATTAGGATTTATTGGTGTGGGCGATATGGGGGGACCGATGGCGGGCCGCTTGATGGACGCAGGATATTCACTTGTTATCCATGATGTGCGTGAAGACGCCACCGCGCCACTGGCCGCGCGCGGCGCCACCGTCCTGGAGAGCCCCAAGGCGGTCGCCGATTCCGTCGAGACCATTATCGTCAGTCTACCTACTCCCGATGTGGTGCGCGCCGTCGCCCTTAGCGATAACGGCATTATTCACGGCTCCGCGGTGCGGCGTTATGTCGATTTGTCGACCACAGGCGCGGTCATGGCGGTGGAAGTCTCGACCGCACTATCCGGCAAGGGCGTCGAGTGCCTCGATAGTCCGGTCAGCGGCGGCGTGCGCGGCGCGGAGGCGGGAACGCTGGCGCTGATGGTGTCCGGCGACAAGGCGTTCTATGAAGACATGCTGCCCGTCTTCGCCGCTATCGGCAAAAACCCGTTTTATCTGGGCGCGGGAGCGGGGCTGGGCCAGACCATGAAACTGACCAACAACTATTTGTCCGCCACCGCGAATATCGCCACCGCCGAGGCGATGGTGATGGGCGTCAAGGCGGGGCTCGACCCCAAAATCATGGTCGAGGTCTTCAACGCCAGCAGCGGCCGGAATGATTCGACCATGAACAAGGTCCCGAATTCAATTTTGAACCGTCGCTTCGACAAAAGCATGAAACAGCGGCTGCTCTACAAAGATGTGCGCTTGTGCATGGCGGAAGCCGAAGCTCTGGATATGCCCATGTGGCTAGGCAACTCCGTGAAGCAAGTGCTCGCCTTCGCCGTCAGCCAGGGCACCGGGGACGAACCCAGCGTCGCGCTGATTAAGTATCTGGAAGACTGGACCGGCGTGACCGTGGGCGAAGAAGAAAAGTACTAGAAAACAATCCGGTCTGGTTTATGAAACGCGATATAGGCCCCGAGGCCATCTTCGGGGCCTATCCATAAAACCCCGTCATCCTGAGCGATGCAGGCGACGCCATTTGCGGCCAGCACCCGCGCCGTTTCCTTGATGTCCGACGTGGCCACCGAGACCGCCGCGATATAGGGCGTGACAGGCGTTGATAGTCCTGGCGAAAGCGCTTCGGCGGATTTCGGATCGACGAATAGAATGGCGCCTCGGTCCAGGTTAAACCGGTTCTCCACCGCTTCGCGCCCCAGATAACGGGCGTAGCGGGCCGTCGCTTCATCGATATCCGCCACACACACGATGGCGCCGGTCAGAGCGTCCGCGCAATTTGGATGTTCGGTCGATCCCCCCGGCCAGGTCAACTCAGGCGTATGGGGTAAGACATACTGGATGCGGCCTTCGGCCATAACGCCTGGCTCCGTACGCAAAATCGACCATGCGACTTCGCCATCCACGCCATATTTCTGCGCCCGACGGCGCATATGAACCATGGGCTGCATGGAAAAACCCGCCTCGATCAACCGCGCATGCTGTGTTTCCAAATCGTCGTGAGAAAACGCCAGAAGGTGCAAACCTTCATAGCGGTCATGCGCCAGACGAAGCTGGTCCGCCAACGGCGTGTCGTGGGTCGCCGATAGGAACTCCAGAAACCCACGCCGGAACCGCACCAGCCGATTGGACGTGCCCGACGGGCGCGAAACGCCATCGACTCCAACATTATTCTGCAGGTTGACGCCGGAAGGCGAAAACCCCAATCGTTGCAGCGCCGCCATCGCGACGTCCAGCCCCCCCACAAAATGCGCTGTGTGATCGAGGAAAATTTCGTCCCCTTCCGGGACTTGTCGGTCAACCTCATTTCGTGAGGGCTTGGCGCTCATCGCGTTTGACTTCCTTCTAGTGCGAATGCCCGGCGTGATCGCCCGCCGCATTTTCACGGTACAGCCTGTAACGGGCCATCATGGCGTGAAGTTCGATCCGCGCCGCGCCACTGGGCGGGGCTCCATATTCCCGATAGAGCGATTGCACATTGATGACGATGCGCTCCGGATCAAGCCAGTGATCATACTGATCCATAACGATATCAATCGCCGCGTCCTCCACCCCCATGCCGGAGTCGAAGCGTTTTCGCGCTTCAGTGTCGATATAAATTAAATAATCCTTCAAGCTGCGAATCGCGGATTTATCCGTAATCGCGCCATGGCCGGGCACCACGGTTTCCAGATCCCAACCCAACATCAAATCGCACGCCGCAATCCAGTTCGCCACCGGCCCCGCCCAAATAATCGGATGCCCTTCATTGAACAGGATATCGCCGGTGAACACCGTCTTGTCTTCCGGGATATAAACCAGCGTATCGCCGCCTGTATGCGCGGGCCCGACATTTAATATTTCAAGTTTCTTGTCACCGACATTCAAGGTCAGGCTCTGATCAAAAGTGCGCGTCGGCATGGTATAGGTGATGTTCTCGAAATCAAATTTAGACGGGCCCATCGCCTCCAGCAGAAAGCGGCCACCTTCACCAAGGCCAGGCGCCTCGCGCATGATTTGCGCCAGTTCGTCCGGCCCGCGCTCCCGCATCTCTTGAGCGCAAACCTCCGAGGCGATAATATCGGCGCCTTCGACCAACTGATTGCCAAACGTATGATCGCCATTTGAATGGGTGTTGATGAGCGTTCCGATATCGCGCGCTTGGGGCACGGCGTCGCGCATGATCGCAAGCATTTCCGCGGTCAATTTCAAATCAAACAGAGTGTCGACCAGCACCACCTCGTCGCCATCCACAATCAATCCGGCGTTGCTCCATCCCCAACCGCCATCGGGTTGCAGGTAGGCATAGGCGTTATTGCCAATATCATGCAGTCCTTTGGTGAACTTCCAATCCGTCATACGCCCCGCCCCTTGCTAAAAATAGCCCCTGAGGGCCGATCCATTTGTATAATAGGCGAAGGCGCGCAAACCGCGCAATCAAAGGTCTAACGGGAGGTCGATGAAGCATGACGGAATCACCAGAAGACAAGCCTCGCGGGTCAGTCGCCGATGTCTTTTTTCCATTCTTGAAACTGGGCCTTACCTCCTTTGGCGGTCCGGTCGCCCATCTTGGCTATTTTCACGACGAATTCGTAACACGCCGAAAATGGCTCGACGCCCGCGCCTACGCCGACCTCGTCGCGCTGTGCCAGTTCCTGCCCGGACCCGCATCCAGTCAGGTCGGGATCGGCGTCGGCTTATCACGCGCGGGGCTTCCCGGCGCCATCGCCGCCTGGCTCGCCTTCACCACACCGTCCGCATTGGCGCTGATACTGTTTGGCTACGGCGTCACAATGTATGGCGATTCCATGGGAACAGGCGCGCTGCAGGGGTTGAAGATTGTCGCGGTCGCGGTCGTAGCCCAAGCGGTCTGGGGCATGGGGCGCACTCTATGCCCCGATGCAAAACGCGCCACCCTGGCGGCGCTAGTGGCAATCGCCGTGTTGGCGTTTCCGTCGCCCTTTGTGCAAATCGGCGTTATTGCGATTGGCGGACTCATTGGTTGCACGCTTTTGAAAGACGATAGCGATGTTGGCGCCGCCGTTTTGAATTTCGGCGTCAGCCGAAGATTAGCGGTCGCGGCGCTGGCGTTGTTCTTCGCCGGATTGATCGGCTTGCCGATCCTGTCGGAGGCCTATTCGTCCCAGATACTTGCACTGACCGACTCGTTTTACCGATCAGGCTCTTTGGTCTTTGGGGGCGGGCACGTCGTGTTGCCGCTGCTGCAATCCGAAGTCGTGCCGTCGGGCTGGGTGTCAAAAGACGCCTTCCTCGCGGGTTATGGCGCCGCGCAAGCCATGCCAGGGCCCTTATTCACCTTCGCCGCGTATTTGGGAACGGTCATGACAGGGCCCATCAACGGCCTTACGGGCGCGGTTATTTGCCTGCTGGCGATCTTCGCCTCGTCGTTTTTACTGGTGATCGGCGCGGCGCCCTTTTGGGAATCGCTACGCCGCGTCCAGTCCGTGCGCAATGCGTTACTGGGCGTCAACGCCGCCGTCGTCGGCCTGCTTCTGGCGGCGCTATACGACCCTGTCTGGACCAACGCCATTCTGTCACCACGCGATTTCGCCCTGGCGTTGGCGGCGTTCACCCTGCTGACGTATTGGAAAACACCGCCCTGGCTGGTTGTGATCCTGACCGCCTTGACGGGGTGGGGGCTAAACGCCGTCCTATAGGCCGAGAATGTGTTTGGCGATGATCGTGCGCTGAACTTCATTCGTGCCGCCATAGATCGTCACCTTGCGCCGGTTGCAATAACGAAACAACGCCGTCGGCGAATGGGCGGGCCCGATGGAATCCATATTGCCGCCAAAGGGAAACCATTCCCGATCATACGGCATTCCGTAATAACCAACCGCCTGAAGGTTCAACTCGGTCAGGCTCTGGGTTAAGTCCGATCCGCGTAATTTGATAAGCGAGGATTGCGCGCCCGGCCGTTCACCCGAACTAAGCGCGCTCAAGGTCCGTAATTCAGCCAGCTCCAACGCCGTGATTTCTGTTTCCAGCCGCGCCATTTTACCGACAAAATCCGCATCGTCGAACAAGGGCGCCCCGCCTGCGGCTTCCTGCCTGGAAAAAGTGCGTAGTCGATTCAGGCCCGCCTGCAGCGAGGCCGCATAGGACCCGCCACGCTCGAATTCCAGCAAATATTTGGCGTAGGTCCAGCCCTTGTTTTCTTCCCCGACGCGGTTGGCGACAGGGACCCGAACGTCTTCAAAAACAACTTCGTTCACCTCCTGCAACCCGTCATCCGCAAGGTCCATCAGGATAATCGGATTTACGGTCACGCCAGGCGTGCGCATGTCGATCATCAGAAAAGTGATGCCTTCCTGCTTGCGGCCTTCGTTTGAGGTGCGCACCAAACAGAATATCCAGTCGGCGTCCTGCGCCTTGGTCGTCCAGACCTTTCCGCCATTGACGATATAATCGTCGCCGTCTCGCGCGGCTTTGGTTTAAAGGGACGCCAAATCGGAGCCGGAACCGTGCTCGGAGTAGCCCTGACACCACCAATCGTCAAAAGACAGAATTCGCGGCAGAAAGTGATCCTTCTGCTCTTTGTCGCCAAACGCCTGCAACACCGGACCCAAAAGGCGCGTTCCGAACCCAATTGTTCGCGGCGCGCCCGCCTTCGCCATTTCAGATTCATAGACATACAATTGCGTCGGCGATAATTCCGCCCCGCCATACTCCCTGGTCCAACGCGTCGCCGCCCAGCCTTTCTCGTACAGCGATTTTTGCCACTTCACGTGGCCTTCCCGGTCAATCAACCCGGTCAGGGACTTCATGGATTTTTGCGCAAATCCGGCGTAAATTCCGCATCGATAAAGGCGCGTACTTCCTCGCCGAACGCTAAGTCTTTCTTGCTGAACGAAATATCCATTCACTTACTCTCCTATCGTTCTAATCTTCCAGTCCCATAGGCGCGCGGCCCGTCCAATTCGTCGCTTGTTCATACGCCCAGCCGATGCGCAAGGCCATCGCCTCGTCATACCCACGACATACAATCTGTAGTGACGTCGGCAAGCCGCCCGCCGTAAACCCATTTGGCAAGGACAGCGCACATCGCTCGAGCAAATTAGCGACGCGGGTAAACATCGCGGGCGTGTCGTTCTGGTCAACCGCATCAACGGGTATGGCGGGCGTCGCCGTGGTGGGCGTTAAAAGCGCGTCCACATCCACCAGTGCGTCATCAAACGACGCCTTGATATCCTGTTGCGCCTTCAAGGCGCGTTGATAGTCGCGGGCGGACATATCCTTGCCAATCCAGATGCGCGGACGAACGGCGTCATCCACGGGTAAATCCATCTGATCGACGACATCGCCGACGAAAAAATAACCCTCGGCGCCGATGATTTGGCCCGTTGCAGCGCCCAGTTTTCGAAAGGGATAAGGCAGCGCCAGCGTCGTGATTTGCGCACCTAATTCCCGGAGAGTCTCGATTGAGTCGTCATAGGCGGCCAACATTTCTGGATCGACGCCGTTTCGTTCCGTCTCCGGCATCACCGCCAGGCGAAGTCCTGCAACGCCCTTTCGCATCTCGGGCAACGGGTCTGTGACCGGATGGCGCAAGGTTAGCGGATCTTTGGGATCCGGGCCCGCCAGAACATTATAGAGAAGGGCTGCGTCCTCGACCGTGCGAGTCATGGGCCCCGGCGTATCCAGCGTATTACTGAGCGGTAAAACGCCATGAACGCTAACTCGCCCAATGGTGGTTTTTAACCCGGTCAGGCCACACCACGACGCTGGTAGTCGGACAGAACCGCCCGTATCGGTGCCAATCGCACACGGCGCCAGACCCGCCGCGACCGAAACGCCCGATCCAGCGCTCGACCCGCCCGGGGTTCGATGCGTCGCCAAATCCCAGGGGTTCCACGGCGTGCCCATATGCTGGTTCGTGCCCCACCCGCCCATGGCGAATTCCACGGAATGGGTTTTACCGATCACAATCATGCCCGCTGCAATCAGCCGTTCCACCAAGGTCGCGGTCACTGGCGACACCCGGTCTATCCAGACTTTGGACCCGCCGGTCGTAACGCGGCCTTCCATATCCACGATGTCCTTGATGGCGATTGGAATTCCATGCAACGGCCCCACCGAATGCCCGGCGCGAATAGCTTTATCCGCCGCTTCGGCCGCCATGCGCGCATCGTCTTCATAGAAACAGACAAACGCATGGAGCTTTTCATCATACGCGCCAATCCGCGCGAGAAACCGCGCCATGAGATCAACGGGCGACAAGGCGCCGGATTGAATCGCCTGAGACAAGGCGCTAATCGGCATAAAGGCCGGGTCATTGCTTATTTGCGACGCCATCACAGATAATCCTTTCAAAAGCAGTGCGCATCACCCACAGCATAGCTTCAACGCCTCGATGCGCAAACATCCACATACATGGCACCGCCATACCTTGAATTGCTTCTGTTGTCGCGGCATTCTGCCGCGCAACCAATATCGTGTTTAAAATACAGGCGCATAATCCAACATGACAGTGAACCCTCTTGACGGCGTTGTCGTCGCAGAATTGGGCAGTACCGTTGCCGGGCCCTTAACATGCCGCATATTGCGGGAGCTGGGCGCCCGCGTCGTTAAATTTGAACCCGCAAATGGCGGTGACCCTGTGCGGAGCTGGCCGCCGCCCCTTCTTGATGGCGTCCCCGCAACATTTCAGGCGTTGAATCGAGGCAAAGAATCTGTCGCCGTTGATTTGCGCAATGAAACAGACCGGGAAAATTTGATCCGTTTCATCACGGAAGAAGCCGATGTCGTCGTGCAGAACATGCGCCCCGGCGCCGTGGACAAAATGGGTTTGGGCGCAACAGCCCTGTGCGCGGCGGCCCCGCGACTGGTGTATTGCAACATCAGCGCTTTCGGGCGCGAAGGACCGTTGAAGGACTTGGCCGGGTACGACCCCTTGATGCAGGCCTTCGGTGGTATTCTCAGCGTGACGGGTGAAGCAGATCGTCCCCCAAGTCGGGTCGGCGTTTCAATCGTCGATATCGGGACCGCCAGTTGGGCGGTTATCGGTATTCAGGCTGCCTTGATCCGCCGCGCCCATACCGGGACGGGCGGCGTGGTGGATGCATCCCTGTTTGAAACCACACTCAACATGATGATCCTGCCGATCGCACAATATGAGGCCGGCGGCGATGTCCCTCAACGAACCGGATTACGGGGACCGTTGGTCGCGCCAAATGGTGGCTTTGACGCCTCGGACGGGCTCATGGTGATTTCAGTGGCGACCGATGGACAATTCAAAAATTTCAGTAACGCCATTGAGCGTCCTGATTTCCTGGAAGATCCCAGATACACAACCGTATCCGACCGGATGGAAAACGAAGCGTCCTTAACGGCGGCGATAAGCGCGGCGTTAAAAAAACGCAGCCGCAGCGAATGGGCTGAAATCCTGAACAAGGCGGGTGTGCCCAATGCGCCAGTCCAGGATTTGGCCGAGGTAATGGCGCATCCGCAAACGGTGGCGACCGGTATGATGCAATCCAGCGACAAGGCGGCGTTCCGGTTGCCGGGCCTGCCTATATCGCTGGATGGAATCCGCCCCGCCTTCGACGCGCCCGCGCCAAAATTGGGCGCGGACACGCAGATGGTGTTTGATTTCGAATCCAAATAAGCCACTATTTTAAATAATTTATGCATTTTGGAGTTCTTTAGGGAAATATAAATTAATCTGAATTAATTTTCATATGGAAGAGTTTGAAACGGGGTTTTGCGGTCTCCTTAGACAGCGTTTTCCCTACTCTATGTATTAATTTGGTTCGATTGATGAGCACCGAAACAGATTTGGAAAAGTCCAAAGAGGACCTGATCGCTGAAGTCCGCGCATTGCGCGCAGAACGAGAGTTATCAACGCAATCCAATATTTATCGGAAGATACTCGACAATATTCCGTTCCGTATTTCCCTGAAAGACATCAGTGGGCGTTATGTTTTTGTAAATAAAGCCAGTATCGACGCCTCGGAACGACCCTGGGAAGCATTCATCGGGAAAACATCCCATGAGGTGTATGATTCTAAAACCAGCGATGATTTGGAGGCTGGCGGCGCCGAAGTATTGAGAACGGGCGAGTCTATTTTAGGCGTCGAACGAATGGGCCGGAATATTCCAGGTCTGGTCTACAAGCGAGATATCATTCCTTTCAAGAATGAAACCGGTGAAATCGAATATCTCCTGACCGCGTCCAACGACATTTCCAACGAAAAGCGCGCAGAAAGCCTGTTGCGGATCGCGGAAGAAAAAAATCGCAAAATCATAGACGCGTCCGCTGATGGCATCATTACACTCAACGCAAAAGGTGACATCACGACATTCAACGCCGCTGCCGAGATTCTGTTCGAACATTCGGCCGGTGACGTCATCGGACAAAACATCCACATGTTGTTGACCGCAGAAATGGCAAATGAACATAGCCCATTTCTCTGGAATTTTACGCACGGCGGAGTCCCGGAAATCCTCGGGAAAGGCCGAAAAATGTCTGGTTTGCGTAAAAATGGCGAAAGCTTCCCGATGGATCTGTCGGTTAGTGAATTCATCGATAATGGCGCACGGGCGTTTGTCGTAATCATACGTGACGTCACAGAACGTAAAAATTCGGAAATCGGACTCCGAAGCGCCCTGAAAATTCTTCAGGAGACCCAGGATGAATTGATTGAATCCGAAAAAATGGCGGCGCTGGGCGGTTTGGTCGCAGGTGTGGCGCATGAAATTAACACGCCGCTGGGTATTTGCGTGACCGCAACGTCCCATCTGAATGATGCTATCGCTTCGATTGAAACAGCGTTCTCAACCCGCGCCTTGACCAAAAACAAGTTTGAGACCTTCGTCCAAACAGCAATCGATTCCATGGCGCTCATCAAGAATAATTTAAACCGCGCCGCAGCGCTTGTTCTTAGTGTCCGTCCGAAAAGTTCTTGAATCATATGAGTCGGATGTGATTCAAGGGTCTTACCGCCGAATGGAGGGCAAGGCTAATGTGGACATCAGAAAACCGAGGTTCCTATGATCGCGGC
>JBLHZD010000052.1:0-16768 GCA_047631095.1 Alphaproteobacteria bacterium
TGCACGCCCAGATTTCCGCCGCCATGCGCGGTCGCGGGTTGATGATCGAGTTGATCGAACGCCACGGCCCCGATCTGATCGCGTCCTGTATGGCGGCGCTTCAGGATTACTCGGAGAAAATGCTGCGCGCGACCATCGCCAAACTGCCGGACGGCGAATATTTTGGCGAAGACCGACTGGACAGCCAGTTTCTGGACGGCGTCCAACCGGTGGTGCGCGCCCGCGTCGTCATCGATGGCGATTCCGCGCGGGTCGATATGTCGGAGAGTGATGATCAGGTCTCCTGGCCCATAAATTCGCCCAAAGCCTCCACGCAATCCGCCGTGCTGACGGTTTTCGGGCAACTGGCGGGCGCCGACGCGCCCACCAATGACGGCATCTATCGCCCCATTGAGATCAAGACCCGACATGGCTCCGTGCTGGACCCGCGCCACCCCGCGCCGGTGCGCGGGCGCATGTCGTCGGCGTACCGCACGGCCACGGCGGTCAAACGCGCGCTGGCGGGCGCGGCGCCAGAACTGTTTTCCGCGGCGGGCAACGATACCACGAACACCGTCACCATGAGTTGCCGCGATGACGATGGATTAGAGATGTTCGCCGAGATCATCATGGGCGGCAACGGCGCCGGTCCAGCGAATGACGGCGCGGAAGTCGTCGCGCAGATGCTGTCCAACACCGGCAACACACCAAGCGAATCCATCGAGATGGTCCAAAGTTTTGTGCGCATCGGTGAATACGCGATGATCCCGGATTCCGGCGGCGCCAGGCGCCAGCGCGGCGGGTTAGGCGTCCGGCGGTCCTATGAAATTCTAAAGGATAATGTGCTGATCAGCACCAATAGCGACCGTCACGATTCATCCCCGTGGGGACTGGCGGGCGGCCATGATTCCGGACGAACCAAATTTACATTGTATCGAGATAATCAGGCGACCCGCGTGCCGGGCGCGTCGAACATCGAATGCCGCAAGGGCGACCGTTTCGTCATCGAAATTTGCGGCGGCGGCTATGGCAACCCGACAAAACGCGATCAAGACGCCATTCGCGACGATTTGCGTTGTGGCCGCGTCACAAAAGACGCGGCGAAAGAATTATACGGTTTTCGCGAAGCTGCGGCGGAGTAAGCAGCCTCAAACGTTGGAATCTTCGCCGTTTTCGGCGCCCATTTGTGAGTCAGGCGATCAACCCTCCAGTTCTGCTTGGCACTCCGAAACAAACTGTTGCGTCGCCACCGTATCCGGGTGGTCTTCGCCAAGCGCCGCCGCCTGATCCGTCGCCAGAACCATCGCCTCGTCCAGCGCCTGCTGGTATTGCCCCAAACCCCGCCGACTCTGCGCCATCAGATAGCGCGTCGATAATATATTCGGGTGGCCCTCGCCAAGCGCCGCCGCCTGATCCGTCGCCAGTACCACCGCCCCGTCCAGCGCCTGCTGGTATTGCCCCAAATCCCGCCGACATTGCGCCATCAAAGCGCGCAAATATAAGGTCTCAACACTTTTGGGTCCAAAAATGTCCGGGAAGAACGACCCAAGGCGCTCCAACTCGATCAACGCCGTCTTATACTGCCCTGAGAGCCACCATGATTCGACACGGTGACGTTGAAACATCAACAAATCCCGAGAATTGGACACAGAGGACAATCGTTTCGCCAGGCGAATGCCGTGTTCGGCGAAGGACAGCATCATCGCATATCGGCCTTTATCCCGCGCCTCGAAAAAACACCGGTCCAGCGCCGCAAGGTCCTGTGGCAATTTCTCATGGGCGTGCAATATTTCTGCGCGTTTGGCCTCGTCCCGTAGGTGTACGGTGAGTCCAGGGCCTGCGGCGGCGGCCTATGCCGCCAGTTCCACGGTCAGGGCGCGTAAATCGTGATCGTCCCGGTTCGCCAACAACCCCGCGCAAGCGAAGGCGAGCGCATTTTCAAACCCGGATTTCCCGTCCTCCGCTGCATCCCCAATCGCGGCGTCGGTCAGAATTTTTAGGCCCGATGCAGGGCTTCCGACTGGTCATCCAGAAAATCCTGCGACAGATTGATCTGTTTTCCGTAATTATCGCCTTTACCCTCGATTTCCATCTGTTTCAGGAAACCTTTGGGACCGGCTTTTTCAAACGCCTCCAGTTCCACCTCCAGAGATTTTGCATTCTTGGTCAAGACGCCGACCGTCTCTTTTAGGGCGCCTATCTCATCTTTGCTTTCTTCGATTTCATTCAAAAATTTACTGTATTTTTTACGCGCCCAGTATCGGGTTGCCGCGCCGATTGCGATGAAGGGCGCGGATGCAGCGAGGAGATGGGAGATTTGCGACGTCAGACTGTCCTCTTTCAGCGCCGTTAGATATTCGATGAGAGTCGCGATCAGCGCGTCGAGCATAGCCCTTCGTTTCTCCGGAGAGGGCGCAACCCCATCGGTTGCACAACACGTAATACTCTCGCCTTTAGCAATAATATTGCAACCGAAAAACAAACAGAGCCCCTTGGGCTCTGCGTGAACTGTTACCGTAAAATTATTCTAGAATTTGGTCCGAACGTCCATCGAACAGGCGACCGGCGCCGGGTTCGCTCTTCGTCTACGCGGCCTTACGACGACGCACCGCGCCGAAGCCCAGCAGGCCGGCCAGTACGAGGCCCATGGCGCCGGGTTCTGGCACTGAGTCGGTGGTTACGCCATCGATATCGCCCGTAATATTGTCGATCCCGCCCGATCCTGCGAGCCACACAACCATCCGGTCGGCCAGAACGCCCGCGCCGTTTTCGCCGAAGCCGAGGAAACCGGCCGTATCGCCACCAACACTGGGGATACTGATCGTCGACGTCAGCTGAAAATTATTCCCGACCCGGTCGAAAAATTTGATCATGCCGCCGGTTTCTTCGATGTCGAACAGGTTCAGGCCGGAAAGCCAAACCGTCTGGGTGAAATCAAAGTTCAAATCACCGCCCTGCGCGTTATCATCAGGGGACAGGCAATCGTCGTTGTTGCAGGATTTATATTTTTTCTTACCATCCCATTTCGGGCCCGGCGCGTCGCCTTCGTAATAATTGTCGGCCTTGTCCTTTTCCTGAATGATCAGGATGTTGCCATAGCCGGTCGATGCGGCGGGAAAGGCGCCATTGGTATTAAATCCAGTCCGGCCCGATTTGTTTTCCTGTAAATCGCTATCTTCTGTGTTGCTCTGCGTCGTATCAAAGGCGACGGACGGGGCGGAAAAAGTGCTGCCATTGTGATGCGCATAAGCGGAAATCGTAACGCCCAGCCCGTTCACCGCGCCGGGAATCTGCGTTCCATATTCATTGTCCACGATCTGACCATGAGAAACGGCGTTGCCCGCGCCGTCGGTGTCAAAATCGATAACCCACGGATCAGCCTGTGCGCCAGACGCGGCGGCCATTACAAACAGGGCCGTTGCAAGCCCAACGCCAAGCGGCGTTTTGTGTTTTGCAGGTTTCAATTTCTTTAACATCGTCATGATCTCGTCCTTGCCCGGCGTCGTTTGCGCCAGTGTTCTTGTTAACTTGCAAGGATAATACGTATCCGCCGTCTGATGCGCAGTGATGCACATCACATCAGTTTATTTAAATTTTTATCTAATTTTGATGAATCAGGTCTTATTCGTTTTTTCGCCTCAGATATTCTTTGGCGCATTTCGCGTGAGCCAATCGCAAAACAGGCTTATGCGCCGGGGAATTTCGCGCCCACGCCGGTGCACCAGAAAATAATCGCCGTCATCGTCGCGGCGTTGAAAATCAAACGGTTTTACCAGCAGCCCCGAAGACAGACTGTCCACCACAAAGGGGGTATGGCCCATGGCGACTCCAAGCCCGGCGGCGGCGGCTTCCAGCGCATGGGTTGAATTGGCGTATGTTTGCCAGGATTTTGGCTGAAATTCCGCCAAACCCGCATCCTTCAACCACAATCCCCAATCGCGGTTTCGCGGCGGCGACTCCACTTGTATCAAAATAGCCTTGCGCAAATCATCCCGGCGCCGCAATGGATTCGCCGCCAGATAGGTCGGGCTGGCGATAGGGAATATACGATTTTCGATCAAAAACCGGCTGTTATGCCCCGCCCACGCGCCATCGCCGCACCGAATGGATAAATCCGCGTCCCGGCGGCCCAGATCGGACGGCGTCGACGTGGTCATCAAGCGAATGTCAATTTCCGGACGCGCGCTTTGAAACCCGGCGAGACGCAGAATGAGCCAGCGCTGCGCAAAACTCGCCAGGAGCGAGATTGTAAGTTGGTTGGCCGCGACATCGGCCTGATCCTGAAACGCTTCGGCGGCGCGTTCAATTTCCGCAAACGCACGCTGCAAACGGCCCCCAAAAAGCTCGACGTCTTCATCAATAGAGACGCCTGAGGCGGTGCGTTTGACCATGGGCCGACCGAAATAATCTTCGATAACCCGCAATTGCTGGCTGACGGCGGGCTGGCTAACCCCGAGCTCGGCCGCGGCGCGCCCCACACCGCCCAATCGAGTGACAGCTTCGAGAACGCGCAAACTTCTAAGCGGCGGCAGAGACATACTCATATAAGAATATCTTATGAAGTGAATAGCAAACTTATTTGTCAATCCGCCGGAATTCAAAAATAAGGTCAAAAATTGCCTCAGCCTGAATATAGAGAATTTATATGGAACTCTGGATACCCATTACGATCTTCGCCGCCTTTACGCAGAATTTGCGGTCATCGTTGCAAAAATACCTGAAGGGCCGCCTCAGCACGGCGGGCGCTACCTTTTCACGTTTTTTTTATGGGGCGCCGCTGGCGTTAATATACCTGTACGCCCTGATGGAATTCGCCGGATACAGCATTCCTGACGTCAATGTGAGGTTTCTGAGCGCCGTCGTCATCGGCGGCCTGGCGCAAATTTTGGCGACATCGTTACTGGTTCATATTTTCTCGTATCGCAACTTCGTCGTCGGCACGACATTTTCAAAGACAGAAACCGTACAAACGGCGTTATTCGGCCTCGTTGTTCTGGGGGAAACCATAAGCTTCGGCGCCACAATGGGAATTCTCGTGAGTCTCGTCGGCGTCTTGATGATTTCAATAACGCGAAAAGCAGCCAGCCTGGGCGATATCGTCCGGCAATGCGTCGAACTGCCTGCGTTAATGGGGGTGGCGTCGGGCGCGCTCTTCGGCGTGGCGGCCATCGGCGTCCGCGCCGCCTCGTTGTCGTTGGAATCAGGCGACTTTATCATTCACGCCGCCATGACTCTGGCCTGTATGCTCGTTTTCCAGACGGTGTTGATGGGGATCTATTTAAAATTCCGGGAACCCGGCCAGATCAGCGCCGTCCTGGCCTCCTGGCGGGTCTCCAGTCTGGTGGGGCTGACCGGTATGCTGGGCTCCGTCGGGTGGTTCACCGCCATGACGCTGCAAAACGCCGCTTATGTGCGCGCCCTGGGCCAGATCGAATTGGTCTTCACCTTCATGGCCTCCTATCTGGCGTTTCGCGAACGCCTGTCACGCTCCGAATTGGGCGGCATTGTGATGGTCACAATTGGGATTTTGATACTGATCTTCTCGAAGTAGAACGCCGCGCCGCCAGATCCGGCTTTTTTTCGCCGTTTCTGCAATGCCGGTTGAAATCAGCCCCCAAACAACCTATTTATTCCTAAATAGAGGCTGCTTGCGGATTTGAATTTTGAGTTCAAGACAGCTTCGCCTGAAAATGCGTATTAATGTTAACAAATGTTAATAATATTCGAAAATTTATAGTACTATAATACCACTAACGCGAATTCCGGGGGGGAGAACGCGCACCAAAACGCGCCGTCGCTATAAAAATGAGCGGCGCGGTCGGTGAATCTGGGGGGTATACGTGCATGAAAATTGATCGTGATGACGTCGCGCGTCTGTTCAAGGGCAGCCGCACGGCGCCGACCGCCTTATTACCGGGGGAATCCGGCTTTACAACGCGGCCGGAACTGGTCGGTACATTCGGCATGGTCGCAACGACCCACTGGCTGGCCACGGCCGCTGGTATGGGCATTCTGGAAAAGGGCGGCAACGCGTTCGACGCCGCCGTCGCCGCAACCTTTGTCTTGCAAGTGGTCGAGCCCACGATGTGCGGCCCGGCGGGTGAAGCGCCGGTTATTTTATATGACAATCGCGCGGACAAAGTCTCGGTCATCAGCGGCCAGGGCGTCGCGCCTGCGGCGGCGACTCCGGCAAAATTCCGGGCGCTGGGGCTGGATATGGTGCCAGGCGCCGGGTTGTTGCCCGCCGTCACGCCCGGCGCGTTTGGCGCCATGATGACGCTGTTGCGCGACTATGGCTCCATGGAATTGCGCGACGTAATGGCTCCGGCGATAAGTTATGCGCGCAAGGGCCATCCGATGTCAGCCCGCGTCGCCGCCACCATCGATTCACTGGCGGAACTGTTTTGTTATCATTGGCCCAGCTCGGGCGCGACCTATTGCCCCAATGGCATAGGGCCATCGGCGAATAGCCTGTTTCGAAACCCGGTTCTGGCCGATACGTTCGAATCCCTGGTGCGCGAAGCAGACGCCGCCAGCGGCGGGCGAGAGGCGCGCATCACCGCAGCGCATAACGCTTTTTACAGTGGGTTTGTGGCGGAATCGATCGACCGGTTTTGCCGCGAAAATGAGTTTCTCGACACCTCTGGCGAGCGTCATGGCGGATTGATGACCGGCGACGATCTGGCGAACTGGCGGGTGCCGGTCGAGGCCCCGACATCGCTGGAATACGAGCAATATACGATTTTTAAGGCTGGTCCGTGGTCACAGGGCCCGGTTATGTTGCAGCAACTGGCCTTGCTCAAAGGGTATGATCTGGCGGCGATGGCGCCGGATGGCGCGGATTTCGTCCACACGCTGACGGAATGCGCGAAACTGGCCTTTGCCGACCGGGAACGCTTTTATGGCGATCCGGACTTTGTCGATGTCCCCATGAAGCGGCTGCTCTCCAAAAACTACAATGACGCCCGACGGGCGTTGGTCGGGCGCGCCGCGTCCGGCGACATCCGCCCCGGTTCCATCGCGGGTCGCGGCGGTCCGGTTGTCTATGGGCTACCCGATGGGCGCCGCATGACGGTGCAGGACGATGGCCCGCCAACCCTGGTCGAGAACAATATCGAGTCAACGGCCATAAACACGGGCGACACCGTGCATCTCGATATTGTCGATCAATTCGGCAATATGGTTTCCGTCACCCCCAGCGGCGGTTGGCTACGCAGCTCGCCCACGGTGCCGGAACTGGGATTCTCCCTGTCCAACCGGGGGCAGATTTTTACCTTGGAAGACGGAACGCCGGGCTGTATTGCGCCGGGAAAACGCCCACGCACGACGCTCAGCCCCGGATTCGCCAACCGCGACGGCAAGCCCTATATGGCGTTTGGAACGCCCGGCGCGGACCGCCAGGATCAGTGGGCGCTACAGTTCTTTCTGCGCCATGTGCATCACGGGCTCGACCTTCAGGCCGCCATCGATAGCCCGACGTTCAACACCGCGCATTTCCCCGGGTCGTTTTATCCCAAGATTGCGGCGTTGAAATCCCTGACCGTCGAAGGCCGCTTTAGCGATGATGTTGTTGCGGATTTACGCAGCCGCGGTCACGACGTCGCCGTTGGCGAAGACTGGTCGCAGGGTCGGGTTTGCGCCGTGACCCGCGATGGCGATTTGCTCAAAGCGGCGGCCAGCGCGCGGTCGAAACAACCCTATGCCTTTGGTCGCTAGACAAAAATTTGGTCTAACTATTGAAACTCAGAGGGGGCGCTGAATCCCGCGCCTTTTCAACGCACCTTTTCAAGGCGCGTCTTATAGGAGTAGCATAACCGGATGTAGACGCCCGTGAAGATTGGTTCAATCGAGTTTTCGATATCTAATGATTCAAAGGATCGCGACATGCATCTATTTCAGGAAAACGCGCCCCGCGATTTAAATGCGGCGCTGGCTCAGCTGCCCATTATCGACCTTGGCCCTTATTTCAACGGCGATGACGGCGCGCTCGATGCGCTTGGCGCAGAAATCGGCGCGGCCTGTGAAATGACTGGATTTTTCTATGTCAAAAATCACGGCGTATCCGAAACAGTGATCGACCGGGCGTTCGCGGAACACAAACGCTTTCACGCTTTACCCCTCGCGGCGAAAGAGGCGCTGACGCTGGATCAGTACAACGTCGGGTATCTGGCGATGAACACCAGCATTCAGGCGCATTCAACGGTGCATAAGGCGACGAAGCCCAACCAGAACGAATCCTTCTTCATCACCCATGACCGGGGGCCAGACCACCCGGACGTCGTCAATAAAACGCCCCTGCGCGGCCCTAATTACTGGCCGGAAGACCTGCCCGGATTCCGCGACGGCGTGACAACATATTTTCGCGCCGTCAACGCGCTGGGCCAACGAATGTTACCCGCCTTCGCCGTTGCGCTGAACATGCCGGCGGATACGCTAGCGCCCTATTTTTCGGAAGAAAACCACGCCACGTTGCGAATGCTGCATTACCCGCCGACAAAGCAAGAGGACAATGATTTTGGCGCGGGCCCTCATACGGATAACAGTTTTCTGACGATTCTGGCGCGTTCCGAAGTGCCGGGACTGGCGGTGCAACTGCCCTCGGGCGAGTGGATTTTGCCGCCTTTGATCCCGGGGACCTTTCTGGTCAATATCGGCAATATCGCGCGGCGCATGTCGAATGACCGTTTCATGTCGACGCCCCATGGGGTCATCGTCGAGGGCGATCAC
Organism: Alphaproteobacteria bacterium; assembly: GCA_047631095.1. GTDB lineage: Bacteria > Pseudomonadota > Alphaproteobacteria > UBA8366 > JABJJH01. Next base: position 8,707 of record JBLHZD010000052.1, read on the forward strand.
GACCGGTATTCCATCGCCTATTTCCATAGCCCCAACGTCCATCGGACAATCGCGGCCCTGCCCTCCTGCACCGATGCGGATAATCCGCCGAAATACGAGCCGGTCGTTTACGGCGATCTGGTCAAAGGATTCTACAGCGCAAATTACGCCCACCAGAAAACGTTTGGTGAAAAACCACGAGATCAATACGACAAATGATCGAAACCGCCCTTAACGCCATAAATGTTCGCCACCGGGCATGGATGTGTTCGGCTTCATAGGGTAAGTATCGAGACCCCTTCGCCAGAGCTCGTAAGACGTGCCCCCACATCCACGCCAGATCCTCGAAGACGTTTTCGGCTACCCCGCCTTTCGCCCCGGTCAGGAAGAGGTCCTGTCCACCATTCTGGGCGGCGAGCACGTTTTGGTTGTGATGCCCACGGGCGCGGGGAAATCGCTTTGTTTCCAGATACCGGCGTTGGCGCGGGACAATTTAACAATCGTCATTTCTCCATTGGTGGCGCTGATGGAAGATCAGGTCGCCGCGCTTAAATTGGCGGGCGTCGCGGCGGAGACGATTAATTCCTCGCACCCCTATGACGTCAACGCCGCACGCTGGCGGCGCGCTGCAGCGGGCGAGATCCGGCTCCTCTATATCTCGCCAGAGCGATTGATGACCGATCGCATGCTGGCGGCGTTGCAACGCCTGCCGGTCGGGCTACTGGTGATCGACGAAGCCCATTGCATTTCGCGGTGGGGTCCCTCCTTCAGACCGGAATATGAAGGGTTGAAGCGCCTTGGCGAACTTTTCCCCAATGCAGGGATCGCCGCCTTCACCGCCACGGCAGACGAGGCCACCCGCGCCGATATCGCGGAAAAACTGTTCGCCGGGAAAGGACGCGTTTTCGTCGCCGGGTTCGACCGCCCGAACATTCGTCTGTCGGTCGAGCCGCGCAGCGATTGGAAAAGCCAACTCCTTAATTTTGTCCGAGCGCGTCCGGGAGAAAGCGGGATTGTCTATTGTCTGTCGCGCAAGAAGACGGAAGAAACCGCAGCCCTGCTAAACGCCGAAGGGATACGCGCCCTGCCCTATCACGCCGGCATGGATGCCAGCATACGCGCCGCAAACCAGGAAACGTTCATGGCGGAAGCCGGTATTATCATGACCGCGACGATCGCCTTTGGCATGGGTATCGACAAATCCGATGTGCGATATGTGTTTCACGCCAACCTGCCGGGCAACATGGAATCTTATTATCAGGAGCTGGGCCGCGCCGGACGCGACGGCGCGCCAGCGGACGCCTATATGCTTTATGGGCTGGATGACATTCGCCAACGTCGTTTCTTTATTGAAGAAGACGCCGGCGACGAGGCCCATCGCCGCCGCGAACACAAGCGGCTGGATAGTTTGATCGCCTATTGCGAAACGCCAACCTGTCGGCGGCGGACCCTGCTGTCCTATTTCGGCGAAGACCCGGAACCGTGTGGAAATTGCGATGTTTGCCTGGATCCACCGACGTTGGAAGATGGCCGCGCGCCCGGCGAGCATATCCTCAACGCCATACGATCCACCGGCCAGCGCTTCGGCGCGGCCCATATCATAGATATTCTACGCGGCGCCAAGACAGAGAAAATCAAGAGCCTCAACCATGACCAACTGGCCGTTCATGGCGCCGGCGCCGCGCGAAAGAAGGAAGACTGGCGCTCCCTCATTCGGCAATTGGTGGCCACGGGGTTGCTCGATCTGGATTATCAAGGCCATGGCGGCTTAAGCGTCACCCCGCAGGGCGAGGCGTTTTTGAGCGGCGAGGCGGATTTTCGATATCGGCCCAACCGCGCGCCAACACCGGCCGAGCGTCGGCGCGGCGATAAGCCCGATACGCCACAGCTGGTCGGCTCAGACGCAGACCTTCTGGCATCGCTGAAAATATTGCGGCTCGACCTGGCGCGCGATCGAGGCGTACCGGCATTTGCGGTATTCCCGGACCGGGCGTTGATCGACATGGCCCAGCGCAAGCCGCAAACCGAGGCCGAATTTTTGGCGGTCCATGGGGTGGGAGAAGCTAAATTGCGCGATTTCTCCGCCCCGTTCATGGCGTTGATAGCAGCCGAAGGCGGCTGAAGGCGGCGTCCGTGGCCAAAATTGGTCCAGACTAACAAACAGACTCACACAGAATCACATTGAAAACGCCGCGTATTTTTGGCATTTTTCATATTCGATTTTTATATGATTTGGCGAAACATGAAGGAAACGGTCATGACCGGAAAAGATAGCGAATTGAATTTCGCTGAACCGCACGATACGCCAGTTCCGTATCGGGAGCGGATCACCTCCTACTATTTGGCGTTGGGGTACGACAAACCGTATCAATGGGCGCATTTCAACGACGTTCCCTTCACCCCGCTTCAAAAGCCTTTGGCCGAGTCTCGAGTCGCGCTGATCACCACCGCCGCGCCTTATCAGGACGGCAAAGGCGACCAGGGCCCAGGCGCGCCCTATAACGCCGCAGCCAAGTTTTATAAGGTTTATTCCGGCGACGTGTCGAACGATCACGATTTGCGCGTTTCGCATATCGGCATCGACCGGAATCACACCACAGCGGAAGACATGAACACCTACTTTCCGCTCAAGCAGTTTCGAAAGCTCGCTGAGTCCGGCCGCATCGGCTCCATGGCGCCCCGGTTCCATGGCGCCCCGACCAACCGCAGTCAGGAAACCACCATCGATCAGGACGCCGCCGAGATTCTAGCGCGGCTCCGCGAAGACAAGGCTGACGCCGCTGTCATTGTCGCCAATTGACCGGTGTGTCATCAGACCGTGAGTCTGATCGCACGTTATCTGGAAGAAAACGGCGTCCCCACAATTATCATGGGATGCGCCAAGGACCTTGTCGAATATTGCGGCGCCCCGCGGTTTCTGTTCAGCGATTTCCCGCTGGGCAATGCGGCGGGCCGACCCAACGACCCGGATTCCCAGGCCGCCACGCTGGAACTGGCGATGAAGGTGCTGGAAACCGCGCCCGGCCCCCGAATAACGGTGCAAAACCCGTTGCGCTGGAACGAGGACGGCCGCTGGAAACTCGATTTCAGTAATATTGACCAATTATCCGACGAAGAACTTGCCGCAAAGCGTAAAGCCTTCGATGAACAGAAAGAGATCGCCAAAGGCCGACGCACCGAAGACGGCGCCAAGGTTAAGGCGGCGGAGTAGCACATGAGCAAACCATTCAGCGGCGTGAAAGTACTGGATTTCACGCAAGTCTTCGCAGGGCCGTTCAGCAGCTTCCAACTGGCGCTTCTGGGCGCCGACGTGATCAAGGTGGAGCGGTTGGGCGGTGAAGATTCCCGCTTTACGCCCTTAAGCAAGGAATGGGCGGATCGCGGCTTTGCGCCGTCCTGGATGGCGACCAACGCCAATAAGCGCGTGTTGGGTCTCGATTTGAAAAATCCAAAATCGGTCGAGATTGTTCAACGGCTGGTCAAAGACGCAGACGTCGTCATGGAAAATTTTCGCCCCGGCGTGATGGACCGGCTGGGCATCGGCTATGACGATTTAAAGAAAATAAATCCCAAACTTATCTACTGCGGCGTTTCCGGGTTCGGCCGTGATGGACCGGCGGCCAACACCCCGGCCTATGACGGCAAAATTCAGGCCTTAACGGGAATCATGTCCATTACGGGCCATGAAGGCGGCGCGCCGCTGCGCGCCGGGTTTGCGGTCTGTGACGCCTTGACAGGCATGACGGCGGCCTTCGCCATCTCCAGCGCTCTGTTTCAACGCACCCATACCGGAAAAGGACAGCTGGTTGATGTGTCCATGTACGATTCCACATTAAGCTTCCTGTCCCCCACCGTTGCGGACTGGACCGTCGCCGGACACCGGCAGCGCCAATTCGGAAATCAGGCGATCAGTCGCAAGCCGACCGCCAATTTGTTCAAGGTCAAAGACGGCTATCTGTTGCTGGCGGTGAATAATGAAGGACAGTTCATCAATCTGGTCAATGCGCTTGGGAAACCGGAAATTCCGAACGACCCGCGCTTCGCCGACTGGATGTTGCGGGTGGAGAACGAAGCCCCATTGCGAGAGATCATCGAGTCGGTGTTGACGACCGAAGACGCCGAATATTGGGACGAGAAGCTCAACGCGGCGGGCGCCCCCGCAGCGCGTATTCATACGATTGAAGAAGCCCTTGAGCATCCTCAACTCGCCCATCGCGACGTCTTGCAAACCGTGGAGGGACCCGGTGGTCCCATGACGCTGATCGGGTCCGGGTTCAAACTGGAGCATGGCGGCGGCAGCATTGACCGACCGCCTGCCGCGCCAAGCGAACACACGGAAGAAATACTGGAAGCGGCAGGCTATGACACGGCTGAGATTGAAGCGTTTCGCAAGGAAGGCACCATATAGCGCTGGATCAACGCATCGGGCCCACTCTACGTAAAGGAACCGATTGAATTTGTCGGACGTCCAAGGGAAGATCGCTGTTCGGCCTTAATGTAACGCCGAACTTTTGAATAATCGCCGAGACAGGGAGCGTTGAAATGGGAAGACAATTCGACATTAAACCCGTCACACCGATCATTGGGGGGGAAGTCAGCGGGTTGGATTTGTCCAAGCCCTTGTCCGACGACGATTTCGCAGCGCTCAGCGAAGCCTTCCTGGATCGAAAGGTTTTGTTTTTTCGGGATCAGGATATGACCCTGGATCAGCAGAAGGCATTTGGTCGCCGCTTCGGTGATCTGCACATTCACCCCTCGGCGAGGCCCCACCGGGAAAACGGCGTCGACCATGCGGAAATACTGTTTATTCACGCTGACGAAAATACGACGCGAACGGCGGGCGATACGTGGCATACGGATGTTTCGTGCGACCCGGAACCGCCCATGGCGAGCATCTTGCGATTGGTTGAAATTCCGCCTTCCGGGGGCGACACCTTGTTTGCGTGCATGTACGCCGCCTATGAAGCGCTGTCGGAGCCAATGAAGGAATATCTCGGCCAATTAACGGCGACCCATGACGGTGCGCCCAATTATCGCGACCGGGCGAAACGCCGCGATAATGTGATCGAAGAGAAACAATATCCAAGCAACGTCCATCCGGTGATCCGCACCCATCCGGCGACGGGACGGAAAACCATTTATGTGAACGAGGCCTTTACGACCCATATTAATGACGTCCCCAAGAAAGAAGGGGCCGCCATACTGCGCTTTTTGTTCGACCATATTTCCACCGCCGCATTCCAGTGCCGGTTTCAATGGAGCGAAAACGCCATCGCGATGTGGGATAATCGATGCACGCTCCACCATGCGATGTGGGACTATTTTCCAAATACGCGCTCTGGTTTTCGCGTGACCATAAAAGGCGACGCGCCCTTTTAGCCATCGCGCCTACAGGATATAGCGTTAGACCCCCTGTTAACCTATGATGTGCTGGGTGGTTGGGCGTGGCTTTGCGATTTCCTGCGCGTCCAAATTCCTGATGCGCCCTTTCCGCGCAGCAATGCGACCGAAGAACTCCGTCCCGTCTCGCTGCACAATAAGCGCAGGCTCTCCAATAGCAGAAACAAGGACATCCCATGCGCTGTGAAATTGTCGCCATCGGAACCGAATTGCTCCTGGGGCAAATCGTTGACACGAACTCCTCCTGGATCGGTGAAAACCTGGCGTTGGCGGGCATTGATTCTGTCTTTCAAACCAAGGTCGGCGATAATGCTGATCGTATGGAGTTTTGCATTCGTCAGGCGTTGGAACGAAGCGACGCGGTGATTTGTTGCGGTGGCCTGGGGCCAACCCAGGACGATATCACACGCGAAGTCATCGCGAAGGTGATGGGCGTTGAATTGCGTCGCGATGACGCCATTGTCGAAAAAATCCGCCATATGTTCGAATCCCGAAACCGGGTCATGGCGGACAATAATCGCAGACAGGCGGACATTCCCGTCGGCGCGGAACCCATTGCGCAAATGCCTGGTACGGCGCCCGGGTTGATGTGCCCCGTAGGCGACAAGGTGATTTACGCCGTGCCGGGCGTGCCCCATGAAATGCGCACCATGGTGAATGGCACGGTATTACCGGATTTACAACGCCGGTCAGGTCAAACGACGGCGATTCGCAGCAGGGTTTTACGAACCTGGGGCAACAGCGAATCCGGGCTGGCGGAGATTTTGGCGGATCGCATCGATGAACTCGACCGACTGGGCAATCCAACGCTCGCGTTTCAGGCCAGCGGCATTGAAGGCATCAAGGTTCGCATCACAGCGAAATCACCGGATGAGGCGACAGCCGATTCGGTCATCGCCTCTGAAGAAAAGCTGGTCCGTAACCTTCTCGGCGACGTTATTTTTGGCGTGGACGACGAATCCATGGAAGTTGTCGTTATCAATCGATTACGGGAACTGGGGTTAACGCTCGGCGTTATCGAGGGTCTGACCGGCGGCGTGGTAACCGCGCGATTGAGCGAGATCGACGCCGCAGGCGGCGTATTCAAAGGGTCAATGGTTGGCGGTGCGCAAAGCCATGCCGGCGAACCGGGTGCCACCGGCGAAGAACGTGCGATCGCAACTGCAAAAAAGGCGCAGAAAACCTTTGGCGCCACTGTCGGAATCGCCGTTTCCAAACCCGACATGGCCGCGCCGCCACCGGGCGCACCGCCGGGCCTGGTCTACCTTGGCGTCGTGGTTGGCGATAAGGCATACTCGCAGAGCACGGCGCTTCCAGGGGACCGGGCGCGGTTCCGGAACTACGCCGTCATCAGCCTTATGAACTTTTTACGGAAAATATTGTCTGCATAACGGGCCCTATCTGGCCTAATTAGGCAAATAAACAACCTACACGTGATATATATACGATAAAACGACCCCGAAATTGTTGACCTTAACGGCGCCAATCAGGCATACCCATCATGGTATAGCATTTGATTGAGCAACCGAAGGCCGCGTTGAATGAAGATAGAAAAGGTACACGTCACCAAAGGCGTCTATTTTATCAGAATCCCTGCGGCGGATCTGAACATTTTGTGTGGCTGCCCGTCCGATGTTGTGAAGCATTTGATGAAACAGGGCCTGATCGTGACCGTCGAGAGAGACGGCGTCACCTATGAAACCGGTCCCAACGCGATATTGTTGTCGGACGTCATGCTGCAAAGCGGCGTCGTCGCAAATATGGCGGAATTCCCCGTTCTCCAGATGCTGTACCGCCAGGGCATGCTCATCCCGGGACATCCGAATAATACCGGTAAAAAGCCACTCATCATTGGTTCCGCCGAGCAGGTGAAAGCTCAGATGGGGTATATCTATCGGGGCAATTATGGGCTGATTTCCGAGCAAGAGATTCTTGACGCCGGCGTCGAACCAGAAGCTGCAAAGCAACTCATGCGGATTAAGCTTAAATTCGCTATTGGCGCTATTCGAGACTCCGAGGATTTACTTGATTCACTGGTCGTTGGCGACGGCGATGCGGAAATCCGTAATGGCGCGGTTATCCGTAGAACCGCGACGAACATGTTTGAAATTTCCTTTGATGGTGAAACGGTCGCCGTCGACCTGAACCTTGGGAAAAACGAAGAATACGATCCACCGTATTTCTTGAGCATGCACAACATCTCGCGCGAATATTTTGGCGTCATCCACACGGGCGAAGGCGACGGCTGGGACATTAACCGGACCTGCATGTCCAGTATTCTGATGTTTCACGGGAAAATCTATCTCATCGATGCTGGCCCCAATATTCTCTACAATCTGAAATCGTTGGGCATCGGTCTGAATGAGATCGAAGGCATTTTTCATACCCACGCTCATGACGATCACTTCGCTGGCCTCACCGATATAATCGGCGCCGATCACCGCATCTGATATTATTCCACCCCGCTTGTACGCGCATCGGTGACGAAAAAATTATGCGCGTTGTTATCAATCGCGGATTCAACAGCCAAGTGCATAATTTGAGAGCCATCTAGGCCAGGTGGGGTTATCGAGGATTTCTTACGAAGGAGATCCAGGATGCCAAAAGCTTACCACCACCTGACCCGAGACCAACGTTGCCAGATTTATGCCCTTAAGAGGAGGGGTTTGGCACAAACGAAAAT
>JBLHZD010000053.1:0-16715 GCA_047631095.1 Alphaproteobacteria bacterium
TTGATTTTCACCTCCGGCTACGTCGCCAATGTCACCGCCTTGTCGACCTTGGGCATGGGGTTGCCGGGGTGTCTGATCTATTCCGACGCGTTAAACCATAATTCGATGATCGAAGGCATCCGCCACAGCCGCGCCGAGAAGCGCGTCTTCGCCCATAATGATCCCGAAGACCTGGATCGCCTGATGAGCCAGGATGATCCCGACGCGCCAAAGATGGTGGTGTTTGAATCTGTCTACTCCATGGATGGCGACATCGCGCCGCTCGATGAAATTTTGTCTGTTTGCGAAAAACACAATGCGATCAGCTATCTGGACGAAGTCCATGCGGTCGGCATGTATGGCCCGACCGGCGCCGGCGTCGCAGAGCGCGACGGGGTTATGGACCGGGTGACGGTCATGCAAGGCACGCTCGCGAAAGGGTTTGGCGTCGTCGGTGGATACATCGCCGCGTCCTCCGCGCTGGTTGATTATATCCGTTCCTATGGCAATGGCTTTATCTTCACCACGTCCATGCCGCCTTCGGTTGCGGCGGGTGCGTTGACCAGTGTTCGTTATGTTCGCGATGCGCAGCATCTTCGCGACCGCCATCAGGAGCGCGCCGAGACCCTGAAGGGGAAACTGAAGCGGGCTGGCTTGCCGGTGATGCCGTCGGTCAGCCATATCGTGCCGATTCTCGTGGGTGATGCGACCTTGTGCAAAGACGCCAGCGATGCGCTCATGAACCGCTTCGGAATCTATGTTCAGCCGATTAATTATCCGACAGTCCCGCGCGGTACAGAGCGTTTGCGTATTACGCCGACGCCCTTGCACACCGACGACATGATGGATCGCCTTGTTGACGCTCTAACGCAAATTTGGGCGGATCTGGCGCTGGAAAAAGCGGCGTAGGCTAACCATATGTTTGTTTAGGTTCCATATTTAGGGACGTTGGACAGTTAAGCCGATGAAAGGGTATTGTTAACCGATGTATCGCGACAACACCTTGATCCCAACCGAAGCCGTGCGATTGGCCGCCTTAGGCGCGCTTATGGAACGTGATCGCGTCTATGGCGAACTGGCGAGCGACGTTCGCTACTTCGTCACTCATATTTCCGGACCATCGCTGGACCTTCTGGGCACTTCGCTGGAGCTGCTTCAGTATGAAGGGCTGGTCGAAATAATTGAGGGCGCCAAAATAATTGACAGCGCCAAGGGGGAAGCGGAATCAACCCTGCGCATCACCGATGCGGGCCGGGCGGATTTTGAAGAATTGATGGTGTCGAATGTCCGCGCGCCGATGAACGAGGTGAGCAATCTGATTATCGCGTTAAAAATCAGATTTCTACATTTTTTGTCATCAGACGCTCGTATCGAGCAAGCGGAGATGCTGGTTGAAATGTGCGAAACTGAAATCGCACGACTGACCGAATTGCGTAAAAATCATGGCGGCGGGCATCTTGGCGATTGGCTCTCCATGGAGTTGACCCGCCTTGAGAACCGGCTGGATTGGTTCCGCGCGCTGTAACAGGCGCCGATGCGGCTTGGGTTTTGTGTTTCACATTTGAAAATCCCGTGTGCAATACTCTTTTAGAGATATGGAATAAGAACGGATTCGATAAATGGAACCTAAGAACCTTCTGGTCATTATGTCCGATGAGCATAATCCCCAAATGTTGGGATGCGCCGGACACCCTTTGGTAAAAACACCAAATCTGGATCGGCTCGCGGCGCGGGGGACTCGGTTTAGCCGCGCCTATACGCCCTGTCCGATTTGCGTGCCCGCGCGCGCCAGCTTCGCCACAGGCCGTTATGTCCATGAGACGCAATGCTGGGACAACGCCATCGCCTATGACGGTCGCATTGAAAGTTGGGGGCACCGGCTTCAGGCGGCGGGCGTTCGGGTTGGTTCAATCGGAAAGCTGCATTACCGCGCCGAAGAAGACCCGACCGGGTTCGACAAGCAACACATTCCGATGCACATCAAGGACGGCGTTGGCATGGTGCACCTTTCGGTTCGCCGCCAGTTCCCTGACTTTACGCCGCCGCCGTTTCAAAAAGGCGGCGGCGCGGCGGGTATCGTGCTCAAGGCGGGGCCGGGGGAAAGCGCCTATACGAATTATGATCGCCAAATCGCCGATCTGGCGTGCGATTGGTTGCGCGAGGTCGCCCAGCAAGACGCGCCCCAGCGAGAAGAACCCTGGACGCTATTCGTCAGCTTTGTAACGCCGCATTACCCTTTGCTCGCGCCCGAGGCATTTTTTAACCTGTACCCGGTCGATGAAATGCCCGCGCCAAAATTTGGGCATGAAAGCAGTTTTCAAAATCACCCCTGGTTCGACCGGGCGGTGAGTGAAAACGCTGGCGCCGACGCCTCGCCAGAACAACACCGCACTGCGTTGGCCGCCTATCTGGGGTTATGCAGTTTCATGGACGCCCAGGTTGGGCGGGTTCTTGATGCGATGGACGAGAACGGGCTCACCGAAGACGCGCGAATTATCTACACCTCCGATCATGGTGAAAACGCCGGGGCGCGCGGGCTGTGGGGCAAATCCAATCACTACGAGGAAGCCAGTGGAATCCCGGTGATCGTCGCCGGACCGGGGGTTCCAGAAGGCCGGGTTTGCGCGACGCCGACCTCGCTGGTCGACGCCTTCCCCGCCATTGTAGAGAGCGCTGGGCTAGGGTTGCAGGCCGATAAGACCCTGCCGGGCCGGTCGTGGTTTGAGCTCGCCAATCAGGCGGATGATCCGGACCGGATTGTGTTCAGCGAATACCATGCGGCGCGCTCGCCATCGGCGTCTTATATGATCCGCAAAGGCCGGTTTAAATATATTCACTATGTTGGTTTTGACCCGGAATTGTTTGATCTGGAAACGGACGGGGAAGAAACAACCAACCTTGCGAAGGATCCCGAATACGCCACGATTTTAGCCGAATATGAGTCCTGCCTGCGCGACATTGTGGACCCGGACGCGGTTGATCGTCAGGCCAATGACGCGCAAAAAACGCTGGTCCTTAGCCGTGGGGGACCGGAGGCGGTGTATGCGAATCTGGTGACGAGTAAACATTATACGCCAGCGCCCGGCGAAGCCGAGACCTGACAGGTAGATCAGAAGCCGAGACTTGAGATGGTGATCAGTAGACGTGCTGGCCGCCAGTCACGAAAATTTCGGTGCCGGTGACATAGCTGAAATCGCTGTTGCTGAGTTGAAAAACACAGGCGGCGACTTCTTCCGGCGTTCCCATTCGATGCAGGGGGATGCGGTTGATCAGCGGTTCATACTCCTCGCCAACCATTTCGGTCTCAATCTCTCCAGGGGCCACGGCGTTTACCCGAACGCCAAGCGCCGCGAATTCCACCGCCATTTCGCGCGTCAACGCCGATAGCGCTGCTTTTGAAGTGGAATAGGCTGACCCGGCGAAGGGGTGGATCGCGTGGCCGGCGATGGATGTGATATTGACGATCGACGCTCCGCCCGCCTTTGAGCCTCGACCTAACGCGCTGGCGAACCCGCGCGCAAGAATGAGCGGCGTAAACAGGTTCAATTCAAAAACCTCCCGCCATCCGGAAAGATCGCCATTCAGACAACCCAATCGTTCCTGATAGGGTGTTTTAGGGGACACCGCCGCATTGTTGACCAGCGCGTGCACCGGTTGATCGGCGATGATTTCATTCACTTGTTCAACAAAGTCGGAAACGGCGTCCGGGTCTGACAAATCCGTGGGTAGATGATGGCTCCAGTTCGGGTCGCGTTTGCAATGCTCGGGCACATCCTCGCGACTACACGTAATAATTCGCCAACCTTCATTGGAAAACCGTTGAACGGTGGCGTGCCCGATCCCCCGGCTGGCGCCGGTGAGAATCATGGTTTTGGGATTATCCGTCATAGTGGCGCTCCGAGAGCTTTTTCCGTGGTGAAATTAATGGGCGGTGAAGTTAATAGGTGGTGAGGCGACATCTATCTGGCGTCGTTCGTACTGGCGTTAATCATGTTGTGCGTGGGGTTCAAAAATTCCAGCGGGGTCTTGATGGATTAAAACTTCAGCGCCCTTGAAGGCGTCGCGGACCAATCGTTCGATGTCGTCAGAAATAACATGGGCTTCCATCAAGGTAATGTCCGGGTCGAGTTCAAGGTGAAGCTGGATGAAGACATCTTGTCCCGAACGACGGGTCCGTAATTCGTGTAAATCGCGGACGGACTCATGCGCCATGACAATGTCGAGGACCTGCTGGCGTTCTTCGCTGGGCAATTCCCGGTCCATTAACATGTCCAGCGCATCGCCTAAAATGCGCCACGCGCCGAAGAGCAGATATCCTGTGATCGCCGCGCCGACCAGCGGATCGAGGATGTTCCATGAAAAATAAGCGTGACCGACGAGCGAGAAGATAACCGCGCAATTGATCAGCAAATCGCCTTTGTAATGCAGCGAATCCGCTGTGATGGCGACCGAGCCGGAGCGTTTGACGACATAGGTTTGAAATAAGACCAGAAACAAAGTGAGGACGATTGAGAAAATCATGATCGCCACGCCAGTCTCGGTGTTCTTTAGCGGCGCCGGGTGCAACAGGCGCTCGATTGCCTGAAACAAAACAACGATGGCCGATCCTGCGATAAAAGCTGCTTGCGCCAGTGCCGCCAGCGCTTCGGCCTTCCCGTGTCCAAATCGGTGCTCATGATCCGCAGGCGTCAGCGCATGTCGAACCGCGATGAGCGTCACGAGGGAAGCCGCGCCATCCAGCAGGGAATCGACGAGTGTGGACAACATGGCCACCGACTCTGTCATGGTCCATGCGTACAGTTTCGTCGCAACGAGGATGATTGCGACCGTGAGCGACGCATAGGTCGCCCAGCGCATCAAGTTGCTGTTAGCGTCGGTTTCGACGGGAGGTTTCACGGTGTCAGCAGTCATTTTTGAGCCATAGAGTTTGCAAGTGTTTATGGGAACAGTCGTTGCGTATCCCAAGCTTTGTTTGCATCCGTTCCCCGTTTATAGACGATCCGGTCGTGGAGGCGGAATTTTCCATCATCCCAAAATTCAAAATAATCCGGGCACAGGCGAAACCCGGACCAATGCGCAGGTTTGGGAATAGCGCTAACGCCAAATTTTGCGGCGAATTTCGCGATATTTTTTTCCAGTTCGAACCGTCCGGACAGGGGGCGCGACTGGTCGCTGGCCCAGGCGCCGATCTGGCTTCCCCGGTCGCGCGAGGCGAAATAGGCCTCGGCCTCGGATTCCGGGACGAGTTCAATCGATCCTTCGATGCGAATTTGTCGTTTCAGGGATTTCCAGTGAAATAAAAGCGCTGCGAAGGGGTTTTCCCGAAGCTCGTCACCCTTGCGACTTTCCAGGTTTGTATAAAAAACGAAGCCGTTTTCGTCATGGTTCTTCAACAGGACCATACGGGCGCTGGGGCGGCCATCTTTGTTGGCGGTCGCGAGCGTTACGGCGGTTGGTTCGTTGATTTCGGCCTGTTTCGCCTGCTCAAACCATTCCGTAAACAAAGAAAGTGGGTTATCTGTGTTTGTAATAGCCATGGTGGAACAATATATAGAGTCCTGAGAGGGATGTGATCGCTAGTGCATGGGTCTGTCGCGGCGGATTTTGCTGCGTACACTGGTATAGACTACGGCGGGGCATCCAGATGCAAGGGGAAGCAAAATTTTCGTGCGGGGCGAGCTTTATTTAAAGGAAGAATCGAATGAAACCCATAGTTATTCCCGTTGTGGCAGCGATGTTTGCCTTATCGGCTTGCGCAAATGATCAAGGCTCAAAACAAACCGGCGGCACGTTGGTGGGCGCAGGTCTTGGCGCGCTTCTGGGCTCCCAGGTTGGTTCCGGCCGTGGTCAATTGGTCGCGGTGGCCGTTGGCGCTCTGGCGGGCGCTATGTTTGGCGGCGAGGTCGGCAAATCCCTGGATAAAGCGGATCGTGCGGCGATCCATCGTAGCACCAATAATGCATTGGAAACCGGGCGTTCCGGTGAATCCGTCGCCTGGAACAACCCGGATTCAGGAAATTATGGCGATGTTGTGCCGAAACCGGCGTATCGCGCCCCATCGGGCGAGTATTGCCGGGAATACCAACAAACCGTGACGGTTGCGGGAAAATCGGAAGAGGCCTATGGCAAGGCGTGCCGTAAGCCGGACGGTAGTTGGGAAATCGTCAAATAGGCGATGAAATAGAGACATCTTAGGTACGGAATGAAAGACCCATATCAAGTCCTGTCAGTGTCGCCATCGGCGAGCCCGGGCGAAATCAAGTCCGCTTATCATAAGCTGGCGAAGGAGTTGCATCCGGACGTAAATCCGGGCGACACCATCGTGGAGCATCGCTTTAAGGAAGTCACCGCCGCCTACGACCTTTTGTCCGATGCCGGGAAAAAAGGACAATACGACCGCCGTGAAATAAACGCCGACGGATCGCCGCGATACGATCAATCGTTTAATCAAGGCGGCGGTGGCGGCGCTGGAATGGGCGGTGGGAATTTTGAAGACGTTTTTTCCGATTTGTTTGGACGCCGCCGTCGCGGTGGGCAAATGAAGGGAAAGGACGTCACTTATTCGGTGCGAATCCCCTTTCTGGAAGCCGTTGAAGGCGTCCGGCGGCGCGTCCAGTTGCATGACGGTAAACAACTAAATGTCGATATCCCGCTTGGAACCCAGAGCGGCGACACGCTGCGTTTGAAAAATCAGGGGATGGACGGGTTTGGCGGCGGCCCGGCGGGCGACGCCTTTGTCGAAATTCAGGTGGACGCTCATCCCTATTTCGAACGCGACGATATGGATATCCACCTTGAGGTGCCGATAACCCTGTCTGAAGCGGTGTTGGGGGCGAAAATAAACGTGCCGACGCCGCATGGCCCGGTCACAGTGAATGTGCCAGCGGGGACGAATACCGGACGCTCACTTCGCCTAAAGGGCCGGGGTATCGTTAAGGGAACGGGCGCGACCGAAAAAAAAGGTGATCAATATATTCGACTGAAAGTCGTGCTGCCGGACAAACCAGATCCGAAACTGGAAGCCTTCGCGAAGGAATGGGTGGAAAGTGGCGATTATGACGTTCGCAAAAAGGCGGGGCTGGCGTAAAGCGCACGGCGCGCTCTGTGCGCTTGGTGTAAAGGGCCTGTTTCGCTCGGCGTAAAGGGCTTGTTTCGCCTGGTGCGGTAAATTCTGTGAAACAAATGGCAACGGTTGCTTGGACGGCGAATGCGACTCTAGTAGGATGCGCCGCGCGGGCAGGGAAATTGCGGTCGAAATTTATGCGATCCAGAAGTTCTAGGGGTCCAGAAGGTCTAGGGGTAGAGACGAAATATGACGGAACCAGCAGCGATCATGCGCGGCAAGCGCGGCCTGATCATGGGTGTGGCGAACGAACGGTCGATTGCATGGGGCATCGCGAATACAGCGGCGAAGCATGGCGCGGAGCTCGCGTTTACGTTTCAGGGTGAGGCGCTTGAAAAGCGCGTTCGCCCGTTAGCCGAATCAGTCGGCTCCACGCATATTTTACCGTGCGACGTGACAGACGACGCTAGCATCGATGCGGTGTTTTCCGAGCTGGAGAAAAGCTGGGGTAAACTTGATTTTGTCGTTCACGCCATCGCCTTTTCGGACAAGGACGAACTCAAAGGCGGGTATATCGATACCTCGCGGGATAATTTTATCCGAACGATGGATATTTCCTGCTATTCGCTGACCGCCGTCGCGCAGCGCGCCGCGCCGTTGATGACGGAGGGCGGCAGTATCGTCACCTTGACCTATTACGGCGCCGAACGGGTGATGCCGCATTACAATGTCATGGGCGTCGCCAAGGCGGCGTTGGAGGCGAGCGTGCGCTATCTGGCGGTTGATCTTGGCGCGCAAGGCGTGCGGGTGAACGCCATTTCCGCCGGGCCGATCAAGACGTTGGCCGCGTCGGGCATTGGCGACTTCCGTTATATCCTCAAATGGAACGAATTGAATTCACCGCTAAAGCGCAATGTGAGCATTGACGAAGTCGGCGGCTCGGCCTTGTATCTGTTGAGTGATTTGAGCAGTGGCGTCACCGGCGAAGTGCACCATGTGGATTGCGGCTATCACGTCGTTGGCATGGTCGCTGTGGACGCGGCGGAGGAAGTTTCCGAACTTCTCTCCAATATAAAGTCCAAGGGTTAGGGCGCCGCGAGGCGACGCACGCATGTCTTACAACAGTTTTGGTCACGAATTTCGCGTCACCACCTGGGGCGAAAGCCACGGCCCCGCGATTGGTTGCGTCGTGGACGGCGCGCCACCGCGTTTGGCGTTAGAAGAGGCCGATATTCAGAAATATCTCGATAAGCGCCGCCCGGGACAGTCGCGATTTACGACCCAGCGCCAGGAACCGGATCAGATAAAAATCCTGTCGGGTGTGTTCGAGGGCGTCACAACCGGAACGTCGATTGGCATGGTTATCGAGAATGTCGATCAACGATCCCGCGACTACGGCGACATCAAGGAAAAGTATCGCCCCGGCCATGCGGACTACACCTATAACAGCAAATATGGCATTCGCGATTATCGCGGGGGCGGTCGGTCATCGGCGCGGGAAACGGCGATGCGCGTGGCCGCCGGTGGCGTGGCGCGCAAAGTGCTGGGCGATCAAATCGTCATTCGCGGCGCCTTGGCGCAAATAGGTCCACACAAAGCGCCGCGCGACGAATGGGACTGGGACGCTGTTGAAAACAACCCGTTTTGGTGCCCCAATACGCAAACCGCCCAGATGTGGGAAAATTATGTCGATGAGGTGCGCAAGGCTGGCTCTTCAGTTGGCGCCGTGATCGAAATCCATGTGTCGGGCGTTCCCGTCGGGTTGGGCGCGCCGATATACGGGAAATTGGATGCGGATTTGGCGGGGGCGCTGATGAGCATCAATGCGGTGAAGGGTGTCGAGATTGGCGCAGGTTTTGAAGCCGCGACCCTGAGGGGCGAGGAAAACGCCGACGAAATGCGCCTGGGGCCAAATGGGGAGACGGAATTTCTCTCCAATCAGGCGGGCGGGATTTTGGGCGGTATCTCAACGGGACAGGATATTGTCGTCCGCTTCGCCGTTAAGCCAACGAGTTCGATTTTGACGCCGCGCCGCTCCATTACCGCCAGTGGCGAGGAAACCGAAGTCTCCACCAAGGGGCGCCATGACCCCTGTGTCGGTATTCGCGCGGTGCCGGTTGGCGAGGCTATGGTCGCCTGCGTTCTGGCGGATCATATCCTACGTCACCGTGCGCAAAACGGGTAGTTTCCCGACCAGGCGAGACAGGCCAGAGCAGACCAGAAAAGGGAAGCGTAATGTTCAAGGACGAACGCGGACTGGAATTGACGGCGGCCAATGCGGACGCCGTTACGCATTTTGACGCCATGGTGTCATCCTATCTTGGCTTGCGTCTGGATACCGGCGACCATCTGAAAGCCTTGTTTGGCGCCGATTCCAAAATGCCGATGGCGCATTGCGTAAACGGTTATTTCTTTAAATTGTTTTGCGTTCCCGCCTTGGAGGCCAAGGCGAAGGACCGTCTGGACTCCGCGCGTGCGCTTGGCGCCGACGCGACAGATCGGGAGCGCGCGCATATCGATGCGCTGGATTTCTGGTGTCAGGGCGACATCATTGGGGCGACGAAGCGCTGGGAAGATATTCTGCTGGATTATCCGCGCGATGTGATGGCGTTGCGATTGGCGCATTTCACGCATTTTTATCTGGGGAATTCAGATCAGATGCGCGATTCCATCGCCCGTGTCTTGCCTCATTGGGAAGAGTCGACGCCGGGATACGGGTTCGTGCAGGGCTTTCACGCCTTTGGGCTGGAAGAAACAGGCGATTACGCCGCGGCGGAAAAATTTGGCCGGCGGGCGGTCGAGATCAATCCAGAAGACATCTGGTCCACTCATGCGGTGGCGCATGTTTATGAAATGCAGGGCCGCAATCGTGACGGCGTAGATTGGCTCTCCAGCCACAGCCAACATTGGGACGGCTGCAATAATTTCGTGTATCACGCCTGGTGGCATTTGGGCCTGTATCATCTGGAACTGGAACAATATGACGCGGTTCTGGACCTGTATGACAATTGGTTCCGCCATGTTGAATCCGACGATTATCTCGACATGAGCAACGCCATCGCGATGTTGTGGCGATTGCGCGAGCAGGGCGTCGATGTCGGGACCCGTTGGACGGAGCTGGCGGAAAAGTCGTCTGTGAGAATAGACGATCACCTGCTGGCGTTTATCGATGCGCATTTTGTGATGGCGTTGGCGGTTGATCAACGTTTTGACGCTGCGAATGGCCTGTTGGCGAGCCTGCCGGCCCAAGAGGCGGGAACGACAGAGGCGGGGGTCTATGACGATGTCGGACGGCCTCTGTGTGAGGCGGTCGTCGCCTATGAAAAAGGGGCGTATCGCGACTGCGTTGAATTACTGGCGCCCGTTCGATACGAAATTCGCCGGATCGGCGGAAGCCACGCGCAACGTGATTTATTCCAGCGTTTGTTGGTTTCAGCGGCGCTGAAGGCGGAAAATTACCAGTTCGCCCGCGCGTTGTTGTCGGAACGCACCGCTTTAAATCCAAACAGTGTTTGGAACTGGAAGCGCAGTGCAGATGCGCTGGATGGTATGGGGGCGTTAGGGGCGGCGTCGCAATCGCGCGAAACCGCAGCCGCGCTCTTGATGAATTGATCGGACCGGATTTATGAGAATTTTGCGTTGGTTTTCGCGGTTTTTTGTATGGCTGTTTGCGACTGTCGGCGCTGTCGTAATGATTGGCGGAATCGTGGCGGCTGTCATTGCGGTGTCCCGCCCGGCGCCTGAATTACCGTCCCGAATGATTTTGTCACTCGATCTGAGCGGCGGTATTGTCGACACGCGGGATGATGACCCGTGGGAGCAGCTCGGTGGCGACCCGCCCAATTATTTGCGCCGTATCGTCGATTCAATCATCGCCGCAAAAGACGACCCGCGCGTTCTGGGCTTGGCGTTGCGCCTGCATGGGGACCGGTTGAAACTGGCGCATGTACAAGAGCTGCGCGACGCCATATCCAAATTTAAAGCGTCGGGAAAATGGTCAACCGCGCACGCTGCGACCTTTAGCGGCGTCGCTGATTATCTGGCCGCCGCCAGTACGGGGGCGGTTTCCATGCGACCGTCGGGCACAGTGGGCGTCACCGGCGTCGCGCTCGCGTTTCCCCATATTCGCGACACGTTGGAGACGATTGGCGTTGAGGCGCAGATCGAACAGCGTCATGAATTTAAATCTGCGGCGGAGACGTTCACGCGAAGCCAGATGAGTGAACCGGCGCGCCTTTCCTGGGGGGCGATTGCAAACTCCTGGTTCGGGCAAATCGTATCCTTGATGGCGAGCGACCGAAACATGAGTGAGGCGCAGGTCCGGGCGGTGATCGACGGCGCGCCGCATCTTGGCGAGGACGGGTTGAAAAACGGCCTTGTCGATACGCTTCAATATTGGGATCAATTCGCCGCCAAACAGCGTAACCGTGATGGTGAGGCGGCGCTTTTTGTTTCCGTGGCCAGTTACGCCGCGGCCTTGGAAGACGTTGCGCAAGAAGACGGTTCTGATGGGGAACCGACAAGGATCGCGTTGATCCATGGCGCCGGGCCGGTCGTTGATAGCCGTAATGACGCGGAACTGGGGCAGGATGTTCTGGCGGCCGATCGCATTGCGGCGGCGATCCGCAAGATCGCCAAGGATGAGACAATTGACGGCCTCATTTTGAGGATTGATAGCCCGGGCGGCGGCTATGGCGCGTCGGATTCTGTGCGACGCGCGGTCAAGTTAGCGCGCGAATCCGGCAAATCGGTTGTGGCGTCCCTGGGGGCTGTTGCGGCGTCCGGTGGATATTTCATCGCGATGGGCGCGGATCGGATTGTCGCGCAACCCGCGACATTGACCGGCTCCATTGGCGTATTTGGCGGAAAAATGGTGCTCAGCGAATTATGGCGCAAGCTTGGCGTCAACTGGTCGCAAATCCGGGTTGGCGCGCAGGCGGGTATGTGGAGTCCGCATTGGCCGTTTGAACCGGGCGCGCAGGCGCGGCGTAAAGCGATCCTCGATCATATTTATAACGATTTTGCAGCGAAAGCGGCGGCGGATCGCGATCTGGACAAAGCTGGCATTGACGCTGCGGCGCGCGGGCGTGTGTGGACCGGAGAGGACGCTTTGGGCATTGGCCTCGTCGACAGGCTCGGCGGGTTATCAACGGCAGTTACGGAAATGAAACTTGTGCTCGGTTTGAAAGATGATGCGCCCATCGTGCTGGTGGCCCGCCCCGCGCCGCGCTCGCCCTTTGAACGAGTGCTGGAAATCGTTAAAGATGGCGGATCGCCCTTTACCGCCGTGCGGTCGTTGATGGCGTCGATTCGAACAGGGACGGCGTGGCCAGGTTGGGTCGGTCGGGCTATGGGAGGCTTGTCGGGCCAAGAGGGCGTCTTGCAATTGCCGCCGTACCAGTCGTCGCTCTAGAGCGGAAATTTAAGGAGACTTAATTCTTCCTATGCAGGCGCTTGGGCCGCGATCAGGAACTCCTTGTTGCCCTTCGGACCGGTGATCGGGCTTTCGGTGATGCCGATCACGCGCCAACCCATGTCCTGCGCCAGCCATTGGCGCACCGTCGCGCAAACAGCGTCATGAACCGCTGGGTCGCGCACCACGCCACCCTTGCCGACCAGGTCTCGCCCGGCCTGAAATTGCGGTTTTATGAGCGCCACCAACATGGCGCCGGGCTTCGCCCGCGCCATGGGCGCTGGCAGAACTTTTTCCAGGCCAATGAAACTGGCGTCGCACACCACCAAATCGACCTGTTCCGGTATTTCTGCGTCGGTAAGGGTGCGGGCGTTCGTGCCTTCCATCGTCACAACGCGCGGGTCGTTGCGCAACTTCCAGGCCAATTGCCCTTTGCCCACATCGACCGCGTAAACCTTTGCGGCGTAATGGGTTAGTAAAACATCGGTGAAACCGCCGGTCGACGCGCCAATATCAAGGCAAATGGCGCCCGCTATGGAAAGATTAAACTCGTCTATCGCCTGCACAAGCTTCAAGCCGCCGCGCGACACCCAGGGATGATCGGGTGCGCGCAGAATCAACGCTGCGTCGGGCGGCACCATGTCGCCCGGTTTCTCAATTTTTTTCTCTCCGAGATAGACATTGCCGGCCATGATCTGGGCTTGCGCGCGGGTGCGGCTTTCCGCCAACCCTTGCGCGGCTAATACGGCGTCCGCGCGCAATTTTCCACCGCCAGATTTTGGGGCGCGTGATTTATTGCGGGTCGATTTCTTTTTCGATGACGCCATGGCGACGTTTAAACCGTATTGTGGGAGCCGCGCCTATGCGCGCGCGGGCTCCTCGACGGTTTCCCGCCCCAAGGCCGACAGCGCGGTGGCGACAATGTGCTTGGCGTTTAATCCAGCGATATCATATTGCTTGGTCTGGCTGTCATGATCGATAAAGATGTCGGGCATACACATCGGACGCACCTTCAAGCCAGAATCCAGCGCGCCTGACATGGCGAGATATTGCATGACATAGCTGCCGAAACCACCGACGGAGCCTTCTTCAACGGTGATCAGGACTTCATGGGAAGACACCAGCCGGGAAATCAAATCTTCGTCCAATGGTTTTGCAAACCGAGCATCCGCGACCGTGGTAGATAATCCGCGCGCCGCCAGTTCTTCTGCGGCGGCCAGTGATTCTTGTAATCTCGTGCCCAAAGACAGGATCGCGACGGTTGTGCCCTCGCGCACGATCCGGCCCTTGCCGATTTCCAGCGCGATTCCACGTTCGGGCATTTCAACGCCAATGCCTTCGCCGCGTGGGAAGCGAAAGGCGCTGGGGCGATCATCGATCTCAACAGCGGTGGTGACCATATGAACCAATTCCGCTTCGTCCGATGGCGCCATAAGAACGAAATTGGGCAGGCACCCTAAATAGGCGATGTCATAGGAGCCGAAATGGGTCGTGCCGTCGGCGCCGACCGCGCCCGCCCTGTCGATGGCGAATCGCACCGGCAGGCGTTGAATGGCGACGTCGTGGACAACCTGATCGTAGCCGCGTTGCAGGAAGGTGGAGTAGATCGCTACGAAGGGGCGCATGCCTTCCGTCGCAAGCCCGGCGGCGAAGGTCACCGCGTGTTGTTCCGCGATACCAACATCGAAGGTGCGTTCTGGAAATTCATCGGCGAACAGATTGACGCCGGTGCCCGATGGCATGGCGGCGGTGATGGTGCAAATCCGGTCATCGAGCTTGGCCTCCTTGATGAGGCTTTGGGCGAAGACCTTGGTGTAGGCGGGCGCATTGGACGGGCCCTTGGCCTGCGCGCCGGTAATGACGTCGAATTTCGAGACGCCGTGATATTTGTCGGCGGATTCTTCCGCAGGCGCGTAGCCTTTACCTTTTTGCGTAACGCAATGGATGAGAATAGGCCCGGTTTCGGATGCGTCGCGAACATTTTTGAGGACCGGGAGTAAATGCTCCAGATTGTGCCCGTCGATGGGGCCGACATAATAGAAACCCAATTCTTCGAACAAGGTGCCGCCGGTGACCATGCCACGGGCGAATTCTTCCGCGCGCTTGGCGGCTTGTTCCATTGGCTTGGGAAATTTTTGCGCCATAAGCCCACCCAAATGGCGAAGCGAGCGAAAAGACTTTGAGGAAATGAGGCGGGACAAGTAGGCGCTCATGGCGCCCACAGGCGGCGCAATCGACATGTCGTTGTCGTTCAAAATGACGATCAGCTTGGAATCCATAGACCCGGCGTTGTTCATCGCCTCATAGGCCATGCCGGCGCTCATGGCGCCATCGCCGATGACGCACACCACGTTTTTCGGTTCGCCCTTCAAATCGCCAGCGACCTTCATGCCCAATCCGGCGGAAATCGACGTCGAGCTGTGCGCGGCGCCAAACGGGTCATACTCGCTCTCGGTGCGCTTGGTGAAACCGGATAATCCGCCCCCTTGACGCAGGGTGCGGATTCGGTCGCGTCGGCCCGTCAGGATCTTGTGGGGATAGCATTGATGGCTGACATCCCAGATCAACTTGTCGTCCGGCGTGTTGAAGATGTAATGGATCGCGGTGGTCAATTCCACGACGCCCAGGCCCGCGCCCAAATGGCCACCTGTAATGGAAACCGCGTCAATCATTTCCTGACGCAATTCGTCCACCAGCTGCGGCAGTTGCGATTCTTCGAGCTGACGAAGGTCGGAGGGTAATTTAACCGTGTCGAGTAAGGGTGTTTTGGGACTCACGCGCCCGTCTCCTTGCAAAATAATACGCCGATATAATAGAGATACCGGGTGTTTAGTTCTTTCGTTCGACCACAAAGCGAGCCGCAGCCCGCAAATTATCGGCGGCTTCATCAAAAATGGCGAGATGCTGAATGGCTTGGTCCGCTAACAAATTGGCCTGCGCCCGGGCGCGTTCCGGCCCCAGAATTGACACAAAAGTCGCCTTGCCCGCCGCTTCATCTTTACCAACTGCTTTTCCTGTTTCCGCGACGTCGCCTTCCACGTCGAGCAAATCATCCGCAATTTGAAAAGCGAGACCCAAGTCATGGGCGTATCCCCGCAATGCGTCACGGCTGTTACGTGATGCACGACCCAATATCGCGCCCGCTTCACAGGAAAATGATATTAATGCGCCGGTTTTCAACTGCTGAAGCCGCGTAATGCCGCCAATATCCAATTTTATGTTTTCCGCAGCGAGATCGATCATCTGTCCGCCGACCATACCATGGCCGCCAGCGGCCTTCGCCAGCCCGATAACCAGTTCGGATCGAATGGAGGCCATTTCATGGGTTGAGGGGTGAGACATAACCTCAAAGGCAAGCGTCAATAAGGCGTCGCCCGCCAGAATCGCCGTGGCTTCGTCATATTCCTTATGAACGGTTGGTTTCCCGCGTCTTAGATCGTCGTCGTCCATGGCGGGCAAATCGTCATGCACCAGCGAATAACAATGGATAAGTTCGATCGCTGCGCCAGCACGCGTCGCATTGGCGGAATCCACCCCAAACAAGCGGGCGCACTGGCTAGTCAGGAAGGGGCGAAACCTTTTCCCCCCGCCCAGCGCCGAATACCGCATGGCGTCGAACAGACGCGCTTCCGCAGTCTCTTCAGTTGTTAAGATTCGCTCAAGCACCTTTTCGACGGCGAGGGCCGACTCCTTCAGCGCGGTCTCAAATGCAACCATGTTTACTCAACTGATCTTTGCAGGTTCAACGGCGGCGTCGCCATTTTGCGAAAACGATATTTTCTCGACGCGGGTTTTTGCTTCCGCCAACTGGGTTTCGCAATGTTTCTTCAGCTGGGCGCCACGCTCATAGGCGGTAATCGCGTCGTCAAGGGCGCCTTGACCGGACTCCAGGTCCCGCACGATTTTTTCAAGCTCTCCAAGCGCTTCTTCGAAGCCCAATTTGCTGATTTCTTCCGGAACACCGTTTTCGGACATATCCCCGTAACTCCCCATTACGCTATCGCTTTTATTGAGCGCGGAGTTTAGTCTTGGGGGCGTAAGGTGTCCAAGCCTATGTTTATTTAGCGTAAGGGATTGATTGGTATTTTTTTGATATAAGTTAAGGAATACTTTACTGGTTTTGCATAAGTTCCATTCGCGGATTCAACAGCCAAGTGCATAATTTGAGAGCCATCTAGGTCAGGTGGGGTTATCGAGGATTTCTTACGAAGGAGATCCAGGATGCCAAAAGCTTACCACCACCTGACCCGAGACCAACGT
>JBLHZD010000054.1:0-16701 GCA_047631095.1 Alphaproteobacteria bacterium
GACCGACAAGAACTTCGACCTGCCGTAGCTTGGTTACAATTTCTTCCGGTTTGTGCTGTTTGTTCGCCATCTTTGATCCTCCCTTTCCTAACTATACGGGTGGACCATTTCTTTGGGGGAGGACCAGCGCCCAACGCGACGCCAGTCAGTTTGACGCGGCGATAGAGAGTTTTCGGATCGCGGGAACAGGGACGACGGGGCTCGCCATCGCGCAGGTTAATCATGGCGCCATGTTGCGCGAGGCGGGGAAGACGCGCGAGGCAATTGACGTATTTCGAGATTTATTGGCGCGTCATATCGACGCCCCCAAAATCGCGCATAATCTGTGCGTTTCACTCATGAGCATTGGCGAAGACGCAGCGGCGGTCGATGCGGGAAAATTGGCGGTCGCGGACGATCCGGATTTTGACGATTACAATTGTTATGGCGGCGCGCTGCTCGCCTATGAAGACTATGAAGCGTCGCTGGTGGCGTTTGAAAAAAGCCTGACTCTGAACCCGCGCGGCGTGACGGCGTTGGCGATGATAAACGGGGCGCTCGCGGGGGTCGGTCGAGACGATGACGTGCGGGCCCTGGTTGATTTCGGGCGGTTTCTGAAACCGCTTACGGTTCGAACGCCTGCGGGATACGAAGATCTGGCGGCCTTCAACAACGCCATTTATGACGAAGCAATTGATTTTCCCGGTCAGCCGGGCAATGAGCGCCAGACGCTGGATCTGGCGGAAGATCCACAAGGCGCGCTCGCGACGCTGAAGACGATTATCCAAGAGGCGGTCGCGCATTATGTCGACCAGACGCCGGACGATCCCGGACATCCCTTCACCGCCTACAAGCCGAAGCAATGGGATTTGCATATCTGGGCGACCCGCGAGAAGTCATTGCCTTATCAGTTTCCTCATATCCATCCGCATGGCTGGGTCAGCGGCATATATTATCCGCGCGTCCCGAAATTTTCGGCGCCGCCACCGGAAAACGTACCGGAAAACACAGCGGGCAACGCACGGGAAAACACGCCGGGTAATGAATTCCCGGGCCATGTTGAATTTTTGCGCTTTCTGCAATTTTCCAACCGGCCCGTAGTTTCGGAATCAGTTCGTATCCCGGCGGAGGAGGGGCTCATGGTTCTGTTCCCCCCTATTTTCATCACGGCATCAATCCGTTTGAAAGCGAGACGCCGCGTATGAGCATCGCCTTCAACGCCATGCCTCGGGACTAGAGCGGATCCTCTTTAACGGGAAGCGCTTTACGCTTCAAAGTTAAGGATGTGAATCCGCTCAATATCTCAAAATACTGCGCAAATCGTCGTCGCAGACGATTCCGTCTGCTCGGGATTTACGCGAGGTTTTCTACAAATTCATGTAGCCGCCGCCATTGGAATGCACCGTCTGGCCGGTCATGTAGCTGGCGCCGGGGCCCACCAGAAAGCGAATCAAATTGGCCATATCCTGCGGCGCGCCTAGGCGGCCAAGGGGAATGTTCGCCGAGGCCGCGCGGGCGGACGCTGCGGACAAAGCCGCTGAAGACGGGTTGCCTTCGCGAACTGTATCGAACACGCCGACGACAACCTGATTGGCGCGAATGTTGAATTCGGCCAAATCCAGCGCCAATCCGCGCATCAGGGCGTTCAACCCCATCTTGCCAGCCATGACATGAGAGCGGCCGGGCGATCCTTTCAGGGACGACATGCCGCCAACGCCGATGAGACTGCCGCCGCCGCGTTGTTTCATTGAGGGAATGACCGCCTTGGCCAGGTTAAACCCACCCTGGATTGAAATATCGAGGCTGGTTTTAAAGGTCTCCCAATCCAGATCATCGAAGGGCGTATTGCTGCGCACCGCGGCGTTGTGGACCATGATGTCGATCCCGCCGAACTCGGCGATGGCGACCTCCATCGCCATCGCCTTTGCGCGCAGTCCAATGAATGTCGCCAATATGGCCTGGGACCTGCACGCCAATTCTGGTGGTCGGTTCTATCTGGGGCTGGGTAGTCAGGTGAAGGGGCATAATGAGCGCCGGTTCAGCGCGCCCTGGTCCGCGCCCGCGCCGCGCTTGCAGGAATATATCGAGGCGCTGCGGGCGATCTGGCGATGCTGGGAATACGGTGACAAACTTAATTTTGAGGGCGAGCACTATAATTTCACCCTTATGACGCCGGAGTTTTCACCCCCCGCGACCGGAATGCCCCTCCCGCCGGTATCGCTGGCGGCGGTAGGCCCGGCGATGCTGAGGGTCGCCGGTCGCGTGGCCGATGGCGTTCGCCTCCATTCCTTTTGCACCCAGCGCTATATGAACGAAGTCTGCATGGCGCATCTCGCGGACGCCCTGAGGCAAAGCGGTCGGACCCGTGAGGACATTGAAGTGCATGGCGGTGGTTTCGTCGCGATGGGCCCGGACGAAGAAGCGGTCGCGAAAATGATGGATTCGGTGCGCTACCGGATCGGGTTTTATGGCTCGACGCGAACCTATTTTCCGGTTTGGGAATTATACGGGCTGGAGGATCTGGGGCTGAAACTGCATCGCATGGTCGCCAATGGCGAATGGGACAAGGTCGCCGGTGAGGTGTCCGATGATGTCGTGCGGTTATTTGCCGCCGTCGGGACCTATGACACGATTGCCGGCGCCATCGCGGAACGCTTCAAGGGCGCGGATTCAGTGCGCTTGTCCTTTCCTGAGGGAACCACCGCGGATGCGAAAAGCAACCTTGTACAGGAATTGCAGCGCATTGAGACGCCGTTTAAGGGGCACAATACCAAGCGCTGGGCAGCGTAATTTAAGGCGTCGATAACAGGCGGCGGCCAGCGCCGCGACCGGGCTCAGGCGGGGGTCGGCGCCGCGACATTGTCGATCAATCGAGTGGCGCCGAGATAGGCCGCGACGAACACGCGCGCGTTTCCATTATTGGCTGCTAGCGCGTCGAGTGTTTCCGAGTCGCGGATTTCCAGATAATCGACCGGATCGAAGCCCAGAGACTTCATGGTTTCGATCCCGTCCGCCAACAATGGCGGCGCGTCTTCGCCCGCCGCAAATTTTACAGCGATTTCGTTCAGCAAGCGGTGCAGCGCCGGGGCGAGCGCGCGTTGTTCCGGCGACAGATATTTGTTTCGTGACGACATGGCCAGCCCGTCAGCTTCGCGCACGGTGGGGACGCCGCAAATTTCTACGGGGATGTCCAGGTCGCGCGCCATTCGCTTGATGACCTGCAACTGTTGAAAATCCTTTTCCCCGAAATAGGCGCGGTTCGGCAGCGATTGCAGTAACAATTTGGACACCACCGTCGCCACGCCGCCAAAGAAATGCGGCCGAGCGGCGCCGCACAGGCATTCGCTGAGCCCCGAGACAGCGACGGCGGTGGAAAAGCCGTTCGCGTACATTTCGCTCACATCCGGGCTGAACAGCAAGTCCGCGTCGAACCCTTCGAGCAAGGCGATATCGCGGCCTTCGTCCCGGGGGTAGGTCTCAAAATCTTCATGTGGCGCGAACTGCGTCGGGTTGACGAAAATGGTTGCGATGGCGTGGTCGCATTCCTGCTTCGCCTGGGCGACGAGCGACAAATGCCCGTCATGCAGCGACCCCATGGTGGGGATGAGGCCAATGGTTTCCGACTGGCTGCGCCATTGACGGACCTGCTGGCGCAGGCTGGAAATATCGCGAACAATTTTCATAAGAATTCCGAGTTACTTGGACCGTTATGGAGGCGTTTACTTGGCGACGCCATAACAATGTTCAAGGGATGGGAAGCGCCGTGCGCCTACCTCTTCGCCATAGGCGTCTGCGGCTTCGGCGATGGCGTCGCCGATGGCGGCGTAGCGTTTTACAAAGCGTGGTTTGAAATCGCTGAACAGGCCAATTACATCGTCGGTCACGAGAATCTGTCCGTCGCACGCCGGCGATGCGCCAATGCCAATCGTCGGAATATCCAGCTGTTCGGTTAATCGTCGCGCGACCGGTTCCGCCGTACCTTCGATAACGACGGAAAACGCGCCCGCTTCGGCGATGGCGTGGCCGTCTTTTTCGATCTGTGTGGCGGTCTCGGCTGACAGGCCTTGGGCGCGAAAGCCGCCCGTCGCGTTGACCGATTGCGGCATCAATCCAATATGAGCCATCACCGGGATTCCGCGCTGGCTCAGAAATTTGATCGTATCGGCCATCTCGACGCCGCCTTCCAGTTTCACGGCCTGACAGCTCGTCTCCGCCATAACCCGCGCGGCGCTGTGAAAGGCTTGTTCCGGGCTCGCCTCATACGATCCGAAGGGCAAATCAACGACGATGAACGCGGTGCGCGCCGCGCGCGTCACGGCTTTGCCATGGGCGATCATCATGTCCAGCGTGACCGCCAGCGTGTCATCCATGCCGTAGATGACCATGCCGAGCGAGTCGCCGACCAGCAGCACATCGACCCGACTATCAAGAATTGACGCGATTGGCGCGGTGTAGGCGGTCAGGCAAACGAGGGGCGATCCGCCCTTGCGCGCGCGAATATCGGGTATCGACATCCGCTTTGTTCGTACGGGAATGCTCACTTCAAGTGTCCAATCCAACGTCGTGGCCATTAAAATCGCGGCGACAATAAGCAAAAATGCTGCTCTGCACAATCACTCGCTTCATTTTGTATATCAGCCGTCAGCGGAAAACACTCGAAGAAGACGATATATTCCATTTTGCGTCCGCAGAGACGGCTGAAAACAGTGTCGCGCGGGTCTCCGATCTACTTTGGGTGCGCTCGGTTTTTCCCGGAAAAGGCGATAATTTCACATATGTAAAGGTGTGCGGGTGCATATGCGCTTTTTCTCGTCTGTGCGGCGGCGTACCATTTCTTCGTGAAAACAGGAGATCTGGGGAGGAAATCAATGGCGGCGCAAGATTTTTCCGTTGCGATTATCGGGGCTGGTATCGGCGGGTTGGCGGTGGCGGCGACGTTGCGCAAGGTCGGGATCGAAGTACGAATTTATGAACAGGCGAAGGCGTTCGCCCGTATCGGCGCGGGCATCCAGCAAAGCCCGAACTCGGTCAAGGTTTTGCATCGTTTGGGATTGGCGGACCAATTGGACGCGGCGGCGTTTCGGCCGCATTCGGCGCTGAACCGGGATTTTGTCACCGGAGAGGTGACCTGGGAACGGATGCTGGGCGCCGAGGCGGAGGCGCAATTTGGCGCGCCCTATTACTTGATGCATCGCGGTGATTTGCACGAAGCTTTGGCGTCGGTCGTGCCGGATTCAATTATTGACCGAAGCCGTAAATTGATGGGGTTGCGCCAGACCGGCGACGGGGTCGAGCTTGAATTCGAATCTGGCGCAAATGTCACCGCCGATGTGGTCATCGGCGCGGATGGGGTGCATTCCGTGGTGCGCGAAATGCTGTTGGGGGCGGAGGCGCCCCAGTTTACGGGCCGCGTCGCCTATCGCACGACCTTTCCGGCGTCCTTGCTGGGCGGGATGGAGATCGATGATTGCGCCAAATGGTGGGGTCCGGATAGACACATCGTCATGTATTACGTTAATCCCGGCCGCGACGAGATCTATTTTGTCACTAGCACGCCGGAACCAGACTTTCGGGTGGAGTCCTGGTCGGCGAAGGGCGACCTGGATGTGATGCGCCAGGCGTATAAGGATTTTCACCCGCAAGTGCGCGCGGTTCTGGATGCGTGCCCGGAAGTGCATAAATGGGCGCTTGTGGCGCGCGACCCCCTTCCGAAATGGGGGGAGGGGTGCATTACCTTGATGGGAGACGCCTGCCATCCGATGACGCCGTATATGGCCCAGGGCGCGGCGACCTCGATTGAGGACGCGGCCATCTTGTCGCGATGTCTGGAGGGTGTTTCGCGCGATGGCGTTGAGCAGGCCCTGCGTCGATATGAGAAAACCCGGATGGGAAGAACGGCGCGTATTCAGACGATTTCCCGGCTCAACGATATGGACAAAATCAAGGCCGAGATTGAGACGACCTACGGTTATGATGTGTGGGAGGCGCCGCTCGCGTCCGTATAAAGCGACTTGAAAGAGGAGGTAGTTGATATGCCGTTATCCATAACGCCGCTTTCCGAAATCATGGCGGCGGAGGCCACGGGCGTTGATTTGCGCCAACCTCTTGCCGATAAAACCGTTAAAACCCTGAAGGCGGCTTTGGCGAAACACGCGGTCTTGTGTATTCGCGATCAAACGCTGGATCCGGGCGAATATGTCGCCGCCGCGCG
Organism: Alphaproteobacteria bacterium; assembly: GCA_047631095.1. Lineage (GTDB taxonomy): Bacteria > Pseudomonadota > Alphaproteobacteria > UBA8366 > JABJJH01. The sequence continues at coordinate 6,191 of JBLHZD010000054.1, forward strand.
TTTGTTTGGCGCGCCGGTCCGCCAAGTGAACCGGCATACGCAGTTTCGCGAACATCCTGAAATCGGCATTTTATCGAGCGACGCAACCGATGTTCATGGAACGGGAGAGCGGGTGGTCAACGGCGCCACCTGGCATACGGACCATTCCTTCACAGAGCGTCCGCCGATGGGCACGATATTATACGCTCTGGTTATTCCAGAAACGGGCGGCGAAACGAGCTTTTGCGACATGCGCGCCGCTTACGCCGCGCTGGGTGCGGATATGAAACAGCGAATCGATGGGCTGCGCGCGGTCCACGCCTATCAAAGCAGGCGATCTCCGCGAAAAATGCTGACGCGAACGGATGCGGAAAAAGCCGAAACGGCGGACGTCACTCATCCGCTGGTGCGCGTGCATCCGCCGACGGGCGCGCGCGCTTTGTATATGAGCACGACCCGGCTTGACCGTATCGCCGACATTGATCTGGCGGACGGCGATGCGCTGGTCGATGAACTGTTCGCGCACGCGACGCAGGACAAATTTGTCTATCATCATGAATGGCGCGTCGGCGACATGCTGATCTGGGATAACCGCTGCACCATGCATCACGCCAACGGAAACTATCCCCATGACCAGAAACGTCTGATGCAGCGCATTATGATCGAAGGCGAGGCGCCGGTTTAGCGCGCGCCCTGGATATTTCTAATCGGCGGCGGCGGGTTGTTTGGCGACGTATTGTGGCATGACTTCGTTGGCGAACAGCTCGATTGAGCGCATCGCCGTTTCATGGGACAGGTCGCCCCATTGAAAAGAGCATACGAAATAGTTCGCGCCCGTGGCGACGTATTCCTCCATATAGCGTTTAACCGAGTCTGGCGACCCCGCCAGCGCGACGCCACCCAGACGCGTCGGGTCGAGTTTGCTGTTTTGATCTGAAAATTTTTCCAGTTCTGCATCGATATCCTTGCGGGTTTCACGGTCGGGTAAATGCGTCGGGCGCGCGCCGCTAAAACCGAACCCCCCTTGCGGCGTATCTCCCTGAAATTCAGTCATGCCCCGTTTTTCCGCTTCCATGCGTCGGGGCGCCGCCAAATTCCAGCGATATTTATCCCAGGCCGGTTTGGCGGCGGCGATCGCTTTTTCGTCTGTTTCGTCCACCACCATATGGACGACCAGTCCGATTTTTGGTTCCTGTCCCTGGGCTGTCAGCGCGCCTTCCCCATGAGTTTTGGCCCATACGTCGCGGTATCGGACAACCTCGCTCTCCAGGCTCTCCAGGGTTCCGACGATGACCGTGTTCATACCTTCCAGCGCTGCGGTTTCGGCGTTGCGCATATACCACAGGGGTGGATATGGCCGCTGTATCGGTTGCAAACGCATCGGCAGTTCATCGAAACTATGGAACTTTCCTTTATAGGTTAGCGCTTCGGTATTCAGGCCTTTACGAATGATGTTCAGTGTTTCCTCGTATCGGGCGAAATTTATGTCGGCGTCGGCTTCCTGACCCCAGAACAAGGCTTCCAGCACACCACCGCGACCAACGCCAATTTCCATTCGACCGCCGCTCAAATGGTCCAGCATGCTGATTTCCTCGATCAAACGAAGTGGGTGGTGCAACGGCAAGACATAGACGCAGGGACCGAAACGTAATTGGGTTGTGCGCTGCGAAACGGCGGCCAGAAAGACGTTCTGCGACGGCGCCAGACTGTGTACGGCGGGTGTGTGGTGCTCCGCCAGGTGGTAGGCGTAAAATCCCGCTTGATCCAGTTTTTCAATTTGCGTCAACCGCAAGTCGTAATGCTGTTTAAGCGTCAATCCCTCTAAAGGCTCGATATGATCGAAGACGCCAAATTGCAAAGCCATAACACCACTCCCGTTTGCCAATTCGTGAATTGAATATCGCTGCGAAAAAGAACGAAAGTGAATGCTAAACCGATTTATGCGCCTGAAACAATGTTCCGACTTTGTCGCCCTTGCGCTGGCGCTCCTGTTTCCCAGCACGTATTAGAGGTTCCTGCGCCAAGGCCGATTTTCCGCCGAGGCGGTTTGAACGAGAGGCTAAGCCAATGCATCCGACGATCGCAATTCTTCCCGGCAAGCAAAAGCGCCTTCGGGGCGGCCATCCCTGGGCCTATAGTAATGAGATCGACATGACGGCGGAAACCCGCGCCCTGGGGGCGGGGTCGGTCGTATCGGTAAAGGGGAATGACGGGACGTCCTTTGGAACCGCGCATTTTAATCCGCATTCGCTGGTGGGCGCACGGATGTTGTCGCGCCAAATGGATGTCGCGCCCGATGCGGTGTTTTTTGAAGAGCGCCTGACTCACGCGCTGGCGCTACGGGATCGTTTTTTCACGACCCCTCATTACCGATTGATCCACGCGGAAGCCGATGGATTGCCCGGATTGATCGTGGATCGCTATGGCGATGTTGTGGTGTTGCAATTAAATACAGCCGGGATGGAGCGTGCGCGGACGGACATTCTGGCGGCGATTAATACGGTTTTGAAGCCGAGGCTTTGTGTTCTGCGAAATGATAGCCCCGCGCGCGAACGAGAAGGCTTGTCGCTGGGCGTTGAATTTGCCGGTGGTGAGCCGGACGGTGAGGGGGAAAGCGAGCAAGGGTTGGTCGAAGTCGAGGAGAATGGCGTTCGCTACGCTGTCGATTTGCGCCAAGGGCAGAAAACCGGCTGGTTTTTCGATCAACGTGAAAACCGGCGTTTTGTCGCCAACCTCGCCAAGGGCCAGCGGGTCCTTGATTTTTATAGCCATAGCGGCGGGTTTGGCGTGCAAGCGGCGGTGAAGGGCGCAGCCTCCGTGACGATGGTGGATCGATCCAGTCTGGCGCTCGATCTGGCGATGCAGTCCGCGCGGTTAAATGGCGTGGAGGCGCGATGCGAGGCGATCAAAGGCGATTGTTTCAGCGAGCTGGAACGGTTGGGCAAAAGCGAGGAACGATATGATGTCGTGATCGCAGACCCGCCAGCCTTTGTGAAATCAAAGAAAGATCTGAACGTTGGCGGGCGGGGCTATCGCAAGCTGGCGCGCCTGGCGTCTGCGTTGGTCGCGCCGGGCGGCATCCTGTTTCTGGCGTCCTGCTCTCATAATATGGCCGCAGATCTGTTTTTGCGGCACGTTGCGGATGGGTTGCGCGATGCGCGCCGAACCGGGCGTGTCTTACGCGCAGCAGGCGCCGATCTGGATCACCCGATTCACCCAAATTTGCCGGAATCCGCCTATTTGAAGACATTTACCCTGCAAATCGACTAAGAGCGCGCTTATCGCGCGGGGAAAACAAGAGCGCGCTTATCGCGCGGGGAAAACAAGAGCGCGAGAGTGTGGGCGGCCCCGCAAGGGGCGTGAAAGAGGGGACTTTCACAAACGCGACCGCCCACGATCGCTCGGGGTCCCACGATTATAGCGAAAATTAAGGCGAATAGAGGCGACGTCACGGCGATTTGAACAGTTGTGTCTGGTCGCTTTAACCGGCTTTTGGCGCATCTATCGGTAAGGTGGCGCGGAACGTTGCGCCCTTGTCGCCGGAATCCGCCAGAACCAGGTCGCCGCCATGGTTGCGCATCAATTCACGCGCTGAGGCCAGGCCCAATCCGGTGCCGCCGGCGCGGACAGACCCCCGGAAGGGTAAAAACAGATTTTCACGCGCCCGCGCGGGTAACCCCGGGCCATCGTCGCATATTTCGATGGTCACCATGTCGGATGTGGCGTGGGCGTCGATGGTGGCGCAGGCGGCGCCCGCTTCCTTTGCGTTTTGGGTCAGGTTTTTCAGCACGCGGTTGATTTGCGAGGGGTCCGCGTCAATCGAGAGGCCGATTTCAATCTTGTTCGCAACCGTGAAGACGTTGTCGCCGCTCAACAGGGTGGCCTGGGCGATGCCGTCCGCCATGGCGGACAGGTCGAAGCGCTGTATTCGCGGCGCCGAATTGTCCTGGCTGACATAGCCAAGCGTGTCCTCGCATAGCGCGACCGCCTGATCGATGGCGCTAATCAGCGCCGGGGTGACGCGCCGTACTTCCGGATCATCGCTGCCTTCCAGCCGGTCGGAGACAAGGACCGCGGTGGACAAAATACCGCGAAGGTCGTGGTTGATCTTGGCGACGGCGACGCCGAGCGCGGCCAAATGCTCCTTTTGGCGCAAGGCGGCGCGCAGGCCGGTTTGTAAATTCGTTAATTCGCGCTGGGCGACGCCGATTTCATCCGCTCGCGTCGTTGGCGGCGCGATGCGCTTGGCGTCTTCCGGGTCTTCGCGAAAGGTGGTCATATTTTCCGTGATACGCCGCATCGGGCGCACCATTAGCCATTGCAGGGATAGGAACACCAGCGTCGCGGTCACTAAAGAAATAAGGATGGATAGCCAGAAGATACGCCAGGCGAAATCCACCAGCGCTTCGATGAGCGGTTGTTCCTGAATAACAACGCCCATGATGATATCGGCGGATTTTGGCGACGGTCCAACAATACGGATAACGCGCGCTTCGGTCCGGCCAAGCGCCATGAGCGCGTCGGCGATGAGCGTTGGCAGGCTAGAATCCATTAGATCCACTGTCGCCTGAACGGGCGGCGGCATGTCGGCCGCCAGCAACAGCTTTGCGCCGCCGCGCCCTACATTCACGGCATAAGCGCCGACATGCCCCAGCAATTCCTCGCGCAGCCTGTCGCTCACCATACCGTCGGTCGCGGCGTCCAGGGTCAAAATGGCGAGATGGCCCGCGCTCAATCGCTCGTTCAGCCAGGACAAGCGGAACCGCGCGACTGACGGCACGAAGATGAAGACTTCCGCCAGCATGACGAACGCCATCGTCAGGATCAGCAATTGTGACGACAAACTGCGCATGAACCTTGCGTTTCTCTTTCGAAACCATGGGGATAACGGCCAACACGGGCGCGGCGATCGGGATTTTGTCCCACGCCCCTCCCGATTATAGCCGACATCAAATTTATTTCTTAGATTTTAACGCTCTATAGGCCGCGGGCGCCAGCGCCAACGCCGCCAACCCGACGAGTCCGGATATGATTTCGGTCGTTAACAGGTCCGAAAGGGAGAAAGACTCGCCGCTGTCGAAGACGCCGCCCAGGCCCGCGCCGATGGTGGCGAAGACGAATGTACCGGGAATTATGCCGATAAAGGTGCCGATGACATATGTTTTCAACGGAACATTTAAAAACGCGGGGGCGAGATTAACGACAAAAAAGGGAAACACCGGCGCCAGTCGCAGCGCCAGTAGATAGCTAAGTGCATTTTTTTGGAACCCGGCCTCCATTTTTGTCAGCCAGGGCCCTGCTCGGGCGTGCAAGGCGTCGTAAAACATATATCGGGCGGCGGTGAAGATGATCGTCGCCCCCGCCGTTGCGGCGAAGACCACATAGATTGTTGCGGCCCACTGTCCGAACAGAAATCCGGCGAACAGTGTTAAAAACGAGCCGCCGGGCGCTGAAATGGCGGTTGCGGCGGCGTAGATCCCGATAAAGACCAAGGCGGATAGAATGGCGTGGGCGTGAACCTGCTCCATCAGCCATCCGCGATTGTCCCGCAGCGTTTGGAATTTCAGGTAATGCCCGAGATCGAGTGCGAAAAATAACCCCAAACCCAGCGCAATCGCCAAGAGCGGCCAATAGCGGCGCAATCCGCCTGAGTTGGCGTCGTTTGGGTCCGATATTTTGGCGGGATCGGGCATAATCTGCGTCTTCAGGTTAATTTTTGATCGAAAGTCCGCCAAAAGCGTTCCTATCTTTATAATGGCATGGCGAAGCGGTCGCCAGTCACCATAGCGTGAGGCCCTGAGAGGTTTATAGGGGCTATAAAATAGGGGGGGAATGGGGCGCGGCGGACTTTTTGTCGTGATCGGGCGCCCAGTCGATTGACTTGATCGGGACCAGCTTCTATATAGCGTGCCTCTTTAATTGAAGCGTTTCTGGAGACCTGTTGTGAAGCGTACTTTTCAGCCTAGTCGGCTTGTTCGGAAACATCGCCACGGATTTCGTAGCCGTATGGCGACAAAAGCGGGACGGCGCGTTCTTGCCCGTCGTCGCGCGCGCGGTCGTAAAGTCCTGTCGGCGTAAACCACCGCATTAACTCGGAATCGCGACGATGGGGGCGGCTGTGGATCGATTGAAGCGGCGGCCTGACTTCGTTCGCGCGTCGCGGCGTGGGCGTTCCTGCGCGGCGCGAGGCCTGGTTTTGCAGGTTTTTTCGCGTAATGACGGCGATGATTGCGTGCGCGTTGGCTTCACTGCCAGCAAAAAGGTGGGTAACGCCGTTCTTCGGAACCGCGCTAAACGCCGGTTGCGCGCCGTGGTGCGTCAGCTTGCGCCCGGTCATGTCTTACCCGGGCGCGATTATGTTCTTATTGCGCGTCGCGATACCAAAGACAGGGCGTATAGCGCGCTGGAGCGGGATTTTGAAACCGCGTTAAAGCGTCTCGACGCCTGGCGGGCGAACGAGTGATGGGAACCGTAATGGCGCGAATTTTTCAATTCGTCATCGTGGTCTACCAGCTTTGTATTTCGCCGTTCTTTCCGGCGCCGTGCCGCTATTGGCCGACATGTTCGGTGTATGCAGCCCACGCGGTGCGTGACCATGGCGCCTTGGCAGGCGTTATTTTGGCGCTGCGGCGGATTGCGCGATGTCACCCCTGGGGCGGATCGGGGTCTGATCCTGTGCCCGAACATTTTCGGTCGGCGCATAAATGTGCGGACCATCTTGAAACCGACCCTCTTCAACCCGAGTCTCTTAAACGAGACGCCGTGGCCAGCTTGGAACAAAGACTATGATCGAACAGAAAAACGTAATTCTCGCGGTTGCGGTTTCGATCGTCATCCTGCTGGGCTGGCAGTATTTTTATGAAACGCCGCGCCTGGAGGAACAACAGGCGCGGATTGAGCTGCAACAAAAAGAAGAGGCCGCGCAAAACGCCAAGCTTGGCGTGACATTGTCCGGGTCTCCTGTTGGAAGTGCGCCTGCTGACGGCTCCGCTATTGTCGGCGCCGCGCCTGCGACCGGCGGATCCGCCGGGTCTTCCGCGCCGCGTCTGGGCGTTGATATGTCCGCATCGAACCCCGGTCATGCGTCGGGCCTGACCAAGCCGACCGCCTCTCAATCCCGGCAAAAGGCGTTGAAAGAGACGCCGCGCATTCCCATGGAATCAGATCGCCTTACGGGCTCGATCTCGCTGGTGGGCGGGCGTATTGATGACGTCGTCCTGCACGATTATCGCGAGGAACTCGACAAGGATAGCCCTGAAATCGTGCTGCTCTGGCCGACCAGGACCGAACAGCCCTATTACGCGGAGTTCGGCTGGATTGGCGATGGGGTCACGCTGCCAAACGCGGAGACGGTGTGGACCCCGCGCGGATCGCGCCTGACGCCAAAGACGCCACTGTTGCTGACCTGGGACAATGGCGCAGGACTTGTTTTTGAACGCCGTTACAGTATCGACGACAATTACATGGTGACGCTGACCCAGCGGGTTAAGAACAACACGTCGAAAGAGTTGTCGCTGGCGCCCTATGGTTTGTTATCGCGCACCGGCACGCCCGACCTTCTCGGGTTCTACATCCTGCATGAAGGCTTGCTTGGCGTTTTCGACGATACGTTGAAGGAAGTTGATTATTCCGATTTGCGCGACGATGGCGCCCAACGGCAAAGCTCGACCGGCGGCTGGCTCGGCATTACTGATAAATACTGGCTGGCGGCGCTGATCCCGGATCAGAAGGTCAAGGTTCAAACCAGCTTTTTGCCCGGCCGTCGCGGTAATTTTGACATCTATCAGGCGGATTATCTGGCGCCAGCGCTGGTGGCGAAATCCGGTGGCGTCATCGAGACAACGAATAGTCTGTTCGCCGGCGCCAAGGAAGTCGAAATTCTGGACATGTACGAGACCGAGCGCGGCGTTGCGCGGTTTGACCTCGCGGTCGATTTTGGTTGGTTCTATTTCCTGACCAAACCAATTTTCTACATGATCATCTGGTTGAACAATCATCTGGGCAATTTTGGCCTCGCCATTCTGGCGCTGACAGTCATGATCAAGTTGGCGTTCTTTCCACTGGCCAATAAATCCTATGTCTCCATGAGCCGTATGAAGAAGCTGCAACCCAGACTGGTTGAGCTGCGGGAGCGCCATGGCGATGATCGACAGGGTATGAACCAGGCGATGATGGCGCTGTACAAGACCGAGAAGGTCAATCCGGCGGCGGGTTGTTTGCCCATGCTGGTGCAAATTCCGGTGTTTTTCGCCCTGTACAAGGTGCTGTTCGTGTCCATCGAAATGCGCCACGCGCCGTTCTATGGCTGGATACACGATCTCTCCGCGCCCGACCCCCTTGGAATTCTGACTGGCTTCGGCTTGTTCCCCTGGGAGGTTCCCGCGACCTATGATTTCCTGAACTTGGGCATCTGGCCGCTGATCATGGGGGTGAGCATGTTCCTGCAACAGCGTCTGAACCCGGCGCCAGCAGACCCGGTGCAAGCGAAGATTTTCATGTTCATGCCGATCATGTTCACTTTCCTGTTGGCCAAATTTCCGGCGGGACTGGTAATTTACTGGGCGTGGAACAACGTTTTGTCGATGTCGCAGCAATGGATCATCATGCGCCGTATGGGCGTCTCGGTGAGCGGGGGATCCACCCAGGCTGCGCCAACGCCGAGCGCGCCGCCAAGAGGCGGTAGCAATAGCGGTAAAGGTGGCAAAGGCGCCAAAAGCGCGAAAAAAGATAAAGCCGCCAAAAACGCCAAAACAGACGGTGATGATTCGGGCGATAATTCAGGTGAAAATTCGGACGACAATTCGAAGGGGAAAAAAAGCTGAGCGAGAACCTGTCGCCGGACGACATCGGTCCGGAAGATATCGAAGGCGGTCGTAAGCTCTTCGCCCAACCCTGCACCTTTATCAAAGGTGTGGTGGATATGGCGGGATTGCCGCCTGATTCGATTCCCGAGATCGCCTTTGCGGGACGGTCCAATGTTGGTAAATCCAGCCTCGTCAACGCGCTGACCAGTCGCAGGACGCTGGCGCGCACCAGTAATACGCCCGGCCGGACACAGGAATTGAACTTCTTCGATCTGGGCGAACGCCTGACAATGGTCGATCTGCCCGGGTATGGCTTCGCCCGCGCGCCGAGAGAAACGGTCCGGCAATGGACGTCGCTGGTTTATGATTATTTGCGCGGCCGGGTTGGTTTGCGCATGGTGTGCCTGTTGATCGATTCACGCCACGGGTTGAAAAAGGCCGATGACGAGGTGCTGGATCTGCTCGATAAGGCTGCGGTCGCGTATCAGGTTGTTTTGACCAAGACCGACAAGGTGAAGGCGTCGGCGTTGGAAAAAGTGATTAAGTCGGTGGAGGCCAGCCTGCGCAAGCACCCGGCCGCTGCGCCGACGGTGATCGCGACAAGCGCCAACAAAGGCGTTGGGGTGCCCGAATTGCGCGCCAAATTGCATATGCTGGCGGCGGCGCGGCCTTTAAGCTAAATTCCGGTACGCTAGATTCTGGAAATAAATTTTACGCGCGAATATTTCGTTCCTATCCCATTTCACTCAACAGACGCAAAAACCATGAGCACACAGAACAAGCACCAACGCGACGAATGGCTCGAAAAAGCCGGGATCCTGACCGAAGCGTTGCCATTTATGCGCCGCTATGCGGGCAAGACGATTGTCATCAAATATGGCGGCCATGCGATGGGCGACGCGTCGCTGGCGCGAATTTTCGCGCGCGATGTGGTGCTGCTGAAGCAGGTCGGCGTTAACCCGGTCATTGTCCATGGCGGCGGCCCGCAAATTGGCGCGATGTTGGAGCGCATGGCGATCAAGAGCGAATTTATCGATGGGTTGCGCGTGACCGACAAGGCGGCGGTGGAAATCGTCGAAATGGTGCTGTCCGGCCAGATCAACAAACAGATCGTCGCCGCGCTCACTGAAGTTGGCGGCCGCGCGATTGGCCTGTCGGGCAAGGATGGCGGCTTGATTCAGGCGACCAAGCTGCAACGCAAACGCCGCGATCCGGACTCAAATATCGAAAAAGTCCTCGATCTGGGCTTCGTCGGCGAACCGACGACGGTCGATCCGCACGTGCTGGATGTTCTGGCGGCGTCTGATTTTATCCCCGTCGTGGCGCCCATCGGCATCGGCGCGGATGGCGAGACCTATAACATTAACGCTGATACGGTGGCGGGCGCGGTCGCGGTGGCGGTGAAGGCCGAGCGACTGCTGATGCTGACCGACGTCGAAGGCGTTTTGGACAAGGACGGCGCGTTAATAGGCGAAATGAGCGTCAACGACGCCCATGACCGTCGCGAGGACGGCACTGTGAGCGGCGGCATGATTCCCAAGGTTGAAACCTGCGTTGACGCGATCAATGGCGGCGTCGGGGGCGCGGTTATTGTGGATGGTCGGGCGCCACATGCGGTCCTGCTGGAAATATTCACCGAGCATGGGTCCGGCACCATGATTCGCAAAGGTTAGCGCAAACCGCCATGACACGTCGCATTCGCGCCCCCTTTCATAAACTGGACGCCTG
>JBLHZD010000055.1:0-16630 GCA_047631095.1 Alphaproteobacteria bacterium
GTTACTTTTTCGTTGGAGAAATTTGAAACGAAGGAGTGAACGCACCATGGCCCATACGCCGCACGAGCTTGCCGAGGAATTCCCCGAACACGCTGAAAAAATGCATGATTTAAAACTCTCCGACGCGCATTTCGCGCGGTTGGCGGATGATTATCATGCGATCAACCGGACGATCCACCGGGTGGAGACCGGCGCCGAGCCGGTCGCCGAACATGCGGAAACGAAAATGCGCAAGGAGCGCATGGTGCTGAAGGACGAGATCGCGACGATTCTTAGTCGAGCGTAAGCACCGCTTTGTCCGTGTTCCCTTTTCGCCACGCTATGATATTTGCTTGATGGCGCGGCGATAGAGATGCCAGGAGGCATGGCCGAGGACGGGTAGTACGACAACGAGCCCAACCAGACCGGACAGTAACGAAAGTCCGATTAGCACCGCGATTGTCCCACACCACGCCAGCATGGCGGCGGGGTTGGTCGTGAAGACCTTGACGCTGGTGATCATGGAGGTGACGAAATCCGTATCGCGTTCGAACAACATCGGAAACGAGATCACCGAGAATGAAAAGACCGCAATCGCAATTACCGCGCCGACCCCATTGCCAATGACGAGAAACAGCAGGCCCATGGGCGTCGTGAAGATTTCCTGTAAAAGCTCCGGGGCGCTCATCGCATTTAGTCCCAGAAAACCGAAAAACAGCAACGCCGCCATGTCCATCCAGATGAACAGGGAAAACCCGGTGACCAGCGCCATCCACCCAAGATCGCGCCGCGCCGCATTCCACACCGCGCCGCGCACGGCGTTGAAGGATATAGGTTCGTTTCGCTCCAGACTGCGGCTGACCGCATAACAGACGGTGGCGATGAAGGGCGCGATAAAGGCGAATCCGGCGGCCAGTGGATATACCAGAAACGGTAGATGAAACTGAATGAGCAGCAGGATGAGAAACCAGCCCACCAGCGTATAAAGACCGCCGACGCAAGGACCGAAATACGGCGCGGTGCGGAAGTCGCGCAAGCCTTGCGCCAGCACTTCCAGAATATCGCCAATCGTTATGGGTTGGACCACAGGGACGGATTGCGAACCGGTGGTTTGCGGGGTTGTGGGATCTATTTCCTCGGTCATTTTTGCCTCCGAAAAATGTATCGCCGATTATGCCCGGGAAAAGCCGCTTCCGGCGACTTGCTAAATCGCCGCAGGCAGTTTCAAGAATCCGCGAAACCGGATTCGCCCGCCGCGCGTGGGATCGCCGGATGGCCGCAGATCAGGAAAACGCGCCACCAGTTTTCCAATCGCGACCTGTCCCTCCATCCGCGCCAGCGCGGCGCCGGCGCAGGTGTGAACGCCATTGCCAAAGGCCAGATGCCGGTTGGGTCGGCGCGTGATGTCGAAATGATCCGGGTCCGTAAACTGCGCCGGGTCGCGATTGGCGGCGGCGATGCACAGATGGATATACCCGCCCGCCGGGATCGCCGTGTCGCCGATGGCGACGTCTTCCGTCGCGCGGCGATTACCAAGCTGGTTGGAACTTTCAAAGCGCAGCATTTCTTCCACCGCGGGTCGGATCAATGCTGGGTCGGCGCGCAGGCGCGCGTGTTCCGCCGGATACCGGAAGAGCGCCTCGATCCCGTTGCCGATCAAATTCGTCGTGGTTTCATGCCCGGCGTTCAGCAGAAAGATGCAGTTATGATACAGCTCGATTTCGCTTAATCGCTCTCCGTCCCATTCCGCGTCGATCAGTTTAGACAGGATTTCGCCTCGCCCGCCCGGCGTGGCATGCGCGCGGCGGTGGTCGATTAAATCCTTCAGAAAGGCTTTGAAATCCTCCACCGCGCGGCATCCGGTCTCGAACCCTTCCCGCGACAAGGTCGGCTCCAAAGCGCCGAGTATCGCCAGCGACCAATCCCGCAACGGCGCGCGGTCGCTCTCAGGGATGCCCAGCATATCGCCAATCAATTGCACCGGCAGCGGGGACGCGAAATCGGCGATGACGTCGAATGTTTCCTTCTCGGCGATCTCTTCCAGTCGCGCATCGACAAAGGCTTCAACCCGAGGGCGGAGTTCCTCAAGCGCGCGCGGGGTGAAGGCGGGCGCTAGTAGAGAGCGGATGCGGGTGTGATAGGGCGCATCATTAAAGACAAGGCTCGTGGTGTGATGCTCAAAAAGCGCGCTGTCGCCGAAAGCGGGTTTGAAATCGAGCTTCTTGTCGGAACTGAACCGCGCATGGTCGCGATATACCGCCAGCACATCGTCATAACCGGTCAGAAAATAACTGCCGTCCGGGCATTGGTGGACAGGGTTATCGTCGCGCAGCGCGTGGTAAACAGGATACGGGTCGTTCAGAAACGCCTGATCAATCGTGCGTAAATCGAACCCCGAAATCGACGTGGCTGAAATCGAACTCATCGTACAAGTAGCCCGGAGCTAGGGAAGGTCGAACCGGACTTCAATCGCCGCATTGGCGATCACGGCGGTGTCGTCGCGATCATTATCGGCGACGTCCAGCCCGCCTTTCACCGCGCGCACGGTGACGGTCCCGACCGGCAGGGCCGTCTTGACCTTTTCCGTATCCACCTGATCGGGTTTTTGAACACCGACGGTGACGTCAACAAGGACGTCGTCTTTGTTAATACCCAGCGTGCGGATCATGGTGAGCGAGCTGTGATGCAGGGCGTCTTCCACCGCGCGGATCGCCGCCTTGGTGTAATCGCCGCCGTGCAAATCGTTGCCGGTTCCCATTTCCAGAATGACGCGTTTCGCCGTCATGATGTGTTCCTTCGTTCGTTATAGAGTCGCAGTTGATCTAAAGGCGCGCGCTACGGTAAATCCAGCCGCACGACGGCGGCGGCGCTGGCGATGACGGTCACATCGGTGCCCGCATCATTGGGTATCTCCAACCCACCCTCGACCACATTCACCGTGCCCGTGCCGTGGGGCAGCACGGCCAGCACGGCGGCTTTATCAACCGTCTCGGGTTTCGGTACGCCGATGTTGACCTCGACCTGCATGGAATCGACATCCATGTCGAGCGCGGCCGCGATTGAAAGCGAGTTATGCCACAGGGCGTCGCGCAAGGCGCGGATCGCCGCCTTTGTATGATCGCCGCCGCCGCCGCGAATATCGGTTCCCATGCCGATTTCCAACACTACGCGTTTCCAAGCCATGCCCTGGTACTCCTTTGTTTGCTTTTGATCGTCCGAACGATTGAGATGATCCTGACGGCTGACCTTGTTAAAGGCCAGACGTAATTAACTCGTTTTTGCGTCGCGGATCGCGCGCCAGACATTCTCCGGCGTTGCAGGACCGGTCAGTTCCGTGACGCCATAGGGCGCCAGCGCATCCAGCACCGCATTGATGACGGCGGGAAAGCCGCCAATGGCGCCAGCTTCGCCACTACCCTTCACGCCGAGCGGATTGGTCGTACAGGCGATTTCGGTGAAGCTCAGATCAAAACTCAGCAAATCGGCGGCGCGTGGCATGGGGTAATCCATGAAGGAGCCGGACAAAAGCTGGCCGGTGTCGTCTTCATAAACGGCCTGCTCCATCAGCGCCTGACCCGCGCCTTGCGCGATGGCGCCGTGCACCTGACCTGCGATGACCGTCGGGTTGATGATGGAGCCGTAATCATCGGTGCTGGTGTAGTGCGTCAATTTCACGGCGCCGGTTTCCGGATCGACCTCAACTTCGGCCACATGACAGCCGTTGGGAAAGGTGTGCGCCTTGCGGTTATGTTCGTAAAAACTGTCGAGCCCGCGTTCGTCCTTCTCCCGGGCCAGTCGCGCAACACTCATGATGTCCAGCTCCCGGTCCGTACCTACGACCTGAAAGCGGCCCTCGCGAAACGTGATATCGGCCTCGGCGGCTTCCAGTGCGTCCGCGGCGATGCGTTTGCCCTTTTCGATGACCGCTTCAGAGGCGCAAAACATCGCCGTGCCGCCCATGGAGGTCGCGCGCGAGCTGCCATGCCCACCGCCCTTTGGCGTTAAATCGGTGTCGCCGTGTCGATAGCGGATCTGGTCGAAGGGTACGCCCAGCAGGTCGGATAGGATTTGCGGAAAGGTCGTCTCATGCCCTTGCCCGATGGATTGGGTGCCGGTCTTCAGGGTCAAATGATCGTCGGCGTCAAAGCAGAGTTCGACATTCTCCACCGGTACACCGAACGTCGCCTTGATGTGATACACCACGCCGAGGCCGCGCCGTTTGCCCTGGGCTTCTGATTGACGGCGACGCTCGTCGAACCCGTCCTGCGCACGCGCGACAGCGTCGTCGAAATTTTCGGGAAACGCACCGCTGTCGATGAGCTGTCCCATAGTGTGAACATAGGGCGTGGCGGGCGCCAGATTACGCCGCCGCAACGCAAACCGGTCCAGCTTCATCTCGGCGGCGGCCCGGTCGATTATACGTTCGATGATATTGGCGGATTCCGCAAAGCCCGGCCCGCGCGTGACGCCAATGGGGGTGGTGTTGGTATAGACCGCCTCGATATTCAGCTCGATGGCGGGGATGATATAAGGGCCGCCCGGCAGGGTCGCGAATTGCTCGGTGTGCAATCGGCCCATCCCTCCGACCAGATAGGCGCCCAGATCGCCGCAGCCTTCCAGCCGCAGGGCCAGAAATCGTCCGTCCTTATCAAGCGCGAGGGATACGTGGGAATCATGGCCGCGCGCCTGATGATCGGACAGGAATCCGTCGCTGCGGTCGTTCAGCCATTTTACGGGGCGTCCGACTTCCCGCGCGGCCCACAACATCAGCACATGCTCGCCATACATAAAGTTCTTCGATCCGAACCCGCCGCCGACATCCGGCGCCATCATGCGGATTTTTTCGGGCCCGACGCCCAGCGTTCGCGCGATATTGTCACGGGAGCCGTGCAGGCTCTGCGCCGAGGCTTGCAGGGTATAGTGGTCACGCTCGGGGTCGTAGACGCCAACGCCGCCGCGCGGCTCCATTGGGTTGGTGATGACGCGGTGGTTGTGAAAATCCATCGTCGTGACATGGGCGGCGGTTTCCATCGCCGATTTCACCCCGGCGATATCGCCAGTGCGCCATTGCAGGCCAAAATTGGCGGGATCCTTGCGGGCTTCGGCGATACTGGTCACGACGGGGCGTTCGTCGTAATCGACCTCGACCAGCTCCGCCGCGTCGCGCGCCTGGGAATTGGTTTCCGCGATGATCACCGCGACCGCCTGCCCGACGTAGCGGACCTCGCCTTTCGCAAGCGGGTACTGGTCGGGAAAGCGGAACGGCTCTCCATTATGCGGGTTTTTTGCTTCCGACGGCGGCATCGGCAGGATTCCGGCGGCGTCCTGATCCGCGCCCGTCAACACCGCGATCACGCCGGGGGACGCCAGCGCTTGAGAAAGATCAACGCCCTTGATTACGGCGTGACCGTAGGGCGAGCGCAGAACGTAGGCGTGGGTTACACCGTCGAAGGACAGATCGTCCAGATATTGGCCGCCCCCGGTCAGGAACCGCGAATCCTCGCGCCGTTTTGGCGCGTCACCGATTTTCAGCGTTGTCCCGGTTTTCAGCGTTGTCATTGAAATTTCCTAAACTTGGGGGTTCGATAGTTGGGGGATTTAGGGGAGGCCTATAACAATCCGGGCGCGAAGACGTCGCCTTGCGGCACGCCGTCGCCGCTCCAGGGGTCGATGATTTTCTGGCGGATCAACCATCGACCGTCAATTTTTACGCAGGTGTCGCGATACACGCCCAGGAACCGAATGAATTTTTCGCCGTCTTTCGGGCTCCAGGCCAGCGATGACCAATAAGAGACGACTCGCCAGGCGCCCGCCTCCCCATTACCGGGACCGGCGTCACCCGCATTTTCCACAAACATATGCTGGACCCAGTGCTGGCTGTCCGGTCGGTCGGGCATGGTGAGGAAATGCGTGGCGAACCCGCGCACGCCGCCCGTAGAATCATCCCAAAGCTTGCCGGTCACGTCCTTGACCACGCCGTCGGGTGTAAAAGTGTTCAGGACGCCGTCAATGTTGGTGGTGTCCATGCACCAGAGGTAGCGGCGCAGGGTATCGTATATTGCTTGGCGGTCTTCGAGGCTGATCATCGTTGCAGTTCCTTAATAGGCGCCGGAATCGGCGTTGAAATAACATATCCGACCAAAACCGGTTCGCCCAGATACGCCTTGGTGGCTATAGCGTGGGCGACTGTAGCCTGTCGCGGCTGGGCTGGTCAGTCCGAAAACCCTGCGGTACCGTGAATTCGTCCTGATATGGGGCGGAGTTAGGGGGACGCGAAACCATGGATTACGATTATATTATTGTCGGCGCCGGGTCGGCGGGATGTGTGCTGGCTAACCGTTTGAGCGCATCGCCGGCGAACAAGGTGTTGTTGCTGGAAGCTGGCCCTGAGGATCGCAATCCGTGGATTCACATTCCGCTTGGTTATGGCAAGAACGTTTCCAACCCCGCCGTTAACTGGTGCCTGGAATCCGAGCCGGAAGAATATTTATACGGACAGAAATACTTTCTGCCGCGCGGCAAGGTGCTGGGCGGCTCCAGTTCGATCAACGGCATGGTCTATGTGCGCGGCCAGGTGGAGGATTTCGATCTGTGGGCGCAGATGGGGTGCCGGGGCTGGTCCTATGACGAAGTGCTGCCCTACTTCAAGAAATCCGAAGACAATGAACGCGGCGACAGCGATATCCATGGCACCGGCGGCCCGCTGGGGGTCTCCGACGTGACCGAAAAAAGCGTGATCTGCGAGGCCATGATCGCGGCGGGTCAGGAATCCGGTATCCCCTATAACGACGACATCAACGGTCGCGTGCAGGAAGGCATTGGCTATCATCAGGCCACGATCCGCAACGGGAGGCGCAGCAGCACGGCGGTCGCGTATCTGAACCCGGCGCGCAAACGGCCCAATCTGGACGTGGAGGCGAACGCGATCGCAACAAAGGTTATTCTGGAAGGCAAGCGCGCCGTCGGGGTGGCCTATGAAAAAAACGGCGTCGCCCGAGAAGCCCGGGCGGGGCGGTCGGTCATCCTGTCGGGCGGCGCGTTCAATTCGCCGCAATTACTGGAGCTATCCGGCATCGGCGCGCCAGAACGATTGCGCGACCTTGGCCTGCCCGTGAATCACGAACTGCCCGGCGTTGGGGAGAACCTGCAGGATCATTTTGTGGTGCGCATGCGCTGGCGGGTCAAGAATGCGCTGACGTTTAATGAGCGCGTGCGCGGGTTGCGCGCGCTGGGCGAAGGCGTGAATTACGTTTTGCGCCGCAAGGGCGTGTTGAGCATGCCAACCCTGCCCATCGGCGCCTTTGTGCGCACCCGACGGGAACTAGCGTCTCCCGATGTGCAGTTTCAAATTTTGCCCGCCACCTATCGCGCGGTGGAGGACCGCAAGCTGGACAAGGAGCCCGGCGTCACCATCGGCGTCACCATGTTGCGGCTGGACGGACGCGGGCATGTGCATTTGAAATCTTCTGACCCCAAGGCGCCGCCCGCGATCTGGCATAATATGCTGGCGACCGACGGTGACCGTGCGACGTCCGTCGCGGCGATGTGGATGGCGCGGCGGATGATGGAGGCGCCGGCTTTTAAACCCTATTATGATTTCGAGATGGATCCGGGTCCCGACGCGGCGGATGACGACGCCTTTCTGGAATATGCGCGGCGCACCGGCGCCTCCAACTGGCACGCAGCGGGCACGTGCAAAATGGGCGTTGATCCGATGGCGGTCGTTGATCCGTCCTTGGCGGTGCACGGCATGGCAGGGCTGCGGGTCGTCGACGCCTCAATCATGCCGAACGTCATTTGCGGTAATACGAACGCGCCCACCATCATGATTGCGGAAAAAGCGGCGGACATGATTCTCGCGTCCTGAATGATCGGGCGGGGCGACTTTATCCAGCAAGGCTCTTTCCCTGATGCGGCAGGCTTGATAGTTTCCCGCTCCGCACGCATCACGCATTTCAGAACAAGGGTATTTTTGTGGACGCCAACATTGAAATTCAAACACCGCGCGACCTTCCCGGAACGACCGTAAAGCCGGAATGGATTGACCATAACGGTCATATGAACCTGGCCTATTACCTGCTCGCCTTCGATCAGGCCTCCGACCATCTAACGGATTATCTGGGGCTGACCGCCGACTATAAAGCGGCGACCAACAGCGCGACCTTTGTTGGCGACGTGCATGTCACCTATAAACAGGAAGTTCTGGTGGGCGATCCGCTGCGCATTACCGGGCGCGTCATCGCGTGCGATTCAAAACGGGTTCATTTCTGGCTGGAGATGTTTCACGAAACCGAAGGCTACCTGGCGGCGATGGCGGAATTCATCTCTCTGCATATCGATATGTCGGTGCGCCGCGTGGGGCCGATGCCCGACGACATGCTGACATGGATTCAGCAAGTGCGCGACGCGCATAACGCTTTGCCCCTTCCCAAAGACCTGGGCCGGGTCATCAAGGTAAAGGAATAGACGGGGAGAGTCGGTGGCGCGAGTCAGACGGGCTCGTACGCTTCACCTTGCGCCGTCATACCCGCGAAAGCGGGTATCCAAACGAGGTGAAAACACGGGGCTGATCCAGCGGGATTTCTGGATTCCCGCCTGGGCGGGAATGACGGAATTCGCTATTTGGAAAGGGGGGCTGTGTCGCTTTCTCCTACCGCCCGCTAAACGAGCGCCACTTTCTCCAGCGGCGTGTCGCGTCCCTCGGGCAGGTTGTCGTACAAATCCGCAACCAGATCGGATTTTAGCGATTGGCGCGCCGGGTCGTCCCACAGGTTTCGCCATTGCTGTGGGTCTTCCGATAAATCATAGAGTTCGCCGATCCCGTCCTGATCGTAATAATTCGTTTTCTCATAGGCGGTGCAGATGAAGCCGTCGCGGTAGAGGGTGCGCATGATGATGTCGTTCCCGTTGAATCCGTCCTGCCATTCGGTAATGGTGCGTTGTCGTGTGGCGGCGCTCGCCGAATCGGTGGGTAAGGGCGCGCCTTGCATCCAGTCGGGGACGGGCAGGTTGGCGGCGGCGCAGATTGTCGGCGCCAGATCGACATGGCCGACCGGCGCGTCGAATTCCGCGGGCGTGATTCCCGCCGATGGCGCCGGGCGCCAGATGAAGGGCAGGCGCATCAGCGCGTCGACATGATACGGCCCTTTGAACAACATCCCGAAATCGCCCTGAAATTCGCCGTGATCGGTGGTGTAGAAAATATCGGTGTCGGATTCCCAACCGCGTGATTCGATGTGCCGCGTAACCCTGCCGACCGCATCGTCAATCAATTCGTTTTCCACATGGACCATCGCGTTAACTTCGCGGATCTGGTCTGCGGTCAGATTTGCGGGCACCAGGTCTGCGGGAACTTCGAAGTTGAATTGCCCGCGCCCTTCAAACCATTCCAGCCAATGGCGCGGTTTTCCCCGCAAGATGTCCGCTGTGCGTTCCGCCGATCCGGGATAGCCTTCCGGCATATCCAGATCGCGCCAGTTCACCCGGTCCAGTTCGCTTTGGGGTGGGTCCCAGGGGTGGTGCGGATCGGGAAAGCTCATCCACACGAACCAGTCTTCATCGTCGCTCAGACTGTCGAGGAACGCGATGGTTCGCTCCGCCGTCCAGTCCGTATGATAATGGTCGCGCGGAATCGGATTATGCCAGACTTGGGGCGCGAGCGTGTCGCCGCCGCCCAAACCGCTGGGGCCGTTTCCCGAGGTGTACTCATGATACCCGTCGACCTCATCGGGGAAGTTATCCCGCAGCCATTGCGGATAATGGGTCAAACTGCGCCCCGGGCGCCCCGTATGCCCGCATAATTCCATGCGGTCGAAGCCGCGATGCGGCCCGGTTTCGCCCAGCGTAGCCGCCCAGTTTTCGAAATATTCGGTGTGGGACGCGGGTTCAAAATGCGCCTTGCCCAGCAAAGCCGTGCGGTAGCCGTTATCCTGCAGATAGGCGGCCAGATTTGGAGCGTCTTCCGGCAAGGGGATGCCGTTGGAGGTGACGCCGTGCGCGCGAATATACTGACCGGTCAGGATCGTCGCACGCTCGGGCATGCAAACCGTGTTCTGGTTGCGCGCCTGATGAAAGTTCAGTCCGGTTTTCGCCAAATGATCGATCGCGGGCGTCCGGGCTACCTTGCCGCCATTACAGCCCAGCGCGTCATAGCGTTGCTGGTCCGTGGTGATTAACAAGACCTTGCGTCCCATTTCGACCTCTCTTTGCGTGTCCCCGATTACGTTCGGCGCACCGTATAGGCGCCTTGCGCCGCCCGCAACCGCGCCCCTTGAAGGCATGTTCTCGTGGTGTACTTGTTTGTATGATACGTGAGGTCAACGCCAGCAGGGCTCCTTTAAGCGTGCTATGGAACCTTGGGCTAAAAAACAGGTTCCGGATGATGGATCGACGATGAAGGATGAAAGTGACGCAATGCCGGCCGTCGAATCAGGCGCGGGATCAGGCGTGGAATCAGACGCAGAATCAAACGTGAGATCAGACGCGGATTCCAATGCGCTGAAGGTCAGCGAGCAACGTTTTAACGATATTGCCGAGGTTGCGTCGGACTGGTTTTGGGAAACGGATGCGCAATTGCGCTTCACCTATATGTCGGAGCGTGTTTTCGAGGCCACAGGCGTCAAACCGGAATTTCACTATGGCAAGACGCGGCGCGAATTGGCGGCGCCGGACGTTAATGCGCCGCGATGGGAACGGCACTTTCAGGATATGGAAGCACGCAAGCCGTTCAAAAATTTTGCGTTTCGCCGTCCGGGGCCTGACGGACGACAGCAATGGATACGAACAAGCGGGCGACCGTATTATCATGCGGATGGGTGGTTTGGCGGCTATCGCGGCGCAGGCTCCAATATCACCGAGGAAGTCGAGGCGCGGGAAGCCGCGCGGCGGAGTGAAGATCGGTTTCGCAGCGTTGCGGAATCATCCTTCGACCGAATATGGGAAACCGATGAGCAACACCGGTTTTGCTATATTTCTGATCCCACCAATGATGCGTTTAATCTTCCGATAGACAGGCTTATCGGAAAGACCCGATGGGCCGCCGCCGGAGCGAATATTGAAACCGATGAAAACTGGCGCCGTCATGTTGACGATTTGAACGCTCACAAACCGTTCCGTGATTTTCGGTTTGACCGGCTTGATGACGATGGTGAGGTTCGCAATGTAAGCGTCAATGGCGCGCCTTTTTATGATGAGCACGGTGATTTTTGGGGATATCGCGGGTCAGCGGCGGATATTACGGCGCGAGTCTCGGCCAACAGGAGGGCGAAAACCGCAAATGATCGTCTCGCCGCGGCCATCGAAAACCTGTCAGAAATATTCGTGTTGTGGGATGCGCAGGACCGGCTGGTCATTTGCAATGAGAAGTTTCGCGAGTTGAATCGCGAGGTTCTCGAGACGACCAAGCCAGGCACCCCATTTGAAGACCATATTCGCGCGACTCTCAAAATGGGGCTGGTGCCGGACGCCATCGACCGGGAGGCGGCGTATTTTGAAGAACGCCTTCATAATCACAAAAATCCCGGATCGCCGGTGGAGCTGGAGCGACAGGACGGCAAGTGGCTGTTGGTGTCCGAACAAAAAACTGCAGAGGGCGGCGTTGTGACCGTTTCCGTCGATATTACCGAGCGCAAAGAGATTGAACGGTTAAAGAGTGAATTCGTGTCCACGATCAGCCATGAGCTGCGGACGCCGCTGACCTCCATCAAAGGGTCGCTGGGCCTGATTCTGGCGGGCGCCTTGGGCGATGTGTCTGAAAAGGCGTTGAATATGGTAAATGTCGCCCATCGAAACAGCGACCGCCTTATTGGTCTGGTCAATGATATTCTGGATATGGAGAAACTGGAATCGGGCGGGATGAATTTTAATTTCCAGACCTTGGATCTTTCCCAACTGGTGCGCGACGCGGTGGAAAACAACATGGGATTCGCCGAAGAACATAATGTCGAATTTGTTCTCGACACGCTTGAAGACGGCGTCGTCCTGCGCGGTGATTTTGACCGGTTGACGCAGGTGGTTGTGAATTTCCTGTCCAACGCCGCCAAATTTTCACCCGATGGCGGCGTGGTGCAAATTTCGATGACCCGGCGCGACGGCGTTGCGACCGTGTCTGTGATTGATTGCGGGCCCGGCGTACCGGAGGGTTTTCGAAACCGGATATTCGAACGATTCTCACAAGCCGATGGCTCCGACAGTCGCCCCAAGGGCGGAACCGGGCTTGGGTTGAATATTTCCAAGGCGATCGTGGAAAAACACGGCGGCTCGATTGGATTTAAAAATTTGGCCGCTGGCGGCGCGTCCTTTTATTTCTCGCTGTTGGCGTCGGATTTCAGCGCAAAATAGGCCCGTCATTAGTCCGGACGGCCGGTCCTTGCCGCGCGCGCCAACCCGTGTAGAATAATCGAAGAAACGCCGCGTGACGCGGGGCGCATAAAGCGGACTATTGGTCGGGAGAGTTGTCATGGATTTGCGGTTGAGCGATGAAGATATTGCGTTCCGTGAAGAAGTGCGGACGTTCATAGCGGAGAATTTGCCTCAGGAAATCCGCGACGCCAATCAACGCGGCGCTCATGTTTCCAAAGAGCTGGCGGTCAAATGGCAGAAAATCCTGCATACGCGCGGCTGGGTCGCGCCGAACTGGCCCGCGGAATATGGCGGCCCCGGCTGGTCATCGATGCAAAAACATATCTTCGCCGAAGAATATCAGGCGGCGGATTGCCCGCCGGTCAGCGGGTTTGGCGTCACGATGGTCGGGCCGGTTATCTATACCTATGGGAGCGATGAGCAGAAAAAGCAGCATCTGCCCAATATTTTGAGCGGCGATACCTACTGGTGCCAGGGGTACTCGGAACCCGGCTCCGGATCGGATCTGGCGTCGCTGCAAACCCGCGCAGTCCAGGATGGCGACGAATATGTCGTGAATGGCCAAAAAATATGGACGTCGCTGGCTCATCTGGCGGAATGGATCTTTTGTCTGGTCCGCACCGATACCGAGGTCAAACAGCAGGAGGGGATCACCTTTCTACTGATCGATTTGAAGACGAAGGGCATCGAGATCAAACCGATCATCAGCATGGATGGCCGGCGCCATCTGAACGAAGTGTTTTTCGACGACGTGCGGGTGCCGGTGTCTAATCGCGTCGCCGAGGAGAATATGGGTTGGACCTACGCCAAGTATCTGCTGGGTCATGAACGCGCGGGCATCGCCCAGATTGCAACCCATAAGCGCACAGTCGGGCGGGTTAAGGAAATCGCGCGTCAGGAACGGTCCGATGGCGGCGTGTTGATGGATGATTCCAGCTTCCGGATGCGGCTGGCGACGGCGGCTTCGGCGTTGGATGCGCTGGAAGTGACCAATCTTCGCATGCAGGCGAATATCAGCGCCGGTCGCAGTCCCGGGGATCATGCCTCGACGCTGAAGGTTAGCGGTACGGAAATTCAACAGGAATTGAACGAGATTTTGGTGCAGGCGCTCGGGTATTATGGGTTGCCCTATTCAACCGATCAATTTCGTCCCGATTGGAACGAACCCCCGGTGGGGCCGGAATATTCCGCCGGAATCATGGCGGATCGCCTGTTGCGCCGCGCCGCGTCAATTTACGGCGGGTCAAACGAGATACAAAAAAACATTATCGCCAAGCGGGTTCTGGGGCTCTAGCGGCTCTCTGGGTTGATTAAGATAGTTTCGATATAACGAGTATGTGAAGTGTGCTTGATTGCGCTGCGCGTCGCGCCCGGTATTCAATTTCAATCATCGTGTGGTTGTTTTTTGTAGGGGAGTATCGACTATGACATATCGATCTTTGCGGCTTCTGTTTACGATTTCAGTTTTAAGCGTGGGGCTTGTGACGTTCGGCGTCGCGCCCGCGCTGGCGGCGGGTGACGGTGTTATTGTCAAGGTCAGTGATTTTGGCGTCGCCAAGACGCTGGACCGGCTGGGTATTGCGTTGGAGCGCAAGGGTATAAAAGTGTTCAAGCGGGTGAACCACGCCAAAGGCGCGAAAGGTATCGGCAAGGATCTTGCGGCGATGGAAGTCCTGATCTTTGGTACGCCAAAAAACGGCACGCCGCTGATGCAATCCAATCCGATGATTGGTCTGGATTTACCGCTCAAGGCGTTGGCCTGGAAGGCGGCGGATGGCAGTGTAAAACTCGCTTATACGGACCCGGCGTGGCTGGCTAAACGCTACGGGATTGAGGATCGCGCCAAGGTTTTCAAGAAAATGGCCGGGGCGTTGAACAAATTCACCACAATGGCGACGAAACGCGGCGGTCTGCCCAAGCGGTAGGCGGCCTCTAACACGTCAAACGGCCTCTCTTAACGGTCAGACTCTGGGCGTGTGACCGCTGGCGTCGAGGACGGCCTGCGCGGTTACGCTCATGGAGACGGCGCGGCGCATGGAAAGATTGCGTAAGGCGCGATACGCCTTTTCCTCGCCAATGCCCTGTGTCTTCATCATCAGGCCCTTGGCGCGTTCGATCACGATGCGGTCTTAATAACCAATGGTTAAAACCCGCAGAAAACCTCCAGTTATATCAAGGCATCCTTAGTTAATATGGCCGTATAGCGTCAAAGTAGCCTCCACTCGCATTCATTAACATTCAACCAAATTCACGTCATTTTGGGGGGTAGAATGGGGGTCATATGTCAAGCCTAACACAGTTGAAAGTTCAGAACGCTAAACCCGGCAAACACGAAGATGGTCGTGGCTTGCGGTTGGTCGTTTCTAAAGCCGGTTCGAAAAACTGGATCATTCGAATTCAAGCTGGCGGGCGTCGGCGAGAGATTGGATTGGGTTCGGCGAATGCTGTTGGATTGGCCGAAGCACGCTTGAAAGCTGAAGGCGTTCGGATGGCTGTCCGCGCGGGAGTGGACCCGGTTGCAGAACGCCGCCAACAACAAACCGCGCCGACATTTGCAGAAGCCGCGAGGCTGGTTCACGCCGAGCATCGCCCATCGTGGAAGAACCCTAAACATGCGGCGCAGTGGTTGTCATTCTTGGAGCGTTACGTCTTCCCGAAGCTGGGTGATGTTCAGGTCGATCAGATCACAACATCAATGATCCGCGAAGTGTTGCTCGATATCTGGCTGACGATTCCGGAAACCGCGCGCCGCGTTCGCCAGCGCATCGGCACGGTGTTGGACTATGCCCACTCGCGTGAATGGCGGGACCAAGAAGCGCCCCTGCGGTCGGTCTCAAAAGGTTTACCCAAACAGCCCAAAGGGCAAACGCACTATGCTGCGATGCCCTGGCGTGAACTGCCTGACTTCATCTCCGATATGTCGGACACGATCAAGGCGAATGCCACGGTCCGATCCGCTATCGAGTTCTTAATCTTAACAGCGGCGCGGTCAGGTGAAGTGCGCGGCGCTGTATGGTCAGAAGTAGACTTGGGCAATGCGACGTGGACAATTCCCGCTGAACGCATGAAAGCTGGCGTCGAACACCGTGTGCCGTTGTCTGATGGCGCGCTGGCAGTTTTAACGCTTATGTCCCAACAACGGCGCACCAGTGACCAGGGCGAACATGTCTTCGAGGGCCGACGCGAGGGTCGCCCGCTCTCCGACATGACGTTGACCATGCCGCTCCGCCGTGCTGAGCTTGGCATTACCGTTCACGGGTTTCGTTCAGCGTTTCGGGATTGGTGCGGCGAGGCGACAAACACACCGCGTGAGATAGCGGAGGCGTGCTTGGCCCATGCACTCACTAACAAAGTGGAAGCCGCTTATGCGCGTACAGATTATTTTGAAAAACGGCGTGACGTTATGAGCCGCTGGGCGGCGTTTTGTTGTAGCAGTGCCATCGATAACGTCGTCAGTATCGACAGGGAGACGGCATCATGAGCCTCAAAGAGCCGGACGAACCAACCGCCGAGAAAGAAATAGCGGCTCAGAAAAAACAAAACCACAATCCCCAAGACGACTATCTGGATCAGTATCTAGATAGCGTGTGGGAAAGTTTTTTCTATACAAAAAATCCAAGTTTTCTTGCTAACTTTGTGCGACACGGAGGTGATATCTCAGACACGAAAACACGAGAGATTGTCGCCAATGTCCTTGATACCGCCCCTTACAAGAACCCCGGCGGCGCTAAACCAGAAGAAAACATCGACACATACGTGAGTGTCCAACAATTGATGACCTTTAGGCATTTGAAAATTACTCCAGCAATTGAGCAAGTGGCGGAAATAAAGAACATTGCGCCTCAATCTTGTTGGGACCGATACAACAGCGGAGCCGCTTTGCTAGGGCATAAAAATTCTACACGGGATTGAGCCGCTCAATACCATGTATTTAAAGCTGAAAAAATGAAGATACTCCGTTTCCATTGATGTTCATTGATGGAGATTCAGTATGAGATCACGATCTACCGGCCTACACGCGGATGCCGCATCGAATGAAGGTGCCGCCGCCTCACACTCTCAGCCGACACAACAGCAACCAGAAGATTTACTGACCATTACGACGGTCATGAAGGCGCGCGGCTGCAAGTCGCCCACGACCATCTGGAGCGAAATCAGGGACGGGTCATTCCCACCACCCGACAAGGTCATAAAGCGCATTCGCTACTGGCGATCATCGACTATACGCCGCTGGCAGGATTCTGATGTCGGTTTGCTGGAACCAGCGAACGCCCGCAGCATGACGTCTCAA
>JBLHZD010000056.1:0-16500 GCA_047631095.1 Alphaproteobacteria bacterium
CGGTGGTGGTGGGGCTGGCGGCGGTGCAGGTGGCGGCGGCGCTGGCGGTGGTGGTGGGGCTGGCGGCGGTGCAGGTGGCGGCGGCGCTGGCGGTGGTGGTGCGGGTGGCGCCGGTTGAGCAGGGACGGCGGGCGCGGGGCGCGCGGCGCGGCGAACCGGTTGCGCAGGCTGCGCCGGTTGTTCCGCAATAAGCATATCAGGGGTGGCGAACCAGCGATGCGCGCACTTAGCGCATTTCACATTGCGCCCTTGGTCGCCTAGATGTTCCGGCTTGATCTTGAAACGCGCCGAGCAGTTGGGACAGGAAATGAGCATACGGGCTAGCGCGCCTATCGATTTTCATCGTTTATAAGTGAAGTCCGCCGCGTAATGCAAGGTTGTCAGCTTTACGCGACCGCGCCTTCCATGTAAATGTGAGCCGCGTCAGGGTAAGTCACTTTCCATCCTGTCGGCAAGATGCAAACGCGGATTTCATGTGGCGACGTCAGATAGCAATGTAGTTCAATTTGAAAATGTCGGCATCCGCTATGGGGCCGGCCCGGAAGTGTTGCGCGATATCAACTTTGCATTGCCGGAAGCGTCCTTCAATTTCCTGACGGGCGTCAGCGGCGCCGGAAAATCATCGCTCTTGCGCATCATGTATTTAGCCAATCAGCCAAACCGGGGGCTGGTCACTTTATTCGGTAAAAATGTCACGACGATTACCCGCCGGGAACGCCCTGAAATACGCCGAAACATCGGTGTGGTCTTTCAGGATTTCAGGCTGTTAGAGCATTTGAATGTCTTCGACAATGTGGCCTTACCGCTGCGGGTATCGGGCGCTGCGAAAAATGTTATCGAAAAACACGTCACGGAATTGTTGACCTGGGTGGGGCTGGCCAAACACATGAAAGCGTTGCCGCCAACTTTGTCCGGCGGGCAACAGCAGCGCGTCGCAATCGCCCGCGCCGTCATTGCGCGCCCCCGCTTATTGCTCGCGGATGAGCCGACCGGAAACGTCGATGACGCCATCGCCATGCGCCTGCTGTATTTGTTCGAGGAACTAAACCGAATGGGCACGACAGTCGTTATCGCCACTCATAACGAATCACTCGTCGGACGGTTTCAACATCCGCAGTTGCATCTGGATAAAGGCAGTGTCGAATACCGAGCCTCGCAGGCCCCGACGCCCACGCCTGTGGATGCATAGGACGCGACAACCGATATGATGGGCTCACGCAGCGACCTTCCCCTGTCCGACAATCCTGCGGTGCGCATATTGCCGTGGATCGTCGCATTGATGGTCTTTTTGGCCACATTGACCCTCGCTGGCGGTCTTTTGGTAGGAACCATGGCCAATCAATGGGGCCAGGGGTTAAGCGGAACGCTAACCGTGCAGGTGGCGCCCTTAAAAAGCGAATCATTGGCCGAATTGGATGCACGGGTCATTCAAGCAACCCGCGCCATTTTAAAAACACCCGGCGTAAAATCAGCCGCCGCCATCCCCCTGCGCGACATCGCGGCCATGCTGGAGCCGTGGCTTGGTGGAGAGGCGAATGTCGAAGGCCTTCCCTTGCCCCGATTGATCGACGTCGCCCTGAACCCGGACATTGATCTTGAGGCCTTGGCGCAGCGCCTTCGCAAGGCGGCGCCCGGCGCGGAAATAGACAATCATCAATACTGGCGCGACCACCTGATCACGTTTTTGCGCTCGTT
The DNA here is from genome assembly GCA_047631095.1 of Alphaproteobacteria bacterium. Classification (GTDB taxonomy): domain Bacteria; phylum Pseudomonadota; class Alphaproteobacteria; order UBA8366; genus JABJJH01. Next base: position 1,696 of record JBLHZD010000056.1, read on the forward strand.
GGAGATCGTCGCCGCCGTCATGGTGCTCCTCATTGCGGTGACAACAGCGACGATCGTCGTCTTCGCCACCCGCAGCGGATTGGCCGTGCATCGAGAAGTTATCGAGGTGCTGCACCTGATCGGCGCGCCAGACGCTTATATCGCGGGCCAATTTCAACGGCACGCGCAACGTCTTGGTCTGCTCGGGGGAACCGCTGGCGGCGTTCTGGGACTTGCGACGATTTTGGGGCTAAGTTATCTGGCGGGAAACCTGGATGGCGTAACCCTGCCCGCCCTTCATCTGTGGCATTGGCCGATTTTGGCCGCGCTGCCAATCGCCGCCGCCTATATTGCAAAATGGACGGCGCGGCGAATTGTCCTACGCGCTCTCAACCGAATGCCGTAAAATCGACGCTATGAAACGACGTCGTTTAAGTTCCGCAGTTTGTCTACTCGCCCTGGCCGTTTGGCTCGGGGGGTTCCTGTGGTTTGTTGATATCGCCCGGCACTCCCGGATCCAGGATGGTCCGCCTGTCGACGCCATCGTCGTGCTGACCGGCGGCAGCCTCCGACTCGATGCCGGGCTGGCGTTGCTAACGGCTAAAAAAGCGCCGAAACTCTTTGTTTCCGGTGTTTACGACGGCGTCAGCGTTCAGCAATTACTGCGCCTGTCGCGTAACACGCCTGACGCCCTCGACTGCTGCGTGACGCTCGGCTACGCGGCGACCGACACCCACGGTAATGCAGCGGAAACGGCGACCTGGATCCACGAGCAGGGACACACATCCCTGTTGTTAGTAACCGCTAATTATCACATGCCGCGCAGCCTGTTGGAATTTCAACACGCCTTGCCAGCGCTGGATATAACAACCCACCCCGTATCGCCCCCCCATGTCCCGCTGGATCAATGGTGGTTAAACCCCGGCACGGGCCTTTTATTGTTTGGCGAATACAATAAGTATCTACTGGCGCATGTTCGATTATTCGCAGGGTCGGTTTTCAGTCTCACCGGCGCCGCCGAGGGTTCTTAATTCCATGTTCCGATCGATTCTCTTCGCTATTTGTTTCTACACCGTCTCGGCGATCATGTGCCTGATATATTTGCCATTTTTTGTAGCGCCGCGCGTTATTTTCGCCGCTGTCGCGACAAGCTGGATGATCGTGATGCTCTATATCATCCGCTATGTGCTCGGCATCAAATATGTGATCAAAGGCGCGGAACACCGCCCGAAAGGAGCAGTGATATATGCGGCCAAACACCAATCCGCCTGGGATGTCATCGCCTTCAAAGTCCTGGTCAGCGACTGCGCCTATGTCCTGAAACGGGAATTGTACTGGATCCCGTTATGGGGCTGGTATGTCTGGCGCTGCGGCATGATCGGCGTTGATCGCGATGGCGGCGGCGCAGCGTTGAAAACCATGGTGAAATCCGCCATCCAAATTCTCAAAAACGGCCGATCCATCGTCATTTTTCCCCAGGGCACACGAACCTCGCCCGGTGCGGATCGACCTTATTTGCCGGGGATCGCCGCCCTCTATACGCGCGCCAACACCACGGTTGTCCCTGTTGCGCTAAATTCCGGGTTATTCTGGCCGCGCCGACAATTCCAGAAATTTCCGGGTACAATTACCGTCGAATTCCTGCCCCCCATCCCACCGGGGTTGAAACGACGGGACTTCATGAAAACGCTGGAAGAGCGAATTGAAACCGCGACTCGCCGTTTGGAAGCGGAAGCGCAAGGGCTGCCTGTGGAAAAGACTGTGGAAAACCCGGTCGGTTCTGGAACGAAACCACAAAACCACATAGAAACAAACCGTTAGGAATTTCTATGTGGAATTTCCACTATGAGGCGATCTCTATGCACGTCATTCCTAAATTTCGTCACCACGGCGAATTTCCCGCATAATGTACTGAAATATATATATTTTCTTTTCCTCGTTCAAAAAAGGCCCGTACGAATCAGGAACATTTCGGCGGCGGGATGGAAAAACAGCGCCCCACAACGACTTTGACCACTGAAGACCGACTCTAAATCCGTCGACGGAATTCCTGTGGACAAGACTATTGAAGACACATGGTCGGTATCGCCGACGCAACCGTCCGATGCGAAGAATAACTGGAGTGCGAACCCAAGGAATTCCGGGGCGCCTTGTCCCAAAGACACTTCATTCCCACCAGCTGAATTCTTGCAAACGCCTAAACAGATTAGCGCATTACTTTGTTCAATTGCTTCGCCAGGGGATTCGATTTAATCGCTGGGCCGAATTATCGCTTAAGGATTAATCCGCCGCGTCGGTTTTAGTTTCTTTATAGCGATCTATTTCCGACTGAACCGCATCCGCCGCCCGTCCCACGAAAACATCCCGATTCTCGTAGCTATAATCATAGCTGATATCGCGGAGGCGATTGCTGCCCTGAAAATGCGGGAAGACATAACGAGCGATGAGCTCATAGCTGCGCTTGGTCTGACCCCAATCGGCCCAGTTATGCGCCAATTGCATCAGGGAGCCGAACCCGCCGGAGCCTTCCAGCAGGGTTTCTATATATTCGATCGCATCGTCCGGCGTTCCAATCAACGCCATCTTGTTTTCCGTCAAATACTCAAACGGGTTATCGATACCCGCCGGCACAATCGGGAAGGTCGCAATCTCACGGAAGTATTTCGCAAAATTCTCTAATCCGAACTCCACATTCGTCCGCGCCTGTTCGCGCGTTTCCGCAATGTGCATCAAGGTCACCAGACGCCAGTTCTCGCGATCAACGGTTTTGCCATTTTCCGCCGCGGCTTCTTCGCACATACGCCAGTTATTGGCGTGCCCCACCAAAGCCTCGTCGCTGGTGCCGCCAATCGACAACATGCCAAGCCCATGACGTCCCGCCGCCAGCGCGCCGGACGGCGACCGGGCGCAGGCCACCGCCATTTCAGTCCTGGGACGCTGGAACGGGGCAATCTGAACGCGCGCATCTTTTAATTCAAACCAATCGGTTTTCATCGTCACCGATTCGCCATCCATCAGCGCGACCAGCGCATCCAGCGATTCATTCATCATGCGTCGCTGATTTTCCGGATCGATGCCCATGCGGTACGCATCGCCCACCAGCGCGCCAGGGCCAACCCCAAACATAACGCGGCCCCGCGTCAAATGGTCAAGCAACGTCATCCGGCCCGCCAGCGTGAAAGGATGATGGTAAGGCAGGGAGACAACGCCGGTGCCAAGTCGGATATGCTTGGTCCGCTCCGCCGCCGTTGCGATGAACATTTCCGGGCAGGCGATGATCTCATACCCGCCGGAGTGATGTTCCCCAATCCACGCTTCATCATACCCAAGCCCGTCGAGATGCTGCAGCAATTGCAGATCACGTTCTAACGCCAGCGTTGGGTTTTCCCCCACCGGATGAAACGGCGCGTGGAAAATTCCAAATTTCAGATGATCATTTTGCAAATAAGACAGCGCGGACCGGCTCATGAAGCGTCCTCCCATTTTTCAATGTCGATGGACCAGGAGATTCCTCAAAAAAGGCGTCGCCTGGTCCCATTCACGCCATTAACCGCTATTGCCGGGGTTGGCGCTGAAGTATTTATCAAACTTGCCGGTTTCCTCACGGAAATCAGCTTCGTCAGCAGGTGATTCGCCTTTGCGCGTAATATTCGGCCATTTCTCCGAATAATCACGGTTCAGCTCCAGCCAATCCTCGGCCTCGCCGTCGGTGTCGGGCAGAATCGCCTCAACCGGGCATTCCGGTTCGCACACGCCGCAATCAATGCATTCATCCGGATGGATAACCAACATGTTTTCACCTTCGTAAAAACAATCCACCGGACAGACTTCGACACAATCCATCAGCTTGCATTTGATGCAGGCCTCATTGACGATATAGGTCATGCAACCTTCTCCTCATCGATTTAAGTGATACCATTAAAAATTGTGAATAACTCGTGGAGTTGACCGCCCGCGCCGTTAGGCCGCACTCTCGCCAGAGGCGCGCGACTTGGCCTGAGCGCGTTTGCGCGCATCGCCGCTTTCCCGATCAGTAACATATAATAGACCTGTAACCTGGCGCATTAAATTTGCTTCATAATCATGAAGTTCCCCATCTGCATAGGCAACTTCCCATAACATTTTCATCATTTCAATCCGTTCGTCATGAGAGAAGTGATCTCGGATGGTTCGCGTGAACCCGAATATTTCCGGAATAGTGTCTGCAGCTTCAACCGCCGCATCAATTAATGTCGCCGTCGTCTCCTCGTCAAGGTCGAAACGGTCGCGCAAGGTTGCGTGTATATGCGCGCGTTCATCATCGTCAAAGGTTCCATCCAGTCGCGCCGCTTCCACCATTAACGCGCCAGCAGCGAGATGCAGCTCTTCATGGGAATGGGATTCCGCTGCGCCGGACGGCGCTGTGGGTTCAAATAACAACGATTTAAGTTTCGCCAACATTACCTTAGTCCCTTAAACGGATTTTCCACCGATCCGGAAAATGTGTTTCCCAGCGATCCAGCGGACGAATTCACTGGTCTTTTCAACGCGTTTTAATCCATAAACGCCACACTATAAATTCACCAGATCAAAATCATCCTTATCATGCCTATTCTCCCGCCTGCGGAACGCAATAAAGAGCCAATCCTGAGCGTTCTGCGCACAATTCTGCCCGAAACCGGTGTCGTGCTGGAAACCAATAGCGGTCGCGGAACCCACGCGGTTCATTTCGCCGCCGCCTTCCCATCCTTGTCATGGCGCCCCAGCGACATCGACGCCAACGCGCTTGACCAACTCCGCGCTCTATCCAGCGGCAATCTGTTGGACCCGGTCGAACTGGACGTGACTAAAGCAGCCTGGCCGCTGCAAAGCGCCAACGCCATTGTGTCCATCAACATGATCCATATCGCGCCTTGGGCAGCCTGCGAAGGCCTGTTCGCCGGCGCTGCGCGCATTCTACCGCAGGACGGCGTCCTTTATTTATATGGCCCCTTCATCCTTGAGGCGCGACCTACAGCGCCGGGGAACCTGGCGTTTGACGCTGAACTACGCGGTAAAAACCCCGCCTGGGGCGTACGGAACCTGGACGCCATCGACGCCGTGGCCCGACAAAACGGCTTTATTCGAACTGAAATAATCGACATGCCCGCGAACAATTATTCGCTTATTTTTCGAAAGCAGGCGCCGACGCCATAATCGGCGCCGCTAATCTTCGCCCCCGCCTTCAAAATACACACCATCGCGAAGTTGCTCTACTTCGCGGCGCTGCTTTTTGGTGGGCCGCCCAGCGCCCGGCTCCCGGTAGCCAAACGAACCCGGCTTTGGTTTGGGCGCCTTGCCGGAGGGCTGGTTTTCCGGCGGATTTAAATCCTTGTACAGAAGCTGCGCCTCGGGCGCCGGCCCGCGCCGCGTTCCCAGCGCCACAACTTCGATCACGCGTACATAGGGACCTTTGGAAAACGTAATCACATCGCCAATCTGCAAAGCGTGGCGTGGCTTTTTCACCAATTCCCGATTGACCCGAAATCCACCGCCCGCAACCTTCGTCCCGGCCAGCGTCCGGCTTTTGTACAGCCGCGTATACCACAACCATTTATCGAGCCGGATTTTGCCCACAGCGCCCGCGACATCGGGTAGCGCCGCGCCAGCGTTTTGCGCGACGCCATTCATTTCGTCAACGCCAATTCACGCAGTTTGGCGAATGGCGAGTAGGGATTGACCGGCGCCGGCTTCCCCTGTTTTTTACGCGCTTTGTCGCGATTGGACTGACGGCGATTGCGGGGCTGAAACCTTGTTCCTTCCGGCGTTTCCTTCACCCGATAGCCCAGATCGCCCATGACCGAAATCATACCCTGTGCGTCGCATGCCACCAGGGACAACATCTCCGGCGTTATCGCAACGGGCCCCGCCCGCGCTGATTTTCGCACGATCGCGGCGAATTTCTCCAGGACGTCGACCCGCAAGGCGCGCCCCCCAAGAACGCGAAACCCCATCATCTCCCAGATCGCAATCGGCGTCTCCCCCGCAAGGCGCGCGGGTTTGGGTCGGCGTGGAACCGACGGCGCATTGTGAAAAATCGCCGCCAGAATGGCGCGCGTGCGAATCGCCGAGGCGTTCAGTAACCCCTTGAAATAAACACTGTGCAGCCCCGTGCGAACGCCCAGCTTCGCCAACACTTTTCGATCCGCCACACTCAACCGGTCGAAGTTGATTTTGATGTCCTCGCGCGGCGCGGAACCGAGCACTTCGGCCAATTGATAGACAACCCCGCGCAACGCCCCGCTGATTTCCGCCGATTTGGCCGTGAACAACGGGCCAAGACGACGTTCGAGATGCTGCGCCAGCCAAACGGACAAGCGGGCGCGAACCTTTTCACGTCGGGGACCGTCCAAATATTCACTGCGGGACACTGTAATATGGGGAACAAGCGCCGTATCGCCAGCGCGCATGTCCGCAATCGTCGCATCGCCCCAGCACAAGGTGAATTCCGCGCCGATGGAAAAGGCGTCATCCGGCGCGGCTGCGATGGTGTTGACCCGGCGCCGGATATCATCATCGATAGTGCGGCGAGCGGCGCTGATCAGCACGCGGCCCTGTTCGGTCTTCGTCGTCGAATCAGGGATAAATCTCAACCCTTGCATCACGCCGACCGACACGCTTTCGACAACAACATCACCTGTCTTATCGATGAAACAGGCCAACGCGCCATCCCCCTGGCGCTGCTTCACCATAATTGGCGCATGCCGATCCACAAACCGTTGCGTCAGCCGGTCGTGCAAGGCGTCGGAAAGCCGGTCTTCAATCCGTCGCGCCCGGTCGCGCCAGGATTCCGCATCCACCAACCAGTCGGCCCGGTGGCTTATATAGGTCCAGGTCCGAACATGGGCGATGCGTTGAGTCAGGGTATCGATGTCGCCCGCAATATTATCCAAGCCGCCAATCTGGCCGGCGACCCAATCATTTGGCAACCGCCCGCCGCCACCGCCCGCATCATCCGACAGAAACAAAAAAATTCGGCGTAGTAACGTCGCGTGGATGTCCGGCATAACCTTGCGGAAATCGGGAATCTGACACACTTCCCACAGCAACCGAACCGCCGCTGGATTCGTCGCCCGCGCCATCACATCCCTGTCCACGGATAGCGTCTGAAGGGCGGTGTGATCATCGGCGCGGCGCGTGGGGCGAAACGCGCGCGACGGCGGGCGCACCGACAAGGTGCGCAAGAGGTCGCGCGTGGTGTTGAAATCCAGCGAGCGGTTGCGCCAGTACACGTGATCCAGCGCTTCGTATTGATGCCCCTCGACAGCCGCCACCATCTCGTTACTCAATCCCGGCGAATCATTGGTGACGCCAAAGGTGCCGTCGCTCAGGTAACGGCCGGCGCGGCCCGCGATCTGTCCGGTTTCCGCTGCGCTCAGGAGGCGCATGGCGTTTCCGTCAAATTTCCGCAATCCTGCGAAGGCGACATGATCAACATCCATGTTCAACCCCATGCCCACGGCGTCGGTGGCGACCATATAATCCACCTCGCCCGCCTGATACATCTCGACTTGCGCGTTACGGGTGCGCGGCGACAAGGCGCCCAGAACGACCGCCGTCCCGCCCCGGTGGCGCCGAACCCGCTCCGCCAGTTGGTAGACCTCCGCGATGGAGAAGGCGACAATGGCGCTCCGGCGCGGCAGTCGCGTCAATTTTTTGGCGCCGCCATACGACAAAACTGAAAAGCGGGGCCGGGTCTCCACGCGCACATTCGGCGCCAGCGTCCTTAAAAGCGGTGCGATCGTATCGGCGCCCAGAAACATTGTTTCCTCGCGTCCGCGCGCATGTAGCACCCGATCCGTAAACACATGACCGCGTTCCGGGTCGGCGCAAAGCTGAACCTCGTCGATGGCGAGAAAATCAACGACGCGCTCCAGCGGCATCGATTCAACTGTGCAGACATACCAGCGCGGGCGCTTTGGGATTATTTTTTCCTCGCCCGTGATCAGGGCGACGGCGCCGCGCCCTTTGAGCGATACGATCCGGTCATAATTTTCACGCGCCAGCAAACGCAACGGTAAGCCGATCATGCCCGTGGCGTGACCAAGCATTCGATCAATCGCAAGATAGGTTTTGCCGGTGTTTGTCGGTCCGAGAACCGCCCAGACCCGATCCTGATTGTCGTAAGGTCCCATTTCAAAATCCAGAATCAGGGGATTCCCATTTCAACACAAGTAGAAATAGCACCCGTACATGATGCCTGTATATGACGGCGCAATTACAAGATTAACACAAAGCCGTTATGGGGCCGAAGACCACAGGCAATTAGCGCTGTCGACCTCAGTTTGGTGAAACCGCGAAGGTATCGGTCAAAATCATCATCAATCGTCTTTTTCCAATGCGTTAGGATCGCAATTGCGGTATTTGACGTGGACTCCCTCTTGCGAACCCCCTCATTGAACCACATATTGCGAACAAGATTTTCAACGACAATTCAGTGGACCGAGACCAGATCATGGCGAAAAAATCAGACAAAAAATCTTCCGGCCCCGAGACCCAGAAATTTCAGGCCGAGGTTGGCCGCTTGCTCGATATCGTGGCGAATGCGCTTTACAGCGAAAAGGAAATCTTCCTTCGCGAATTGATCTCCAACGCCGCCGACGCCTGTGACCGGCTGCGATACGCCGCAATCACCAAACCGGAGCTGATCGAAAAGAACAGCGTCTTTAGTATTGCGCTGACCATCGACAAGGACGCCCGGACCCTGACCATCGCCGATAACGGCATCGGCATGACGCGCGACGACCTGACCGACAATTTGGGCACGATTGCGCGCTCCGGCACCTCGGCGTTTCTCGATCAACTGAGTGGCGATTCCAAAAAGGATGTCTCGCTGATCGGCCAGTTTGGCGTCGGCTTTTATTCCGCCTTCATGGTCTCGGATAAAGTGGACGTTGTCAGCCGCCATGCCGGCGATGACGAAACCTGGCGCTGGTCGTCGGACGGCAAGGGCGAATTCACCATTGAGCAGGTGGAAGGCGACGAGGCCCGCGACGACCGGGGCGTCACCATCACTATGCACCTAAAGGAAGCCGAGGACGAATTCACCGAACCCTATCGTATTCGGCACATCGTCAAGACCTACTCCGATCATATCGCCATCCCGATCACACTGACCGGCGGCGAGCCGCCGAAGACGGATGACGACGATGCGGAGGCCGAGCCCGAAGAGAAAGCGCCGGAGACCATTAACACCGCCTCGGCCATCTGGACCCGCCCCCGCAGCGAGGTCACGGAGCAACAATACACGGAATTCTACCACCACATTTCCCATCTGGGAGACGACCCGTGGATGACGTCGCATTTCCGCGTCGAAGGCGTGATTGAATATTCCGGCCTGCTTTATGTGCCCACGAGCCGTCCCTTCGATTTGTTTCATCAGGACCGGCCCACCAAGGTTTCGCTGTATGTGAAGCGCGTCTTCATCACCGATGATTGCGAGGACCTGTTACCGCGCTGGTTGCGCTTCGTGCGCGGCGTTATCGATTCTGAAGATTTACCGCTCAACGTCAGTCGGGAAATGCTGCAGAACAATCCGGTCCTCTCCAAGATCAAATCCGGCCTGACGACGCGTATCCTGAACGAGTTGAAAAAGAAGGCCACCGACGAACCAGACGCCTACGCCGCGTTCTGGGACGCATTCGGCGCGGTTATGAAGGAGGGCTTGTATGAGGCCCTGGGTGATCGGGACGCGTTGCTGGAGCTCACCCGCTTCAAATCCACCAATGGCGACGACTTGACCAATCTGAAAGATTACGTCGAGCGCATGAAGGACGGGCAGGAAGCGATCTACTATATCACCGGCTCGGAAATCGACGCGCTGCGCAAGAGCCCCCAACTCGAAGGCTTTACGGCGCGCGGCGTTGAAGTCCTGTTGCTGACCGACCCGGTGGACGAATTCTGGCTACCGATGATTGGCGTCTATGAAGAAAAGGCGTTCAAATCCGTCACGCGCGGCGGCGACGATCTATCCGCCATAAAAACCGGCGACGACGATGAGGACGCAAAGGACGCCGAGGAGACCAGTGGTTCAGAAGATACCGACCGTCTGATCGCCGCGTTGAAGCTGGCCCTGGGCGACAACGTAAAAGACGTTCGCGCCTCGCAACGCCTGACGGAAAGCGCGGTGTGTCTGATCGCCGATGAGGGCGATATGGACATGAACATGCAGCGCATGTTGAAGGCCCATAACCAACTCGACGAAAGCGCGACGCGGGTGCTGGAAATCAACCCGAAACACGCCCTGATCGAGAAACTGGCCGCAATCGCCAAGGATGACGGCGCAGACAGTCTGCAGGACGCCGCGTTCCTGTTGCTGGATCAGGCGCGGATTATCGAAGGCGAGGCCCTGCCCGACCCGTCGGGATTCGCCCGACGGATGTCATCCGCCATGCAGAAAGGGCTGGTGGGGTAACCCGGATGCGTTCGACGAGTTTGATGAGTTAGACGAGTTTAGTTTGAGGCGAACGTTAAAGACGCAGCGGCGGCGATAGGGCCCTGCTGCGCATCCTGGGCGATGACGGCGCAACCGCCGTCGCCCTTTCGGCCTTTCATCGAAACGGTGAATTCCGCCGCGCCGCCATTCCATTGGCCCAGGCGTTCAATCCCGCGCACCACGTGAGAATTCACCAGCGTCTTGCCGCTGTTTTCACCCCGCGTGATGGCGGTTTTATGACGTCCGTCGAAGGATAGAAACACAACATTCAGCGGCGTTTCCGGCGTCGCGCCCGCCAACGTCACCGTGATCAAATCGCCCTTGCGGACCATTGTCAGCACCGGCGCCGCGTCAGACGCATTGATCTGCGCCTCGCGAATAATCGCATCCACCCGGCGGCGTTTGGAGCCGACTTCGTGGGTTACGCCATTGATGACCATTTGCGGCGTGTAGGCGTAGCGCCCGCCCAGTTTTTCAACATAACGGTGCTGGCGTACGGTGTAATCGCGGTTGCCGAACGGGTCCTTCCAGCCAATATAGTCCCAGTAATCGACGTGGTACTCCAACGCGATCACGTCGTCGCGCTGCGCCAGATCGTCAAGATAGGCTTCGGCGGGCGGGCAGGAGGAGCAGCCCTGGCTGGTGAATAGTTCAACAACGACCGGCGATTTGGCATCAGCGCCCGTTGCGAGAAAAATAAAGAGGCCGGCCAACGCCGCGCCAAGAATATGTCGTCTTATCATGATCTGACAATAAGCCAGCATCCGGATCAACCGCCAATCACGGTTGAGTGTAACGTGCGCGAGGCGGCGTGATCGCCCCCTCGCGCACAAAACACATTCCGCAGCGCTGGTTACGCCGCTTTATCGTCCAGCATGTTGCGCAGGACGTATTGCAGGATGCCGCCATTTTCGAAATAGGCGACTTCGTCCAATGTATCGATCCGGCACAACAGTTTGATGGTCTCGCTCGAGCCATCGGTCCGCGTGATTTTACAATCCAGATCCATGCCCGGCTTCAGACCTGCTTCGACGCCAGTGATGTCGAAGCTCTCAGACCCGTCCAGTTTCAGGCTTTGGCGACTGGCGCCATCCTTGAAGACCAGGGGCAACACGCCCATACCAACGAGGTTGGAGCGATGGATACGCTCGAAGCTTTCCACGATGACCGCCTTGATGCCCAGCAACAAGGTGCCCTTCGCCGCCCAATCGCGCGACGATCCGGTGCCGTATTCCTTGCCGCCAATCACGACCAGGGGCACGCCCTCGGCCTGATATTTGGCCGCAGCGTCATAGATCGACATGACTTCTTCGTCGGGATAATGCTTGGTCACGCCGCCTTCGGTGCCCGGCGCCACATCATTGCGGATCCGGATATTGGCGAAGGTGCCGCGCATCATGATGTCGTGGTTGCCGCGACGCGCGCCATAGGAGTTGAACTCGTTCGGGCGCACCTGATGTTCCAGCAGATAAGTGCCCGCCGGTCCGTCGCGTTGAATGTTGCCCGCCGGAGAGATGTGATCCGTCGTGATCGAGTCCCCCAGCACCGCAATCGAACGCGCGCCATGAACATCTTCCAACGGTTCCGGCTCGGCCTTCATGCCTTCGAAATACGGCGGATGCTGAACATAGGTCGATCCGGAATTCCACTCATAGGTCATGCTCGACGTGGCGGGAATCTTCTGCCACTGCACGGGGCCTTCCTGCACATTGTCGTAGCGCTGGCGATACATTTCCGGGGTCAACACATCGTTGATGATGTCGTTGATCTCTTTATTCGACGGCCAGATGTCTTTCAGATAGACGGGGTTTCCGTCCGCATCGTCGCCCAGCGAGTCGTTCGCCACATCCACTGTCAACGAACCCGCCAGCGCATAGGCCACCACGAGCGGCGGCGAGGCCAGATAGTTCAGTTTCGTCAACGGATGCACGCGGCCCTCGAAATTACGATTGCCCGACAGCACCGCGCCGATGCTCAGATCGCCGTCAACGATGGCGTTATGCACCGCTTCAGGCAACGGCCCGGAGTTACCGATACAGGTGGTGCAGCCATAGCCGACAAGGCCAAAGCCCATGGCGTCCATATGCTCCTGCAACCCGGCGCCGACCATATAATCGGTCACCACCTGACTGCCCGGCGCAAACGACGTCTTCACCCAAGGTTTGACCGTCATGCCTTTTTCGTGGGCTTTCTTGGCCACCAATCCGGCCGCGACCAGCACGGCGGGGTTGGACGTATTCGTGCAGCTGGTGATCGCCGCTAGCACAACCGCGCCCGGCTCCAGCTTGTAATCGGAACCCTCAACCTGCGTCGCAGTTCCGCTGCCTTCCTTGGCCATGATGTCTTTGACCGAAGACGCCGCATTCGACAGCGCCACGCGATCTTGGGGACGTTTCGGTCCCGCCATGGACGGCTCGACCGTCGACAAATCCAGCTCCAGCGTTTCGGTGAAGACCGGGTCGGCGGCGCCGTCTTCGCGCCACATGCCCTGCGCCTTCGCATAGGCTTCCACCAGCTTCACCCGGTCTGCGTCGCGCCCAGTGAAGTTCATGAAGCGAATGGTTTCCGCATCAATCGGGAAGATACCACACGTCGCGCCATATTCCGGCGCCATGTTGCCGATGGTCGCCTTGTCCGCCAGCGACAAACTGGCGAGGCCCGGCCCGTAGAATTCAACAAATTTACCAACCACGCCCTTGGCGCGCAGCATTTGCACCACGGTCAGCACCACGTCGGTCGCCGTCATGCCTTCTTTCGGCGCGCCCGTCATGCGGAAGCCGACAACCTCAGGCACCAACATGGACACCGGTTGGCCCAGCATGACCGCTTCGGCTTCAATACCGCCAACGCCCCAGCCGAGCACGCCCATGCCGTTCACCATCGTGGTGTGGCTGTCCGTGCCAACGCAGGTGTCGGGATAGGCCATCGTCTTGCCGTCTTCTTCTTTCGTCCACACGCCCTGGGATAAATATTCCAGATTGACCTGGTGGCAGATGCCGGTCCCCGGCGGGACGACGCGGAAGTTACTAAACGCGCCCTGACCCCAGCGCAAAAATTCATAGCGTTCGCCATTGCGTTCAAATTCAATCTCGACGTTCTTCTGGAACGCGTCCGGCGTGCCAAAATGATCGATCTGCACCGAGTGATCGATGACCAGATCGACCGGCGACAGCGGATTGATCTTGTTCGGATCGCCGCCCAGATTAACCATCGCGTCGCGCATCGCGGCCAGATCGACCACGGCGGGCACGCCGGTGTAATCCTGCATCAGCACCCGCGCCGGGCGATAGGCGATTTCCTGTGTGCTCTTGCGCGTCTCGATCCAACCGGCCAGCGCCTTGATGTCGTCGACCTTCACCGTTTTGCCGTCTTCATTGCGCAACAGGTTTTCCAACAGCACCTTCATGGAATAAGGCAGGCTGGTGAAATCAACGCCCAGCGCTTCGGCGGCGGCGGGGATGGAGAAATAATCGTAGGACTTTCCATCGACATTTAGGCTGCGACGAGCCTTCAAGCTATCCTGTCCAGACACGGGCGAACTCCTTCTGTATAGATTTGAGCATCAAATTTTCTTCCGCGATTACACCCGTGAAACAAGACCGGCGCGTTCGGGAATACGAGTAATTAGCATCAGAGGCCCCAGACCGGGACCAGCAACCAAATTCGGTGAGCGATTTTTACACCCGAACGCCGAAAATTAAAAGACGCCATCGGGAATTCTCTGCGCTCCCGGTTTTAGCGTCGGTTTGTGGTGCTCGCCCTTTTTTTGATTAGCATGGATACACATCGGTTAACATTTGAGGGCGTGGTGCGTCCCACGTCTCAGGTGAGATATAATTTTATAGGAATATATATCTAAATTTGCTTAAAAGCAAGCCTGCTCAGTCTCAAAAATGAGGTATGACAACAACCTAGAATAATTGTTTGATGATAGGGCTGTTTCTAATTTGAAGAAGTTAATATGCTTTCTATTTCCCTTATTTCCAGCGCAGATCTGAAGTCAGGAATTAAAGATAAATAAAGTTTGCCAAAGTTCTTCCACTCCGCTCATTTAAAATTTCTTTTGGATTTTTATTCACAACCTCTGAAATTTAATCTATAAAATAACACTCACTTATATTCTCGGTTTTAAAAAATATACTAAAAAAACAGAGGACAAATATGTTATCCATTAGTGATCTTAAATTAGGTTTCAGTGATGCTGAAAACTATAAAAGGCGAGAAAATAAAAATTTATTAAACAAAATATTCATTCGAGACGGTTCTCTAAGTGTCCGTTCGAAGACTTAATGGGTCGGATGAATTGGTTGTCCGGTGCGCTTTCTTGAATTTCGGAATTGATTTTGATTCCCTTTGCGGAACCGAATCGTTTC
>JBLHZD010000057.1:0-16378 GCA_047631095.1 Alphaproteobacteria bacterium
GCTGAACGGCGGCTTCGGGGCGGATACGCTCGACGGCGCCGACGGCGACGATGTGTTGATCGGCGGCGCCGATAATGACGTTCTGCTTGGCGGCTTCGGCAATGATAGCCTGGACGGTGGGGCCGGGTTCGACAGTCTTCTTGGTGGCGATGGCGACGATGTACTGTTTGGTGGCGCGGACGACGACACATTAGACGGCGGTAGTGGGAACGACTTCCTTGATGGCGGCGCCGGGTTCGACAGACTTCTTGGTGGCGATGGCGACGACCGGATTGTGTTTGACGTGGCGGACGGCACCGTTGATGGCGGCTCTGGCGTTGATACTTTGATTGTCAGTGGCGGCGTCCATTTAAATAGCGGCGATGTCTCATCGCTACCCAGCATACTCAAGAGCATAGAAGTCCTTGATCTAGACGGTGGCGGCGACAATACATTGTCGATCCACGCCAGCAATATTCTGGATTCCTTTAACGACGCCTCCGACACCTTTAAGGTACTTGGTTCTGCGGGCGACGTGGTGCGCACCGGCGGCGAGTGGGCCTCCAGCGGCACCTTTGATCTGCTGGACGGAACTTTCGAGAAATTCACGCTGGGCGGCGCGACGTTGTTTACTGAAATTGGTATTGATACGTCGGGCGTAACCGCTGATTCCGTGATTACGCCGGCGAAACTGTCCGATGTTGCTCTGGGCGATGGCGGTTTCAAAATCATCGGTCAATATTCGGGTGATGAATTCGGTGTTTCCGTATCAAACGCTGGCGACGTCAATGGCGATGGATTCGACGACCTCATTGTCGGCGCTAATCTCAGCGATTCGAATGGCTTGAATTCGGGCTCGGCGTTTGTAGTGTTTGGTTCGGCGCTGCGACCTTCAACAGTTGATTTGGTAACAATCGCGGCGGGGACGGGTGGTTTCCGAATTGTTGGCGAAGCTGGCAACGATAAGGCTGGGCAATCTGTTTCGGCCGCTGGGGATTTGAATGGAGATGGCGTTGACGACCTGATTATTGGTGCGCCAGGTAACGCCTTGGATAAGGGCGCGGCGTTTGTCGTCTTTGGGGGTTCGTCAATATCGGGCGTCAAATTGTCCGATGTCGCGCTCGGCACGGGCGGGTTCAAGATTTCGGGTGAATCCGGTGGCGCTCTTGCGGGATACGCCGTTTCAAATGCTGGCGATTTCAATGGCGACGGCGTTGAAGATTTGATTGTCGCCCAGAAAAATGACTCGGACGGCGGTTTGGGCTCTGGCGCGATGTTCGTCGTCTTCGGCTCAACAACGCCGCCGGCCTCTATCGACTTGAAAAATGTTGCTGCGGGTACGGGCGGATTCAAAATTATCGGTGAAAACGCCTTTGATTACACGGGGAAATCCGTCGCCTCTGCGGGTGATCTCAATGGCGATGGTTTCGGCGAAATTATTATTAGCGCTTATCGACATGATGGCGATGGGCTGGACTCTGGCGCCGCCTACGTAATCCTGGGCACAGCCGTGCGGATAGCGTCCATTGATCTGGACAATGTCGCATTGGGCACCGGCGGCTTTAAGATTACAGGCGAAAATGCCGGAGATCTGGCCGGTTTTTCGGTCAACTCGGCGGGCGATTTCAATGGAGACGGGATCAACGATCTGGTCATTGGCGCCACTGCAAATGACGCCGGTGGTACTTATGCCGGCGCGGCTTATGTCTTCTTTGGACAATCATTGCTACCCACCACCGTGAATTTGGACGACGTCGCCTTGGGCAATGGCGGCTTTAAAATTATTGGCGAGGACATTAATGGCTCTGCGGGCGTATCCGTGGCGTCCCCCGGTGATGTGAACGGCGATGGATTTGATGATTTACTCATCGGAGCCAGTAGCGATGTTGTTAAGGGGTTCAGTTCTGGTTCCGCCTATGTCGTCTTCGGTCAGGCGAAGCCGCCAACAACAATTGATCTTAAGGATGTCAAACTGGGAACGGGTGGTTTCAAACTCGCGGGTGAGACTGTAGATGATATTGCGGGCAAATCAGTGGAGACTGCCGGCGATATCGATGGCGATGGTTTCGATGATTTGATCATCGGGGCCAAGTTAAACGATGAAGGTGGCGCTGCGGCGGGGGCGAGTTACATTGTCTACGGCGCTAACTTCTCCGGTGCGGTGACGCAACAGGGAACAGGGCTCGGCGAAACCTTTACCGGTACTGCTGGCGTCGATGTCATTGTGGCTGGCCAAGGGGACGATCTGTTGCTGGGCGGCGGCGGTGCGGATGTGCTTCGTGCGGGCGCCGGGTTCGATGACATATTCCTCGTCGATAACGCATTCGCGAAAATTGACGGCGGCAGCGGCCAGGATTGCCTCGTCTTGAATGGCGGGGTTGATCTGGACTTTACCGGTATTGGCGATACGAGAGTCGAAGGGATCGAAAACATCGACTTCTTCGGCGCCGGTCAGTCAACGATAACGCTGGAATCCTCCGATATCCGCGCCATGTCGGATACCGGAACGCTGACAGTGAGCTACGACACGGATGAGACCACGACTGTTGCTAATGATAATCTGGTGTTGGCGGGGGATTGGACGTTTGGCGGCAGTACATTGAGTGGCGGCGACGAGCTTAACTTCTTTACTGATGGCGCCACAGAGTTGCATTCTTTTGCGACAACGATGACCGCGACCGGCACCCTATCCATTGATGCAAGCCAGACGTTACTATTTGGTGGTACGGCGGATATTTTGAGCGTCACCGACTTCCTGCAATTAGGAAATTCCGTCCTGACCGTCGAGACCGGCATATTGCGCTCGGAGGCAGGTTCTACAGTTGATGTATCATCGGGCGGCACTGTGGCGATCGCGGGTACGGGGACCTTCGACGTCCAGGGAACGTTGTTCGCCGGGTTGTCCCCAGGGTCAATGCATGTCGAAGGTGATTTCTCGTTCGCCTCTACATCGTTCTATGAATTTGAATTAGGTGGTTTGACGCCAGGCGTTCATGACGGCCATGATTTACTGACCGTGAGTAGTGAATTTGCGCTCGGCGGCACGGTGAATACGGTCGAATTCGGTGGCTTTGAAGTTTCCGAAGGCGACAGTTTCAATGTAATCAACGCCGGGACGTTGAGTGGCAGCTTCCACGAGATCAACGATCTGGATGTTGGCGGCGGCGTCGTGTTGGACGCCATCCAGACCAGTAGCGATATTACGCTGGTCGCCAAGGCGGTAACCCATCAGGGCGACGGCAACGACAATATCTTGACCGGTACGACGGGCGCGGATGTGTTCTCCGGCGGTGACGGGGATGATACATTCTCCGGCGGCGGCGGCGCGGACTTGGTGCATGGCGGCGACGGCGATGATGTCTTTGTGGCGCCGGATACAGGTTTCGGTCGATTGGATGGCGGCGCCGGGACGGATATACTGGAGTTTACGGGCGCGGGCGAAAGCTTCGACCTGACAACCCTACGCGGCGATCAACTGAGCAATCTCGAAGTCATCGACTTCAGCGGATCAGGCGATAACACTCTGTTCCTGGATGACTTTATCGTCTTCGCGGCGGCGGGGGAGACCAATAGTCTGACCGGCGCCAATGAAAGTCTGTTGATTGACGGCGATTCCGGCGATGTGCTGGATGCGGGCGCGGGTTGGAGCAATACCGGGTCGGTGACAATCGGCGGTTCCGGGTATTCCGTTTACGAAAGCGGCGAGAATGAAAGCCAGCTCTTCGTGAATGAAAACGTGAGTGTGACCGGGTAACCTGCGACTGGTAAATCAGAGCAAAAAACAGGCGCGCTGAGTTCACCGCGCCTGTTTTGTAATGAACGGTTGGCGGCGAGAGTTCGCCGTATCAGTGTTCCAGATCTTCTTTGGCGATATTGGTGGGCGTTTTCTTGTTAAAACGCCCTTCATAAACAGGACCGGCGCCCGTGTCCGGCCCGGTATATTGCACAAACAATATTTTACATCCGTTCTCTGTATGCATTTCATGTTCAAAATGGGGATCGGGCATATACACCATGTCGCCGGGCCCAAGCGTATCGCCGCCAAACTGGCATTCACCTTCGATAATGTACCAGACCTGCGCAAAACCATGTTTGTGCAACGGAAAGCCGGCGCCGGGCATATAGGTCAGTATCCCGGCGTTCGGCTCCGTCGGATGTTCATCGGTTGGATGAAACACCATTTTCGTCGTATTGGCGAAGCGACCCATCTCTGCAGGAAAATCACTGGTGCGCCGGATAATGGGCGCATGGTGTAGTGATGGTTTGCTCATCGATCGCTTCTCCAATTCCAATACAAACCGTTGAGCGTTATTTCGCCGGCGAGTAATTCGTGGGGTTCAGGATAATGGCGTTCATTTCCACCAGAATTCCGCCGGCTTTCTTCAAAAACCCTTGCCAGTCTTTATCCGCGCCGACCTGTGCGCGAATGTCCGCGCGGTCGTTCAGGCTGTCATAGGCCCATAGATGGACGACTTCATTGGGTTGCGGCGCCTGGGTATGCCAAAGGCCGACATTCGGGGCGTATTTTTCGCGCACTGGCAATATGTCTTTGAAATGACCCAGCCATTCGCCGGCTCTACCCATTTGCGTCCGGTAGTAGCGAAGTTCGTAGACATTGCCGTCGCTTGACGGTGGCGTGAAGTCTTTCTGAGGGGCCATCAGGCGAATGTCCTGACGTTGGATCAGGGGTTTAATCTTCGCGACATACTCGCTGGCCCAGTCCTTGTTTTGCGACAGCTTTGCGCGCAATTCCTCCCGCGCGTTCAAGTCCTCATATTCCCACAAGTGCCAGATCTGGTTCAACGTGCCGAATTCATTGGTCCAATAACCGAGATTGACGCCGTAATCATTGCCTCGGATCGGGCGGCCGATTTCTTCCGCGATTTTCAGATAACCTGGCAGTTTGCCCGGATGAAAAGTATATGTTCGCAATTCATGTATCATGGTTTTCCCCCAAAATTGCCGCTGTTGCGGCGTTGACTGTGTTAGTCGACAAATTTCATATTCGCGGATTTTTCAATCGCCGGGAAGGTGACGTCAAGATTGGCGTCTTCACCGTAATCATAAATGTAGCTCTGTAACATACCGCGCACCATGTTTCCGATAAACATGGGGGCGCCGCAATTGACGCCGAGCTGGGTCGCCAGACGAACGTCTTTTAACATGAGCGCCAGCCCGAAATTGGAGGCCTGTTCCCCCCGAACAATTTTAGGAAGCGTATTGCTGGACGTATTACTTTGGCCGGAACTCTTGCTGATGACCGTGGCCATCGTATCAAGCGTCAGCCCGTATTTACGGCCCATGGCGACGGCTTCCAGCGTTGCGATCCGGTTGCTGGCTGCAATTACGTTGTTGACCAGTTTGAGGACATGTCCATTGCCGACATCGCCACAGTGAAAAATATTAGGGCTGATTGTTTCCAGAATGGGTTTGATTGTGTCGAAGGAATCCAGAGGCCCGCCAACCATGATCGCGATTGTGCCCGCATCGGCGCCGCGAGGCCCGCCCGAGACCGGCGCGTCGATCAGGATGACGCCTTTTTCCGCCAGCTCCGCCGCCATTTTTCGGGTTTCATCCGGGTCGCCGGATGTCTGGTCGATGATGATGATACCGGGCTCTAACCCCTCCAGCAATCCGCCGTCGCCAAAAATAGCCTCGCGCACGTTTGCGGACGTGGGAAGGCACGTCATGACCACGTCGCATTCCCGCGCCATCGCCGCGCTATTTTGGGTTGGAATTGCGCCATTCTTCGCAAAATCGGCTACGATCTCCGGTCTTAAATCCAGGACGCGGAGTTTTTGAGACAACATTAATCGACGCGCTAACGCACCGCCAATGGCACCAAGGCGAACGAACCCTAATTCCATTGTAAATCTCTTTGTGTTGAAAATACGCCATTCTCAGGAATTGGATCGCGAAGCGATCGACGCATCAGACGCCAAGCGTGGCATTTCCAACAGAAGGGGACAATGCCTAAAACGCGATGTCAGGCCCGGTCGTTCTGCGCCGTGTTATAGTAGGACAGGTTGAGATATTTGCCTGGCGGTCCTGGCGGCGTGGGGCCAAATTGGGCTCGTAAATCCAGAACAGCCTGCAGGTCGCGCGGGTCGATTGTGGCGTTAGGCGTTAATCCCGTGTGGGGTTCCAGGAGTTTGGCTAAGGCGGGCGCGATGGCCTGTGGTTTCATGTTCGGCATATTGCGCCCCAGCATGTCTTCCGCCTCGTCCCTGTTTGTAGGGTCCAGCACCCAATCAAGCGCGTTGAGATATCCCTTTATAAAGGCGATGACGGGGTCCTGGTTATCGGCCGCCCAGGACCGGCTGGCGGTGTATACTTGTCCCTGGTAATGGGTAAACGTATCCAGACTGCTTTCAAGGACGCGAAAACCGGCGCCGCGTGCTGCGCTGGTGAACGGTTCGATCAACAAGGTCCCGGCATGGTCCCCGTCGCGCACTGACTCCCACCGGCTGGGCGTGGATCCGACAGAGACTAACGTAATGTCGTCGCGTGAAACGCCAGCGTTCTCCAACATCTGATACAGGACGAAGGCGAAGCCGGTCGCCAGCGCATCCATGGCGATCGTTTTGCCTTTCAAACCGGCGAATGACTTAATCTCCGGCGCGACGACGAAAGAAAGTTCGATTTGCGTCGCGCCCATTGCGATGAACAGGTCAGGCTCGCGGTCGAGTTCAATTTCCCCTGCGCCCGTTTGGTAGGCGAAAACATTATCGACGGCGGTGCAGGCCAGATCGAATTCTCCCGCGACCAGCTTTTGGACCTGATACATGGAGCTGGGCGTGGTCTCCACATTTACCTCGACGCCTTGGGCTTGGAAAAAGCCTTTTTCGGTTCCCGCAAAAAGCGGCAGGTTCCCCGCGCCGGGGAATGAAATGATGCGAAGGGGCGCGTTAGAATCGGTCATTTTCGAGCCTCATCTATTTCGAAACTGTGGTTTGGGTATAACGGTGCGCCGCGCGCCAAATTTTCTCCGGCGTCAGCGGCATGGTCAGCGCGCGCAATATACCCTCGTCTCCGCCCATGGGGCGAAAGGCGTCCGCCACCGCATTGACGATAACCGCCAGCGCCGGCGTTGTGCCGCCTTCGCCGCCCGCCTTGACGCCCAGCGGATTGGTGGGCGAGGGGACTTCATGTAATTCGGTGTTGAAGGACGGGAAATGCAAGGCGCGAGGCATGGCGTAATCCATGAACGACCCGCTCAGGGGTTGCCCGCTATCGTCGAACACGCATTGTTCCCATATCGCCTGACCAACGCCTTGTACTATGCCGCCATGGGTTTGCCCGTCGACGATCAGGGGGTTGATGGCGCGCCCGACATCATCGACGGCGGTATAACGCTGGATCATCAAATGACCGGTTTCCGGGTCGACTTCAATCTCGCAGACATGGCACCCGTTGGGAAAAACCGGTGTGTGCATTTCATGACTTTCCACGACGGAAAGTGGGTCGTCTTCCGGCGCGCGCGCGGCGACGTCAAAAATCGAAAGCGTCTTATCCGTACCGGTTATGAAAAAACGACCGTCTTCAAATTCCATGTCCGACGGGGCGGCCTCCAGCATATCGGCGGCCAGTCGTTTGCCCTTTTCAATCAAGGCGTCGGCGGCCTTTACAATGACCGTGCCCGCCATGCGCATGGACCGACCGGAATGCGAGCCGCCGCCAACTTTCACGATGTTGGTGTCGCCCAGGACAATGCGCGCCTTTTCGACCGGCACGCCCAGCCACTCCGCGGCGACTTGCGCAAAGCTGGTTTCATGTCCCTGGCCGCTCGGTTGGGTGCCAATGACGACCTGTATTTCTTCCGAGTCCCGGCTCACGTGGATTTGCGATTGCTCTATGGGCGCGCCGATGGAGGATTCAACATAATGGCCGATGCCCCGGCCCAACCATTTACCGTGCGCCTTCGCCGCCGCTTGTCTGGCGGGAAACCCGTCCCAATCGGCCAGCGCCATGGCCTTGTCCATCGTCGTTTCGTATTCACCGCTGTCATACGTCATGCCGACGGCGTTGGTGTAGGGCATTTGCGCTGATGTCACCAAATTACGCCGACGGAGCTCGATGGGATCGAACCCCAGTTCCGCCGCTGCGGTGTCGATGATGCGTTCAATGGCGAAAATGGATTCCGGCCGGCCCGAGCTGCGATAGGCGTTTGTGGGCGGTGTATTGCTATAGGTGGAGCGGGAGCGAAGATGCGCGGCCGGGAAATGGTACGATCCGGTGACGATGCCCGACCCTTTGGACAGCGGCGACAGGGAAACGCAATGGGACCCCGCGTTACTGAGGTTATCGGATCGAAGGGCCAGAAAATTACCCTCGGCGTCGAACGCGAGCGACATGTCGACCAGGAGGTCGCGGCCCTGATAATCGCTGATGAACGATTCGCTGCGCTGGGCGGTGAACTTTACGGGCCGTCCCAGACGCCGGGCGGCCCAGGCGGTTAGTCCAAACTCGACATAAACGCGGTTGCGCGTGCCAAAATTGCCGCCGATATCATAAGCGACGATACGAAGCGTCTCGGGGTCGTCATGCAGCACCGTTGCGATTTCGCGCTTTTGGCGGACAACACCGCCGCTGCCGGCGTAAATCGTGGTTTGCGTCGCTTCGACGTCATGCACCGCCAGCGCGGATCGCGGCTCCAGCGGCACGCCGGTCACACGGGGGATATTATACGCCATATCGACGACGTGATCAGCCTTGGCGAAGGCGGCGTCGGTTTTTGCCTTGTCGCCAAAGAAGGTTTCAATCAGCACATTGCCCGTGATATCGTCCCACAAATGCGGGGCGTCCGGCGCGGCGGCGTCGCGTGTGTTGGTGACGGCGTCAAGCGGCTCATAGTCGATTTCCACCATCTCTGCGGCGTTGGTCGCTTGATGTTTTGTCTCGGCGACGACCATGACGATAGCCTCGCCGACATATCGCGCCTTGTCGGTGGGCAACAGAACATGGTGCCCCAGAAAGACAGGGTCGCCAACCGCGCGGCCTGGCGCGTGGAGTTTCAAATCAAACTTGGTCTTCGGAAGCGGGTCGTGGGGAATATCGCCAAGGGCGGTCATGTCCGCGCCGGTAAAGACGCCCAAGACGCCGGGCATGGCGCGGGCCGCGGTGGTGTCGATGCGTCCGATGATGGCGTGCGCATAGGGCGCGCGCACCAACGACGCGTGGGTTTGATCATCTTCGCTAAAGTCGTCGCTGAACCGACCTCTGCCCGTGAGCAGGCGGATATCTTCCTTGCGGCGGACGCGGCGTCCGATGACGCGCAAATTGTCCAATTTTGGATGTGGCGAGTTTGTCATGTTTTTGTTCCTGTTGAAGGCGGCGAGTCTAGGGCTCCGTCAAATGCCTGTCCATGTTGGTTCATGGGCGTCGGGGGCTGCACTACAGTTGTGCGAACAGGGGGCGCGACAACAATAATTGGGGGAGATTAGAATGTCGGTAACGGTTGGTAGTGGCGAGTATACGTATCGGGTCGACATGGATTGAGCGAAATTACCCGACGGCTGGGCGTTTCGCGATGTGGCGGCGGTTGCGATCGATCATAAAGATCAGGTCTATGTATTCAATCGCGGCGAACATCCGATGATCGTTTTTGATCGCGAGGGAAATTTTCTGCGATCCTGGGGCGAGGATATTTTCTCTCGCCCGCATGGCCTGCATATCGGTCTGGACGAGACAATCTATTGCACCGATGACGGCGACCATTCGATGCGCCGCTGCACGCTGGACGGCAAAGTGCTGCTGGAACTGGGCGTTTCGGGAAAGCCAGCGCCTTATATGAGCGGCGAACCCTTTCACCGCTGCACCCATACAGCGCTGTCCCCGACCGGCGATATCTATGTTTCCGACGGGTACGGAAATTCTCGCCTTCACAAATATTCGCCCGACGGGAAACTTCTGATGGCGTGGGGGGAGCCCGGCAATGATCCGGGGCAGTTCAACATCGCGCACAATATTTGCTGTGATGACGATGGCTGGGTGTATGTCGCAGATCGTGAAAATCATCGCGTTCAGGTCTTTGATGGGAACGGAAAATTCGAGACCCAATGGTATGACATGCACCGCCCATGCGGGTTGTGTATGAGCGCGGGAAAAGACCCGCTGTTCTATGTCGGCGAGCTCGGCCCCGGTATGCCGGTCAATAAGGATATGCCGAATATCGGGCCGCGCGTGTCCATCATGGATAATCAGGGAAAATTATTATCGCGACTGGGCGCGACGCCCGGCGGACGGGACCCGGACCGGTTTATCGCGCCGCACGGCCTGGCGGTGGATCGCCATGGCGACATCTATGTCGGGGAGGTGGCGTTTACCGCCTGGCCTCGATTCTCGAGCGAAGCGCCGCCGGATAATTTGATGTCTCTGCGAAAATTGATTCGGGAACCTGTTTGATACGCGTCAACATTGAGTAAAACATAATGGCGAGTCCCGCTGAGATCTTGTGGCGACCGAGTCCGTCGGTCATCGAAAAGTCTGTCATGAACAGGCTTCTTCGCACGGCGAATGTCGAAAACCTTGTCCAGTTGAATACGCGCGCAACCGATGACCCGGAGTGGTTCTGGGCGTTGTTGCTATCGTTTATCGATTTCAAATTCTACAAACCTTATCGCAAGATTATGGATGTGTCGCGGGGACGCGAATGGGCGCGTTGGTGCATCGGCGGCAAGACTAACCTGGTTTTAAACTGCCTCGATAAACACCGCGAAACGCCAATCTGGAACAAAACCTATCTGGTATGGGAAGGCGAAGACGGGGCGAGGCGCGAGCTCACCTATCGCGCCTTTGATGAAATGGTGTGCCGCTTCGCCGACGCTTTGCGTCAACGTGGATTCGGCAAGGGCGATGTCATTGGTTTGTATATGCCAATGACGCCGGAGGCCTACGCCGCGATGTTCGCAATCGTTAAAATTGGCGCCATCGCCCTGCCCTTATTCTCTGGATTCGGCGCCGATGCGGTGGCGCTGCGTTTGGTGGAAGGAGAGGCTAAGGCCGTCGTGACCGCAGATGGAACATGGCGTCGGGGCTCCGCCCACGCCATGAAAAATATTCTCGATTTGGCGTTGGTGAAAAACGGCGCTGTGCAAAACGTTTTTGTCGTACGACGCTTGGGCGATGATTTGGGCGGGGGCGATCTGACGGAAGGCTGCGCCATGCAAGCCGGACGTGACGTCTGGTGGGATGACGCCGTGGCGAACGGGGACCCGAATGCAGCGACGGAGATCATGGAGGCCGAAGACACGGCGTTCCTGTTGTTTACGTCCGGCACCACGGGCAAACCAAAAGGAACCGTGCACAGCCATATTGGGCTGACCGCAAAAACCGTGCTTGATGTTTCCGTATGCATGGATTTTCAGCGCGACGACCGCATGATGTGGATGAGCGACATGGGGTGGCTGGTCGGTCCGATAACCGCTATTTCCACCAGCTATTCCGGTGGCAGTCTGTTGTCTGTGGAAGGAACGCCGGATTATCCCGATACCGCCAGACACTGGCGGTTGATGGCGGAAAATGATGTTACATGGTTGGGTATTGCGCCAACGACTGTTCGTTCGATGATGCGGTTTGGCGACGAAGTGGATCAGTATAAATATCCGGCGTTACGAATCATGGCGTCGACCGGCGAACCCTGGACGCATGACGCTTGGGTCTGGTTGTTTAACCATGTGGGTTATGGCCGCGCCCCGATCATGAATATCAGCGGCGGGACGGAATGCATCGGCATCGTTTGCGCTTCGGTATTGTCGCCGATGAAGCCGGGCTCATTTGCAGGGCCCATGCCGGGCACCGGCGCCAGGATCGTTGACGATAATGGCGATCCCGTAAGGCCGGGTGAGGTGGGTGAGTTGGTCATGACGGAGCCTTCCATTGGCAATACGCGCGGCATTTGGCGTGACGACGACCGATATATCGAAAATTACTGGACCATGTTTCCCGGCATGTGGCGACTGGGCGACGGTCGACGCGGACGGGATGTGGTTTTTGCTGGGACGCTCCGACGACACCATCAACGTCTCTGGCAAGCGGACGGGCCCCTCTGAAATTGAGGGCGCTTTGATGGGCGGTGGGAAAATCGTCGAGGCGGCGGTGATTGGTATTCCCGATGATATAAAGGGAACGGCGATCTGTTGTGTCTGTACGCCAATGCCCGGTGTGGTGGGGGATGAGTCGCTCCGTGGGGAACTGTCCAACGCGGTGGTTAGCCAGTTGGGCGCGTCTTACCGACCAAAGCGAATTTTCTTTGTGTCGGACTTGCCAAAAACACGGAACCTGAAGATTATGCGCCGGCTTGTGCGCGCGGTGTTGCTGCACCAGCCCGAAGGCGATCTCACATCGCTGGTGAATCCCGAGACAATCGATGAATTGCGTGAATACGCGCTGGAACCATAAGGAATTTTGGCTATGGCCGACGATAAGGACGATTCGAAAAACAAAGGAATGCGGCAGGGGCTGACCAATTATGGCGATGCGGATTTTTCGCTGTTTCTGCGCAAGGCTTTCATCAAGGCGATGGGCTATTCCGATGACGCGCTCAACCGCCCGATTGTTGGTATCGCAAATACATTCAGCGGGTATAACGCCTGCCACCGAAACGCGCCGGAAATTGTCGATGCGATCAAGCGCGGCGTGATGCTGGCGGGCGGATTACCGGTCGATTTTCCGACCATTTCAATTCATGAATCCTTTGCTTATCCGACGTCGATGTTTACGCGCAACCTGATGTCGATGGACACCGAGGAGATGATCAAGGCGCAGCCGATGGATTCTGTCGTCATGATTGGCGGTTGCGACAAAACGGTGCCCGCCCAATTGATGGGGGCGGCCAGCGCGAATACGCCCGCCATTCAGGTCGTCACGGGCCCGATGATGACCGGCAGCCACCGGGGCGAGCGTCTGGGCGCGTGCACCGATTGCCGGCGGTACTGGGGCATGTTCCGCGCGGGCGAGATTGACGAAGCCGAGACCGAGGAAGTCAGCGGGCGGCTCGCGCCGACGGCGGGCACCTGCATGGTTATGGGGACCGCCAGCACGATGGCCTGCATGGCCGAAGCGCTGGGCATGATGTTGCCGGGCGGCGCCGCGATCCCGGCGGTGTCCGCAGATCGGTTGCGTCACTCGGAATATGCCGGTACGCGCGCTGTGGCGCTCGCGGCGGAAGGATTGACGCCGGATCAGATTTTAACACCGGAAGCCTTTGCGAATGCGTTTCGAATGTTGCTGGCCATTGGCGGCTCCACCAACGGGCTTGTCCATATGACGGCTGTGGCGCGACGCTGCGGGATCAAGGTCGATATGGAAGCCATTGACCGCATGGGGCAGGAAACGCCGGTGCTCGTCGACCTAAAGCCTTCCGGCCAATTCTATATGGAAGATTTGCAAAATGCGGGTGGGGTGACGACCATCCTGCGCGAATTGCGACCGTTGCTGAACCTTGATTGCATGACGGTGAGCGGGCGGACGCTGGGCGAAAATCTGGATGACGCTTCGCCATCATGGCCGCAAAAAGTGGTGCGGCCGATGAACGATCCGATCTTTGAGTCCGGCGGCATTGCGGTTCTGCGGGGCAATCTTGCGCCCGGTGGCGCCATCGTCAAACAATCGGCGGCGAGCGAAGAGCTGATGACGCATACGGGGCGCGCCGTTGTGTTCACTTCATTGGAGGATCTGGCCAATCGGGTCGATGACCCTGACCTCGACGTCAAGGCGGACGATGTTCTGGTGTTACAGAACTCCGGCCCCAAGGGAGCGCCGGGAATGCCGGAATCCGGTTATATCCCAATTCCAAAAAAACTGGCGGCGCAAGGCGTGAAGGACATGTTGCGCATATCGGACGCGCGGATGAGCGGGACGGCGTTTGGCTCTATCGTCTTGCATATCACGCCGGAATCAGCCGCTGGCGGTCCCTTGGCGTTGGTTCAGGATGGCGACCAGATCATGCTCGACGCGCCCGCGCGGAAACTGGAATTGCTGGTGGATGATGATGAGCTGGCGCGCCGCCGCGCCGCATGGACGCCCCCGCCCGCGCATGAAGGCGCGGAGCGGGGCTATTTGAAGCTCTATCTGGACACGGTCAACCAGGCGGATGAAGGCGTTGATTTCGACTTTCTCGCCAAGGCGCCGGATGGCCGCGTAACGCCGTAGACTCAGGTATACGTCGTAGACTTAGGTAAGGGTGCGCGCGCACATATCCATGAACAGCGCGTGCACCTTTTCCGCCGCCGCTTCGTCGTATACTTCGCGAAGGGGAAAGCAGAACCCGTGATGGGTGCCCGGATGGGTTTCCAGCGTATATTTGGTTCCGTGTTTTTCCAATTCCGCGGTGAGCGTCGGTACGACGAAGTCAGGTACGGTGGAATCGGTTTCGGCGAACCCGAAATACATTTCGCCTTTGATGTTTTTGACCAAATGGTGGGCGGAGTCTTCTTTATCCGTGACGATGCCGACGCCATAGAGGGAGGCATTCGCCGCGAAGACTTCTGGAAATGTCCCGGCGGCGGAAGCGACGATCCTGCCGCTCATGCAATAACCGATACACGCCTTTTTGCCCGGCTTCACCTGCGGCTGGTCGTCCATATAGCGCAGCATGGCGCGAGTGTCGTCCATGACGCCCGCGTTGCTGAGGTTGGCCATGGCTTCGCGCCAGATTTTGCGCGTGTTCTCGTCGCGGAAGGGAAAGCGCAAGGTGCCAAAGCGGTAGAACATATCGGGCAAAATGACGAAATAACCATCAGACGCCATGCGCCGGGCCATATCATAAAGCTCATCGCGAATGCCGGGCGCGTCCATGTAAAATACAATGGCGGGGAAGGGGCCGTCGCCGTCTGGCCAGCACGTAAAAGTGGGCATCACGCCGTCAACGGTTTTGATGTCGATATGCTTTTCGTTCATGGATTGTCCTCATGAGTGCGTGTGAAGGCCGGAAGGGGGAGGGTCGGAAGATGACGGAATTACATACCATCCCAGAAGCGACTGCAATGGGACCGTTGCGCGGCGTGAATATATATTTCCATCCGGGGCGCCGACGGGCATAATCCGCGCGGTTTTTCTCGGCGTGAGTATTCGCGCGTTGCAGGTCGAAATATGACGTCGGTTCCCCATTTACTGCATGTGTTTTCAGGATTTGGCATTGGCGGCGCCGAAGTGCGCACGGCGACCCTTATGAATGAACTGGGGGCGCGCTATCGCCATTCGATCTTGTCGCTCAATGGCAATTTGCAATGTATGGAGCGCTTGTCTCCGGAACTGGATGTAAAAGTCATCCCGCCACCCGACCTGTCCGGGAATTTGTATAGTCGTTTGTCGCGAATTCGCAGACTGCTTAAATCGGTTGCGCCGGATGTCCTGATGACGCGCAACTGGGGGTCAATTGAATTCGCGCTGGCGAATCGGTTTTTGCATATCTGCCGCCATATCCATCATGAGGAGGGTTTCAATCATGATGAATCCTTGCGGCAAATCCCGCGCCGGGTCTGGACGCGGCGGTTCGCGTTTGGCGGCGTTGACGCGGTGTTTACGCCGTCGCAACACCTTGCGGAAATCGCCCGCAAAGTCTGGTGGACGCCGCAGCGAAAGATCGCCTATTTCCCCAACGGGATACAGTGCGCGCCGTTTCAGATCGCGCCAGAAGCGGACGCCATACCCGGTTTTCAGCGCGAGGAAGGCGAGGTCATCGTTGGCACCGTGGCCGCAATCCGAAAGGTTAAAAACTTGTCCCGGCTCGTGAGGGTTTTCGCACAGGCGTCGCAAGGCCTGTCCGCCCGGTTGGTGATTGTCGGCGCGGGCGATGATTTGGAGACTGTACGGGCCGAAGCTGTTCGTTGTGACGTTGATGCGCAGGTAATAACGCCTGGCTATATGTCGGATCCGTCAAAATTCACGGGATTGTTTGATGTGTTCGCATTGTCGTCGGATAGCGAACAGATGCCGCTGAGTGTGGTGGAGGCGATGGCGTCCGGCCTGGCGGTGGCCGCTACCGATGTTGGCGACGTAAAAAATATGGTGGCTCCCGCCAACCAACCTTTTGTCGTTTCGCTTGATGATGAGACGAAATTCGCGGATCAACTACAGGTGCTATTGAAGGACTCCGAACTTCGCCGGAAACTTGGTGAAGAAAATAGAGAAAAGGCGCTGGCGGAATATACGGCTGCTAAGATGGCCGAGACCAATGATCGATTGATAAGAAAAATTCTAATTTCCGACAGCTAGTTCTTAAAAATAGGGAAATGTTTCTTTTGAAAATTCTGTACCATCATAGAACCCGATCTCAGTGTCCGTCCGAAGACTTAATGGGCCGGATGAATTGGTTGTCCGGTGCGCTTTCTTGAATTTCGGAATTGATTTTGATTCCCTTTGCGGAACCGAATCGTTTCGTGAGGTGCGCCATGTGGAC
>JBLHZD010000058.1:0-16193 GCA_047631095.1 Alphaproteobacteria bacterium
GTTTGGTAGAAGCCCGCGCTTTGATTTTGACGATGTCTGTTCCTTTCAGTAATCGGGCCCATAAATACGCCAGTCGCCGCCCATGAATATTCTGGCGCTGGATTCCGCGACGTCGGCCTGTTCGGTCGCGGTGTGGAAGGGTGATGGGATCGCGTCGCGACGCATGGAAAAAATGACTCGTGGCCACGCGGTGCGTCTGATGCCAATGGCGCAGGAGGCGATGGCGGATGCGGGCCTGGCCTTCGATCAACTCGATATGGTGGCGACGACAATTGGTCCAGGCGGCTTTACCGGGTTGCGCATTGGCTTGGCGGGGGCGCGCGCGATCGCCATGGCGGCGGCGATTCCGATTATTGGGTTTACGACGTTTCAGGTGATCGCCCATCAATCGATGATGGGCGTGGGTTCATCGAAAACCGCTGGGCCCAAGGCGCCGTTGCTGGTGGTGCTGGACGCCAGGCGATCGGATTTTTATTTTCAAATATTTGGATCTGATGGCTCACCGGTGACGCAACCGGCTGCGGCCTCCGTCGACGCCATCGCGGCGGCGATTGCAGCTAAAGTTGCCTCCGAGGCGTCGAATGACGCTCTGGCCCCCGAAGCGTCGAATGACGCTCTGGCAGTGTGCGGCGATGGCGCCGATCTGATTATGGATGCATTACGGGATCAGGGCGCGCGCGTCCATCGCGTGGATGGGCCTGATACGCCCGACGCGGCGACCGTGGCGACGCTGGCTTATAAGGGCGCCCCCTGGGACCCTATGTCGCCGCCAGAGCCGCTCTATCTTCGGCCGCCGGATGCGGCCTTGCCGCGTCTACCGGCCCGCCCCGCCCGGCCCGCTGGCGCAGGCCAATGAGTGTGGGCCGGTGAGTTTGCACCCGAGTTTGGACCCGTGAGTCCGATTGTCGCTATTAGACCAATGGTCGCCGACGATCTGGACAGGGTCGCGGAAATTTATGGCGCCGTCTTTGACCCGATTCAGCCCCGTATGGCGGTGGCGCAATATCTGACCCCGCCGGGCGCGTTCGCGCTTGTCGCCGAAATTTCTCCTTCGCCTGAGGCGACTGTGGGTGGGGCGGCAAGTATTGCGGGATTCATTATCGGCCAGGCGGCGACCGAAGAGGCGGAAATCTTCAGCGTTGGCGTGGCGGACGCGTTTCGTCGCAACGGCGCCGCGCGCGCGCTGGTGATTAAAATATGCGCCTCAATGGCGGCGTTGGGCGCGACGTCGGTTTTTCTGGAAGTCGCCGTCGATAATCCCGGTGCGATTGCGTTGTATGACGCGGTGGGGTTTGAAATCGTTGGGCGGCGCAAAGATTATTACCGCGACCCCGGCGGCGTCCGCGTTGACGCGATGATTATGCGTCTCGACTTTGGCGTATCGCTCCGGATTTAGACGCTATGGGCGCTCTTGCAAGGTGAACGCACTAAAGATCGGGTAAAAAGTTGGAAATTTACAGTAACAACGTAAAAATTAGTACAATTCAAAAATACTTTACCACAAAGTACCTTGTATTAAGGGGTTAACTAACTAAATTATAGAGTGTTGCTAGGTTTTTAATTTTATTCATTGAAAAAACAAAGAAAAAACCAAACACCTTTAAGAGACTATATATAACAATAGTCGCAAGAAGGCGGTTTGGGGGTCTGAATACGATGTCGGAAGCCATAGAAGGCGAGGTGAAGACGACTGAATTGTTGCGGCTTGCGTCTGAAATTGTCGCAGCCCATGTCGGCAATAACACCGTCGCCATGACGGAGTTACCCGGATTGATCGAACAGGTTTATAAAACCCTGGCGAATATGGAGAAGGACGACGATTCCGCGTCGGAACGACCGACGCCCGCTATTTCAATCCGAAAATCCATTACGCCGGAATATATTGTTTGCCTCGAAGACGGCAAAAAATTGAAAATGCTGAAGCGTCATTTGAAAACCGCGTACAACATGTCGCCGGATGAATATCGCCAACGTTGGGGCCTGCCGAGTGATTATCCAATGGTCGCGCCAAGCTATGCGCAGCAGCGCAGTGACCTCGCTAAAGCGATTGGATTGGGAACGCGGCCGCGTCGCAATCGTAAATAGGCCTATCGCCCGGCTCCCCCTTATAAATAAATTTTTGCAGCGTTTCAGGCGAACGTCGAATTTTCGTTACGACAATCGTAGCTCTAGCGCTTGATTTCGGGTATAAGTCATACCAATTCGGTTGGATGTTTCGCACCCGATGATGGAGTTCGCTTCCGTGAGAGATAGTATTGAACAATTATGCGCTGCGAAGGGTCTGAAAATGACCGGACAGCGCCGTGTTATCGCTCGAGTTTTAAGTGAAGCCGAGGATCACCCGGATGTAGAACTGGTGCATAAACGCGCCGCCGAGATCGATACCAACATCAGTATTGCGACGGTGTACCGCACGGTCCGCCTGTTTGAAGAAGAAGAAATTCTGGATCGTCATGAATTTGGCGATGGTCGGGCGCGCTATGAAGAAGCGTCCGATGAACATCATGATCATTTGATTGATATTGAATCCGGCAAGGTGATTGAATTTCACAGCGAAGAGATTGAAAAAATCCAGGAAGAAGTTGCGAAGAAACTTGGATATCGTCTCGTGGACCACCGGTTGGCGTTATATGGGGCCCCTCTCAAGAAAAAAAAGAAAAAGTAGGCTTGAGGCTGGCGCGTACGTCTAAGGTAACGAAAGCTCGCTCGCAAAAGGCATGAAGACCGGGACTGTGTTGGACGAAATTTCCCCTCCTTTATCGGTTCGCCTGGCGGAAAGTCAGACGGAAATCGAGGCCGCCCAACGGTTGCGCTATCAGGTTTTCTACGACGAAATGCGGGCGATACCGACGCGCGATATGGCGCGGGAAAAACGCGATTTCGACGATTTCGACGCGGTTGCCGACCATTTGTTGGTCATCGATGAAACCAAAGACATTGAAAACGACCGTATTGTCGGCACGTATCGATTGATACGCCGGGACGCGGCGCGCGCAGCCGGCGGATTCTACAGCGCCCGTGAATTTGATATTCGTTCGCTGGTCGCGCAGGACGGCGAAATTCTGGAACTCGGTCGATCCTGCGTCGCCGCGCCGTACCGCACCCGAAGCGTCATGCAGCATTTGTGGCGGGGGATCGCGGCTTATGTCTTTCGCTATGACGTGCAGTTGATGTTTGGCTGCGCCAGCCTTCCTGGAATCGATACCGGTATGGAATCCGGCGCCGTGCGGTTGGTCTTATCCTATCTACACCACCGTAAACTGGCGCCCGCAGCCCTGCGCCCGCAAGCGCTTGCGAGCCAGCGGGCGCTGCTGGCCCTGATGGATGCGGCAGAGATCAATGATCGCGCGGCGTTGAGACATATACCGCCGCTTTTGAAGGGGTACTTGTTTCTGGGCGGTTCGGTCGGAGAAGGGGCGGTGATCGATCGTCAGTTCAATACGACCGACGTATGCGTGGTTCTGCCGGTGGACCGGATCACGCGAAAATATTACGATCATTACAAACGCACCGCCCAGCCAGACGCCCATGCAACCGGGACCATCACGGATTGACGACGACCCAAAGCCACAATCTGGTTAAATTGCTACACTCGCCGTTTCTGGCATTTGTCCGGTTAACGGGTATTGCGGTGTGGACGCTGGGGGGATTGGCGGCCCAGGGCGTCGCGTTGTCGTCACGGTTGATTGACTGGTACGCCGTGCCGGGGCGCTGGTATCGGGTGAGTTGTCGGTTGGCGGGCATTTCCGTAAAAACGTCCGGTGATCCCATGGATACAAGCACGGCGGCGGCGTCGCCGGTCCTGTTCGTCGCCAATCATATTTCCTACCTTGATATCTTTGTCCTTGGCTCGCTGTTGCGCGCCAGTTTCGTCGCGAAATCCGAGGTTGCCGCCTGGCCGATATTCGGGTTTTTATCCAAGGTCCAGCGAACAGTCTTTGTTGATCGCCGCGCGCGCTATGCTGCAAATCAACGCGATGCGCTGAGCGCGCGTCTTGCGGCGGGGGATTGCCTGATCCTTTTTCCCGAAGGCACGAGCGGCTGTGGCGCCCAAACGCGCCCGTTCAAATCCGCCCTGTTCAGCGTCGCCGCGCATGAAGGGGACCACCAACCCGTAATTGTGCAGCCGGTGTCGTTGGCCTATACGCGGGTTGAATTTATGCCGATGGGGCGGTTGATGCGCCCTTTTTTCGCCTGGTATGGCGATATGGAGCTGGCGCCGCATTTGTGGCGTGTTTTGGGGCTGGGGAAGATAACCGTAACCGTTACCTTTCACCCGCCGGTGACATTGCAGGCCTTTGGATCGCGTAAGGCGTTGGCGGCGTATTGCCAGTCCGTGGTCGCCGAGGGGGCGGCGCAAGCGCGGTCCGGGCGAAGCGTCGATGTTCAAAGCCCCGACTTGCATATCGACGATGTGAAGATCGAACAATGAACGTGGCCAGAGAGTGCGTCCGATGTGATCCGGTGACCAGTGTCATCAATTGTAATGACTCTCCTTGCGCTGGGTTCAAAAAGACCCAATATCCGTCGCTTGTCAGAGTGGCGCCGCCAATGATAGAATTAGGAAATAGAAATGTTTATTGGACTTGGTTCTAAAACCTTGAACGATATGTTTGGCGTAGCGCCCACTCCGCGTCCTTCAGGACGATAGTGATGGCGAAAAAACTTTTCATTAAGACGTATGGCTGTCAGATGAACGTCTATGATTCCGCCCGTATGGGGGATGTCATGTCGGTTCACGGCTACGCTTTGGTCGACGCGCCGGACGACGCGGATATGGTGATCCTCAATACATGCCATATTCGCGAGAAAGCCGCGGAGAAGGTTTATTCCGAATTGGGGCGGCTGCGGTTTCACAAAGAAGCCAAGGAAGAATCCGGGGAGCGTATGATTATCGCCGTCGCCGGATGCGTGGCGCAAGCCGAAGGCGAGGAAATTATTCGTCGCGCGCCTAGCGTGGATATGGTGTTTGGCCCGCAAACCTATCACCGCCTGCCGGAAATGGTGGAACGCGCTCGTCGCAAGGCGGATGGCGCCGGCGGCGGTCGGTTGGCGGACAAAATTGTGGATATCGATTTTCCGCCGGAAGACAAATTTGATTTCTTGCCGGACCATACCGCCAACCCAAGCGTGACGGCGTTTTTGTCGGTGCAGGAAGGGTGCGATAAATTCTGCGCGTTTTGTGTGGTGCCCTATACGCGTGGCGCGGAGCAATCGCGCCCAGTTGCGGCGGTGGCGGCCGAAGCCATCCGGCTGATTGGCGGCGGCGCACGGGAAATTACGCTGCTTGGACAAAACGTAAACGCCTATCACGGCGTGGGTCCCGACGGTCGCGAATGGGGTCTGGGCGCGCTGATTGAACATCTGGCCGCGTGCGGCGTAGAGCGGATTCGCTACACGACTAGCCATCCGCTGGATGTGGATGACGCGTTGATCGCCGCGCATCGTGATGTGCCGCAGCTAATGCCCTATATGCATCTTCCGGTGCAATCCGGTTCGGATCGTATTCTGGCGATGATGAATCGAAAGCATACCGCCGACGAGTATCGCCGCGTGGTCGACCGTCTTCGCAAGGCGCGCCCCGATATCGCCCTGTCGTCCGACTTTATTGTCGGGTTCCCGGGTGAAACAGACCGGGATTTCGCCGATACCCTACGACTGGTGACGGATATCGGTTACGCTCAGGCGTATACGTTTAAATACAGCCCCCGTCCCGGAACGCCGGCGGCGGCGGAGGAAGATCAGGTTAGCGAGGCGGTGAAGGCGGACCGGCTCGCGACGTTGCAGCAATTGTTGCTATCGCAGCAAAAGGCGTTCAACGAAGCCTGCCGGGGCATGCGGATGCCTGTCCTGTTTGACCGTCCGGGTCGTTATCCGGGTCAAATGGCGGGGCGTTCGCCGTATTTACAGGCGGTGCATACCGACGCGGGGCCGCAACTGATAGGATCAATCGCCGATTGCAAAATTGTGGACGTTCATCGCGCCAGCCTGACAGGCGCGCTCGATGACGGATTTAATCCAGAGACGGAAAGGGCGACGGCTTGAACATTTTGGCGAACGCCAGCGTGGACCCGGTTATCCAGCTTCAATTCGATGACAATTCGCTGTTGTCCCTGCTCTTTGGGGAACATGACAAACATTTGGCGCGCCTTGAAAAGCAGCTGGGCGTGTCAGTGGTCGGGCGCGGCAATCAATTGACCATCTCGGGGCCGAAAGAGGCTTCCGGCACGGCGCGGCGCGCGCTGGAATCGTTGTATGGAAAGTTACGGCGCGGGCAAGGCGTTGGCGAAGCGGAAGTTGATGCGGCGATTCGCATGGCTGGCGTCGCAGGTGGCGCGGCGCCGGAATCGGGTATCCAGATGCGTCGCAAGACGGTTAATGCGCGCTCGGCGGCGCAGGCGGACTATATCGATGCGCTCGACAAACATGATCTCATTTTTGCGCTTGGCCCCGCTGGAACGGGTAAAACCTATCTGGCGGTTTGCGCGGCGGTCGCAATGTTTGATCAGGGTCAAGTTGATCGGATTGTCTTGTCCCGGCCCGCTGTCGAGGCTGGCGAACGGTTGGGTTTCCTCCCCGGTGATTTACGCGATAAGGTCGATCCGTATCTTCGACCGCTCTATGACGCCTTGCACGACACGATGTCCGCCGAGCAGGTCGCGAAGCTTCTGGAGAGTGGCCAGATTGAAATTGCGCCGCTGGCGTTCATGCGCGGGCGAACTCTCGCCAATTCCTATGTGATTCTGGACGAAGCGCAAAACACCACATCCATGCAGATGAAAATGTTTCTCACCCGGTTTGGCGAAAACAGCCGTATGGTCGTGACCGGCGATTTGAGTCAGATCGATCTGCCGCGCGGCACCGCGTCGGGTTTGCGTGATGCGGTGGAAAATTTATCCGATGTCGAAGGCGCGGCGTTCGTTCGGTTTTCCGATAAGGATGTGGTGCGGCCGCCGCTGGTGGCGCGCATTATCCGGGCCTACGACAAAGCGGATGCGCGACGGAAACACAATAAATCGGCGGCGAATTCCCGTGACGGGGACGAACCGGACAGACCGGAATGACGCTGATCGTTGAAATCTCGAACCAGGCGGGCGACTGGGCTGGATTGGACGATGAAGGTGTGAGCGCGGCCGCGTGCGCGGCGTGGCGCGCGTTTGCAAAAAAACAGGACGAAGCCGAAGTCAGCATCGTTCTTGCGGACGACGCCTTCGTGCAGGATTTAAACGCTCGGTTTCGCGGTCAGGATAAACCGACCAACGTCTTGTCTTTTCCAATGGATGACAGGGAAGGTTCGGTCCTGAACGCCGCGCATCGTCGCCATCTTGGCGATATCGTGCTGGCGGCGGACACCATCGCGCGCGAAGCGACGATGCAGGAAAAATCTTTCACCGATCATGCGCGCCACCTCGTCGTTCACGGCGTTCTCCATCTTTTGGGTTGGGATCACGAAGATGATGCGGCGGCGATGAAAATGGAATCGCGGGAGATTGAAATTCTGGCCGGACTGGATATCGCGAACCCTTATATCCGACATTCAAATGCGGTGATCGCATGAATAGCGACGCTGGCGCTGCGCCGATGAGCAAGTCGCGAGATCCAGACGCCGTTGATGATGATGGGACGGTTGAAAATAGCCCGTCGCCGCAAAGCGGAATTGTCGGCGGGTTGCGCCGCATGTTGGGTCTTTCCAATAGCGATGATTCTCTGCGCGACTCCTTTGAAGAGCTCATCGAAGAACACGAAGATGAGAGAGGCTCGATAGACCCTGGCGAACGAGCGCTGATCAAAAATATTCTGAACCTGAACGGGTTGTCGGCGGAGGATGTGATGGTGCCGCGCGCTGATATTGTAGCGATTGATATCACGGCGTCGCTTGAAGACCTTTTAGCGCTGATCAACAAGGTCGGGCATTCCCGGTTACCAGTTTACCACCATAGCCGCGACGATGTGGTCGGCATGGTTCATATCAAGGACGTGGTTCGGGAAATTGGCGTTAGTGAGAAGTTCAATTTTCGAAAAATTCTTCGCAAGGCTATGTTTGTGTCTCCGACGATGCCGGTCATGGACTTGTTGATCCAGATGCAATTGTCGCATTTGCACATGGCGCTGGTCGTCGATGAATTTGGCGGCGTCGATGGGCTTGTCACAATTGAGGATTTGATCGAACAGATCGTTGGCGAAATTGAAGACGAGCATGACGTATCCGACGGGCCTCGATTTGAAGCGACCGCCGATGGCGCCTTTATCGCGGACGCTCGCTTCCCCATCGATCAGTTTGAAGCCGCTGTCGGGCCGGTGATGACCGATGAAGAGCGGGGCGAGGATGTGGACACGCTTGCGGGTCTGGTCTTTACGGTTGCGGGACGGGTGCCCAACCGGGGCGAATTGATCGTCCATCAACCGACCGGCATTGAATTCGAAATTCTGGACGCCGATCCCCGCCGCATCAAGCGGCTTCTCGTGCGCAATTTGCCGCCTCAGCCTGTCGACGACGATATAGACGAATCGTGATTTCGGAAAGCGGTCGATGTTTCGGTTGAGGCTGTTGGCCCGCTGGCTTGAAACGCTACAGGGATGGCGGCGGTATGGCGTCGTATTTGTTCTTGGCGCTGTGGCGACCCTGGCGCTGCCGCCCGCCTATGTATCGCCGATCCTTTATATCGTATTCCCAGCGGCTCTATGGGCGCTGGGCGGCGCGCAAACCAACCGGCAGGCCTTTCTGATCGGTTGGTGGTTCGGGTTCGGTTATTTTTTGGCGGGTCTCTACTGGATCGGATTTGCGCTTCTGGTTTTTGCGGAAAAGCACGCCTGGATGTTGCCCTTCGCCGTTCTGGGGTTGCCGGCGGTTTTGGCGGTTTTTACGGGGCTCGCCTTTCAGATCGCCGCTCGGGCGCGCACGCTTTTAACCCGAGTGGTGTTGTTCGTTGTCGCATGGTCCGCCCTGGAATGGGTGCGGGGCACAATACTGACCGGATTTCCCTGGAACCTGATCGGGCAATCCTGGACCGGTTCTGACGCCATGTCGCAATCCGCCGCCTTATATGGCGTATATGGATTGAGTTTTGTTGTCCTGGCCAGCGCCAGCGCCGCAGCGCTGCTTGTGGACAAATCTAAAAGGGTTCGCCGCATTGCGCTGGCGGTTGCCCTTGGCGTTCCCTTGGTGGCGTGGGCGGGCGGCGCGGTGCGCTTGTCGAATGCGCCCGTCGCGGGAGACGCGGTTGTTGAGGGGGTTGGCCTGCGGATTGTGCAAGCGAGCATTCCCCAGACGGAAAAATGGAAAGCAGAATTCAAAGAGCGAAACCTGCGCCGCCATATGGCGTTGAGCTTGAAAGACCGACCGGATTGGGTGACCCATGTTATCTGGCCGGAAATGGCGGCGACCTATTATGTCGAAACCGATCCCGAGATGCGCAGGCTTTTGTCGCGCGCCGCGCCGCCAGCCGGATGGCTCATCACCGGCGCCCCGCGGCGCGATGAGACAGGCCTGCATAATTCCGCGATAGCGCTCGATAGCGCCGGTTCGGTAGTCGGGGTTTATGACAAATTTCATTTGGTGCCGTTTGGCGAATATGTTCCGTTTCGCGACTATTTGCCGATTGAGAAAATTACGCACGGATCCGGTGGGTATTCGCCAGGGCCCGGGCCGCGAACGATCCGGTTTCCCGGATTGCCGCCAGTAAGCCCGCTGGTCTGTTATGAGGTCATCTTTCCCGGCGCCGTGATGGATCGGGAAGACCCCGCTGAATGGTTATTAAACCTGACGAATGATGGCTGGTACGGGGCTACCGCCGGGCCATACCAGCACCTCGCTATTGCGCGACTGCGAGCGATTGAAGAAGGCGCGCCGATGGTTCGCGCCGCCTATACCGGCGTTTCTGCGATCATCGACCCCTATGGTCGGATCATTCAGCGAATCGGTTTGAACCAGATAGGCGTCCTTGACACGCCTTTACCTAAACCCTTATTACGGGAATGGTTTTTACAAAGGACCATATACGCGAAATTCGGAGAACTTATTTTTACTATTTTTCTTTTATCGGGATGTCTGATTTGTTGGCTCTCCCGAAGATTCTAATCTAGGCAACATATTCAATATCGCGGGGTTTTGACCGCTTGACTAGGGTTTGCGCCATGATAAACCTGTCCTCGAATTATAATGCATGCAGGATTTAGGATAGATTATGATGACGGATTCACGATGAACGCCGCCAATCCGGGCCGGCCTTCGGTCAGCGCGACCGGTCGTCCCAACCCGGTGGACATTCATGTTGGCGGTCGGGTCCGTCTTCGCCGCACGCTTTTAGGCATGAGCCAGGAAAAACTGGGCGACGCCATTGGGCTTACCTTCCAGCAGGTGCAAAAATACGAGCGCGGCGCCAATCGAATCGGCTCCAGCCGATTGTTCGATCTTTCCCGGGTCCTCGATGTGCCGGTATCGTTTTTCTTCGACGACATGTCACCGGAGATCGATCCATCATCGCCGAAAGGAACCGCTGGCAAGGCCGATGCGCCAATTGATCCGTTTGAGGCGGATCCGCTTGCGAAACGGGAAACGCTGGATCTGGTGCGCTCTTATTACGGCATCGCCAACCCGGTTGTCCGCAAGCGACTCTTTGAATTGGCGAAGGCGCTTGGCAACGCCGATAATATTTAGGCGAAACCGGCGCCAATTTACTTGACCTTTCAAGTGAAGATTGAGAATAGTCCCACGCTGACGTCGCCGGTTGCGAACGGCGACGACGTTTTGACGGTGTGTTTCCCGATTTTGAAAGGAATTGCGTGGTGCTAGGCGATTATCTGTTTACAAGCGAATCCGTATCCGAAGGTCATCCGGACAAGGTCAGTGACCGGGTGTCTGATGAAGTCGTCAATGCGTTCTTGGCCGCCGACCCCTTATCGCGCGTTGGCTGTGAGACGTTGTGCACCACAAACCGCATCGTCGTTGCCGGCGAAGTGCGCGGCCCTTCCAGCCTGGTGAATGAGGACGGTGTGGTAAACGCCGAAATTATCGAAAAACTGGCGCGCGACGCAGTTCGTGACATCGGGTATGAGCAGGACGGCTTTCACTGGGAAACCCTGGACTTCGAATGCATCCTTCATGGGCAATCCGTTGATATTGCGCAAGGCGTTGATGCGGCGGGCAACAAGGATGAAGGCGCCGGTGACCAAGGGATTATGTTTGGGTACGCCTGTCGGGAAACCGATGTTTTGATGCCTGCGGCGATACATTACAGCCACGAAATTCTCCGGAAAATGGCGGGGGCCCGTCATGCGGGAACGATCGCGGGCTTAGGACCGGATTCAAAAAGCCAGGTCACTCTGCGTTATGAGGGCGGCAAGCCTGTAGCGGCGACGTCTATCGTCGTTTCGACCCAGCATATTGAAGGGATGGAGCAGGACCAGGTGCGCGAAATCGTCCGCCCCTTCGTTGAAGACGTTTTGCCCAAGGGCTGGATGTGCCCCGAGGATGAGTTTTACGTCAATCCAACCGGACGTTTCGTCATCGGTGGTCCCGATAGTGACGCAGGGCTAACCGGGCGCAAGATTATCGTCGACACTTATGGCGGCGCAGCGCCCCATGGCGGCGGCGCATTTTCCGGCAAGGATCCGTCCAAGGTTGATCGGTCCGCCGCTTATGCGGCGCGCTATGTCGCTAAAAACATCGTTGCAGCGGGTTTGGCGGATCGATGCGTGATCCAGGTCGCCTACGCAATCGGCGTCTCGAAGCCCCTGTCCGTTTATATTGACACCCAGGGCACCGGGAGCGTTGATGAAAGCAAACTCGAAGGCGCGGTGCAGGAAGTTATGGATTTGAGCCCCCGCAATGTTCGCGAGCATTTACAACTGAGCCGTCCAATATATGTGCCGACGGCGGCCTATGGCCATTTCGGGCGGACGCCGACGGATGATGGCGGCTTCTCCTGGGAGCGGACGGACCTTGTTGAAAGCCTGAAAGCGGCGCTGACCTGACCACGATCAGAGCGGAAACCGAAATGGCGGATGCGGCGCAGCGGCGGCGGGTTTTCTATGGCCGCCGCCATGGGCGGCGGTTGCGTCCCGCTCGCGCCGCGTTGCTGGCGCGTAACCTGGAATCACTTT
Organism: Alphaproteobacteria bacterium; assembly: GCA_047631095.1. GTDB lineage: Bacteria > Pseudomonadota > Alphaproteobacteria > UBA8366 > JABJJH01. The sequence continues at coordinate 12,103 of JBLHZD010000058.1, forward strand.
CGATCGATCTGTCAAAAGCGTCGGGCTCGCTCCCCGACTTATTTACGCCACCCGCCGCGGAGACATGGCTGGAAATTGGATTTGGCGGCGGTGAACATCTGGCGGCGCAAGCGCAGGCGCGGCCGGATATCGGGTTCATAGGGTGTGAGCCCTTTATGAATGGCGTCGCCCGGCTCATGTCCGAGATTGAGGCGAAAGACATCGGCAATATCCGCCTTCATGCCGATGACGCGCGGGATCTTCTTGATGTCCTGCCGGGTGCCTCGATTTCACGCTGTTTCATTATGTTTCCCGACCCGTGGCCGAAGGTGCGCCATCACAATCGGCGAATGGTCTCCACGCAAAACCTGAACGCGCTGGCGCGTGTTCTGAGCGATGGCGCAGAACTCCGTATGGCCAGTGATCATATGGAGTATATCCGCTGGATGTTGTTCCATGTATTGCGTCACGATGCGTTTGAATGGCAATGCGACGGGCCGGCGGACTGGCGCGACCGGCCCGCCGATGGAACGCCCACGCGCTATGAGCAAAAGGCGCTTTCCCAGGGCGACGCTTGTGTATATTTGCGCTTTCGGCGCCGCAACCGGTAAGAGACGCGAATTTTCGCCACAAAACGCTTGAGACCGGCGCGAAATGCGCTTACATAGGTTACAGTAATCCCATAACTGGTTCGCCGGTTGGACGTGTGGGTGGGCTTGGACAGCCCGCCCTTTTTTAATTGTGGAACGGAATTACGGTGAATTTGGATCCAGCACGCCGGATCGACTCTCTGATCGAGCCCTCGCTTGTCGATATGGGGTATGAGCTTGTGCGCGTCCGGTTAAGCGGGTCGGAAAATCGAATCTTGCAGATTATGGCGGAGCGCGCCGACGGCGGCGACATGACGGTGGAGGATTGCGCCAGTATCAGCCGGGCGGTATCGGCGATCCTGGATGTCGAAGATCCTATAAGAGGCGCTTATTCCCTGGAAGTAAGCTCTCCTGGCATTGATCGGCCCCTGACGCGGGAAAAAGATTTTGACCGCTACGTCGGACATGTGGCGCGGATCGAATTACGTCAGTTGATCGATGGCCGAAAGCGTTATAACGGTCGTCTGCTCGGCGTTGAGGCGAATATGGTGCAGCTCGCCACGGATCACGGCGATGTAGAATTGCCCTTTAAAGAAATAGCGGCGGCGAAATTAGTTCTTACCGACGAATTGATTGCGGAGTCTGAGGACGGCGCAAAACACTAGACGTTACGAATAGACTGAACAGCACCGGGTGTGGCTCAAGGGCGCCGGTGACAGAAATTTTGCTAAAAACAGACGGATACGACTATGGAACCGGTTTTAAATCTGACGATGGAAATTCTGCAAGTTGCAGAAACAGTGGCGCGGGAAAAAGGCATCGACCGTGATTTGGTGCTGGAAGCCATGGAAGACGGCATCCAAAAGGCGGGCCGTTCAAAATACGGCAATGAGCATGACATTCGCGCGACCATCGACCGCAAGACCGGTGATATTCAACTGGCGCGGTATTTGGAAGTAACTGACGAGATTGAAAACGAGGTCACGCAGCTGACCCTCGACGTGGCGCGCCAACGCAAGGCCGACGCCGAACTTGGCGAGTTTCTTATCGATCCGCTGCCGCCTATCGATTTTGGCCGCGTCGCCGCCCAGACCGCAAAACAGGTTATTGTGCAAAAAGTGCGCGATGCGGAACGCGAACGTCAGTATGAAGAATATAAGGATCGTATCGGCGAAATCGTCAACGGGTTGGTGAAACGCGTCGAGTTTGGCAATGTGACCATCGATCTGGGTCGCTCCGAAGCGGTCTTGCGCCGCGACGAATTGTTGCCGCGCGAACATTTCCGCCGTAATGAACGGGTGCGCGCCTATATATTCGACGTCCGCAGCGAACCGCGTGGCCCGCAGGTATTTTTGTCACGGACGCATCCGCAATTTATGGCGAAGCTCTTCGCCCAGGAAGTGCCGGAAATTTACGATGGCGTGATCGAAATTGACGCTGTCGCCCGGGATCCGGGAAGTCGCGCCAAAATCGGCGTGCATTCAAATGACAGCGGTATCGACCCGGTCGGCGCGTGCGTCGGCATGCGGGGCAGCCGTGTTCAGGCGGTCGTGGCGGAATTGCAGGGTGAAAAAATCGACATAATTCCGTGGTCGGCGGATCCCGCGACATTTGTCGTGAACGCGCTGGCGCCAGCGGAAGTGGCCAAAGTTGTTCTGGATGAAGAGAAAAACAAGATCGAAGCGGTCGTTCCCGATGAACAGCTCAGTCTCGCCATTGGTCGGCGCGGTCAAAATGTCCGCCTCGCCTCGATGTTGACGGGCTGGGACATCGACATCATGACAGAGGAACAGGAATCGGAGCGCCGCCAGAAAGAATTCATGGCGCGCAGCACGGCATTTGTAGAGGCGCTGGATATTGATGACGTTATCGCCCATCTCCTGGTGACGGAAGGTTTCACGGAAGTTGAAGAAGTGGCGTATGTGCCAGTTGAAGACATTTCCTGTATCGAAGGCTTCGACGATGATTTGTCGATGGAGCTTCAAAAACGCGCCCAAGCCTATCTTGACGCTGAAAGTGATCGTCTGGTCGCCCAACGACGCGAATTGGGCGTGACGGATGAACTGGCGGCGCTGGCGGGTTTGACGGCGCAGATGCTGGTGAAGCTTGGTGAAAATAAAGTTTGTACGATGGATGATTTCGCCGGATTGGCGTCCGATGAGTTAACGGATCGTTCTGATGGGATTCTCGTCGGGTTTGATTTGAGCGAAGATGACGCAAACGATATGATTATGGCCGCGCGGGTGGCCGAAGGGTGGCTGACGGCGGAAGAGGTTGAAGAAATGAAGGCGAAAGCCGCCGAAGAAAATGAAGGAAGCGCCGAGGCGGGGTCGCCTGACTCTGGGGCGAGCGCCACGGAATAGGGGAAACACGACGAGGAGTGGCCCAGGCGATGGATCGCGGCCAGGCGAAAGAGGAGGCGACCGTAGACGCTGAAATCAGTGCGGAAACGCACCGCCGGTGTATTGCGACAGGGGTGCAGTTGCCGCTCTCGCAAATGATTAGATTCGTCATCGGGCCGGATAATTCGGTCGTCCCGGACCTCAAGGGCGTGTTGCCCGGTCGCGGAATTTGGTTGAGCGCCGATAGGATAAGCATTAAGACGGCGTGTAAGCGCAATTTATTCGCGCGCGCGGCACGCCATGCGGTGGATGTAAATGACGACCTGGCGGACCGAATTGAAGTGCTTTTGGTTCAACGTTGCGTCGAATTGCTTGCTTTGGCGCGCCGCGCCGGTCAGGCGGTGGCGGGATACGCGAAGGTTGAAAGTTGGTTACGAAGCGGCGAGGCGGCGTATTTGCTGGCCGCGGCTGATGCGGCGGAGAATGGACGTAAGAAACTGAGCGGGATCGCGTCGGGTCCCTCCAGTATTGGTGTTTTACGACGTGATGAACTTGGCGCGGCGTTTGGTCGTGAGTCGGTTGTGCATGGCGCGTTGGCGCCAGGTGGATTGGCTGAAAAGTTTGCGGAAACGGCGGAGCGTTTGACTGGATTTAGGCAAACGCTGGCGAACGAGGAAAAGAATGAGTGAAAGCAAAGAACAAGACGGCAAATTAAGCTTGAGTAAGCCGGGCCGTCTGGAATTGAATAAGACGATCGAGACCGGACAGGTCCGGCAAAGCTTTAGCCATGGCCGATCAAAAGCGGTTACGGTTGAAGTGAAGCGCAAGCGCACATTTGAGCGGGGCGCGACTGGTCGTATGCAAGAGGTCAAAAAGGCCGCTGAGCAAGAAGCTGAGGCGACTCTGATTGCCCCTGTTCCTGTTGAGCCAGCGACTGCCAGTACTTTGACGGATAAAGAGCGCGAAACACGCACTCGCGCCCTCCACGGCGCTGCAGAAAATGCGGAGCGCGAGCGGATAGAAGATCAGGAAGGCCGCATCAAGGCGGAAGCGAAAGCAAAAAAACAGGCGCAGGAAGACGCGCGGCGCGCTGAAGAAGAAGCGCGCCAAAAAGCCGAGGCCGAAGCGCGCGCCAAAGTAACGCCGCCAGTGGAAGTTGTGGCGCCGCCTGCGGAAAAAC
>JBLHZD010000059.1:0-16144 GCA_047631095.1 Alphaproteobacteria bacterium
ATTAACCCGGACCGCATTCAGATCGTCGAGCCCGATGATTACGACATGCCGCCGGGCGGGTTGGGTATTCGCTGGCCGGATACGCCGCTGGAGCAGGAAGAGCGTCTCCACCGCCACAAGCTGGACGCCGTACGCGCCTTCGCCCGCGCCAACAAACTGGACAAGGCGATTTTCGACGGTCCGAAACGCCGGTTTGGTATTGTCACCGCCGGGAAATCCTATCTCGATGTGCGTCAGGCGTTGGAAGACCTTGGCATTGACGAAGCCCATGCGAGCGAAATTGGCCTGTCCCTCTATAAGGTCGGCATGACCTGGCCGCTAGAGCCCGTTGGCATCCGGAAATTCGCCGAAGGGTTGGAGGAAATCCTCGTTGTTGAGGAAAAACGATCCCTGATGGAAAATCAGATCAAGGACCAGATGTACAACTGGAGCGACCGCCCGCGCATTGTCGGCAAATTCGACGAAAGCGGCACCGGTGAATGGCTCTTGCCGTCGAATGGCGAATTAACGCCCGGCCAGATCGCCAAAGTCATCGCCAACCGGATCGGCCATTACCATACCAGCCCGGAGATTCAGGAGCGTTTGGGGTATCTGGAGCAATCCCAGGCGCGGCTGGCCCAGATTCAGGCGCCGATGGAACGCATTCCGTATTTCTGCTCCGGTTGTCCCCATAACACCTCGACAAAAGTGCCCGATGGCAGCCGCGCGCTTGCGGGAATCGGATGTCATTACCTGTCGCAATTCATGGACCGCAACACCGCGACCTACACCCAAATGGGTGGTGAAGGCGGCACCTGGTTCGGGCAGGCGCCGTTTACCGATGAGAAACACATCTTCGTCAATATCGGCGACGGCACCTATCTGCACTCCGGGCTTTTGGCGATCCGCGCCGCCGTCGCGTCCGGCAGCAACATCACCTATAAAATTCTGTTCAACGACGCCGTCGCCATGACCGGCGGGCAGCCGCTGGAAGAGCTGTTAACCGTCCCCTCGATCACCCATCAATTGCACGGCGAAGGGGTTCGCAAGATCGTCGTCGTGTCTGACGAACCGGAAAAATACGGCATCGGCGCGGATTTCGCGAAGGGCGTCAAAATTGAACACCGCGATGAACTGGACCAGATCCAGCGTGATGTCCGCGAGATCGAAGGCGTCACCGCGATTATCTACGACCAGACCTGTGCAGCGGAAAAACGCCGCCGTCGCAAGCGCGGCACCTTCCCCGACCCGGCGCGACGCGCCTTCATTAATGACCTTGTCTGCGAGGGCTGCGGCGATTGTTCGGTGAAGTCGAACTGCCTGTCGGTGACCCCAAAAGAAACCGAATTTGGCCGCAAACGGATTATCGATCAATCGAGCTGCAACAAGGACTTTTCCTGCATCGACGGGTTTTGCCCCAGTTTCGTCACCATTGAAGGCGGTGGGTTGCGCAAACCGGCTGCGTTAACGCCCCAGACTGGGACGCCTAATACCGCCGGCGCCGACCTGTTCCCCACTTTGCCCGATCCCGTCCTACCCGCCTGCGATACGCCCTATGGCATTTTGATCACCGGCGTTGGCGGTACCGGCATCGTCACCGTCGGCGCGTTAATTGGCATGGCCGCCCATATCGAAGGTAAAGGCTGTGCGATCCTCGACATGACGGGCCTCGCGCAAAAGGGCGGCGCCGTCATCAGCCACCTCCGCATTGCGCCGTCGCCCGATGACATCCACGCCGTGCGACTGCCGTCCGGCGGTGCAAACGTCATTATCGGCTGCGACATGGTGGTGGCGGCCGGGACCGACGCGCTGGCGAAAATAAACCCTGGCGAAACCCGTGTTATCGTCAATACCCACGAAACCATCATCGGTGAGTTCACCCGGAACCCGGATCTCGTATTTCCGACCGACAAGCTGGAAATGACCATCGCGGCGACGGCAGGCAAGGACAACGTTGATTTTGTCGAGGCGACCAGATTGGCGACCGCCTTGCTCGGCGATTCCATCGCAACCAACATGTTCATGCTCGGATTCGCCTGGCAGCGCGGAACGATCCCCCTGTTGCTGAAATCCATAGAACAGGCGATCGAATTAAACGGCGTCGCGGTAGACGCCAACAAACGCGCCTTCTTGTGGGGTCGACGCGCAGCCCATGACAAGGCTGCGGTTGAAACCCGCGCCGCCCCGACGGCGGCCCCCACGTCGAGCGCCGATATCGCCACGTCTTTGGAGGATATCGTCACAAAACGCATTCACTTCCTGGGCGCCTATCAGGACGACGCCTATGCGCGGCGCTACAAGGACTTTGTCGTTGAGGTTCAACGAGCGGAATCGCGCATCTCTCCAGAATCGGATGATCTGGCGCGGGCCGTTGCGAAATATTACTTTAAACTTTTAGCCTATAAGGATGAATACGAAGTCGCGCGGCTCTACGCCGACCCCGCCTTCCTCGCCAAGGTCAATGAGGCCTTCGACGGCGACTTCAAACTAAATTTCCATTTGGCGCCGCCGATCATCGCCGATCGGGACCTGAACACGGGCCAGCTCAAGAAAAAATCCTATGGCCCGTGGATTTTGTCGGCGTTTAGAGTTCTGGCGAAACTCAAAGGAATGCGCGGCACGCCGTTCGACATCTTTGGCCGCACCGCCGAACGACGCCACGAACGCCAGTTAATCACCGATTACGAAGTAACCATGCGCGATTTAATGGGTTCCTTATCGACGGAAAACATCGACACCGCGGTGGAGATCGCCAGCATCCCCGAACAGATCAGGGGCTTTGGCCATGTGAAGGAACAACATATCGCTGACGCCAAAGCGGCGGAAAGCAGCCTCCTGGCCGCCTACCGCGATCCAACCCGGCGATTAGACGCAGCGGAATAGGACCTTAGATTAAAACATCCCGAGCGCGGCTTTATAGGTTTCCAGAATGGCTTCCATTTCGGAGCGGTCATCGGTGTCCAGCTTCCGGAGGCGGACAATCTGACGCATGATTTTAACGTCGAAACCGTTCCCTTTGGCTTCGGAATAAACTTCCTTGATATCTTCCAATAACGCCGCTTTTTCGCCTTCCAGCCGTTCGATACGCTCGATATACGATTTTAACTGGTCGCCTGCGACGCCGCCTACATCCGACATGAATCCATCACTCCTGAGATTATAATAATAAAACCGGCGTGATTATCCCGCATGGGACGCCGATGATCAAAACCGCACCGCTTGTAGCAGGAATATTCCTGTCGATCAAAGTACCCAATTTTCGGTTTAGTTCAGCGCCGTCGCAACATCGTCGTCAAAGGGAACTTCTTTGCCTATTGGATCATCAATACCCAATAATTTCATGATATATTGTAGAGAATCTATAGCGTCCAAAAACAATTCAGGATCTTCTGAAAAGGCCTGAATTTCAACAACCCCGTTTCTAACGACGATAAATATCGCCGTCTCGCCCTCGCCAATCACAAATTCCGTCCAGGTGGCGGGGTCGCTGCGCCGGGGCCGCCATTCCCAATCAATTTCGGCGGAATCCAGCGCCTCTGTCAGGAATGCGAGGATTTCCGTATCCGCCGCGTCGGGCAGTCCCAAACCGGCTCGCCGGCACCGTAACCATCGCCGGCGCAACGGACGGTATATAATGGGCGCATGGAGCGGCGCGGCCAGTAAAACCAATATGGCCAGCTCAGCGCCCCCCCAACTGCCCGTCCCAATCCAAAACGCCAATGCGAAGGCCGTTCCCGACCAGACAGCGTATTTGTACACCGGGTAAAACATGGTCGCTCGTCACATTCGAACCGGCGGTCGCCGACTGCTATTTATGGTCGGGGTTACTTTCCGCAAACTGCGCCAACTGCGCCGCCGACGCTTTGCCCTGATGTTTATCTTTCCATTCGCCATAGGGCATGCCGTACACAATTTCCCGCGCGTCTTCATAGGCGAGCGCCATGCCTTTGTCTTCCGCTGCGGCGACATACCATTTCGACAGACAATTCCGGCAAAACCCGGACAAGTTCATAAGGTCGATGTTTTGAACGTCGGTGCGCTCCCGCAAATGCGCGACCAGAGTGCGAAATGCTGCTGCTTCCAGTTCCGTGCGTGTGGCTTCATCGAATTCAGGCATTTTAGTCTCCCAAGGAAAAGTCTGATCAGTATTACATAGTAATTCATTTAGGCGACCAAGGCGGCAATTGCCAGCCCTGCCAGACCAGCCTGCATGACTTCTTGCATTACCGACCAAGGCGCGATTAACGTCAAATTTACCCGAACAAATGGCGCATCATGAACATTCGCAACGCCCTACCCGCCGATCTTGCCGACATTACGCCGCTTCTGGCGGAGCTCCTGCAGACCCGCTTTACGACGCCAGACGATTACAAAGACTCCTTCGAGCGCCTTCTCGACGGCGACCGGGGTACCGTACTGGTCGCCGAGGAAGAGGACGTCATTCTTGGCGTTATCACCGTGTCCTATGTTCTGGCGCTCCGGTATCGGGGTGATTATGCGCAAATTGAAGAACTGGTCGTGGACTCCCGCGCGCGGGGTCGAAAACTTGGCGTCTCGCTGGTCGACGCTGCAATCGCGGCGGCGCGAGACGCCCATTGTGGGGAAATCGGGCTCTATGCGCGCGAACACAACCAGCCTTTTTATGAACGCCTGGGGTTCGAATATGTCGGGCCGGAATTACGGTTGAAACTAACCTGATCTCCGCTCGCGATTACGCCCGCCTAAATATGTCACGAACACATCCATTGAAATTGCGGGTCTCCTGGTCCAAACAATAACTTAGCATCGCTCCTTCGCTCTCAGCGGGACCAGCGATCCATGACAAATAACCCGGAAGGCCAGACCATGAAGCGGCTTCACCGAACGAAAATCGTCGCCACACTCGGACCAGCAACATCCACGCCGGATAAGATTGCAGCCCTGTTTGAGGCTGGCGTCGACGTATTTCGTTTAAACTTCAGCCACGGCGCGCATGCTGACCATCGCACGAACATCGCGTCGATACGGGCGCTGGAAGCGAAAACAAACCGCCCCGCCGCCATCCTCATGGACCTTCAGGGACCAAAACTGCGCATCGGCGTTTTCGCCGGGGATCAGACGATTCTGAAAAACGGCGCCGCATTTCGTTTTGTTTTGAAAGAAATCGAAGGCGACGCCACACAGGTTACCTTGCCGCATAAGGAAATTTACGCCGGTATCGAACCGGGCACGGACTTGCTTCTGGATGACGGACGCCTGCGGGTGCGGGTACAGGAATGTGGCCCCGATTTCGCCCAGTGTGAAGTCATTACCGGTGGCGTCCTTTCCAATCGTAAAGGCGTGAACGTACCCGGTGTTATTCTACCCATCTCGCCCTTGACCCCCAAAGACCGCAAGGATCTTCAGTTCGGCCTGGATATGGGCGTCGATTTTATCGGCCTGTCTTTTGTTCAGCGCCCCGAGGATATTGCGGAAGCACGCCGTTTGATCGCAGGTCGCGCCGCTGTCCTCGCCAAACTGGAAAAACCGGCCGCCATTGATCATCTGGAAGAGATTATTGAATTGAGCGACGCGGTCATGGTGGCCCGCGGCGACCTTGGCGTTGAAATGCCGCCGGAAGACGTGCCGGTCCTGCAAAAACGGATCATTCAAAGCTGCCGACAAGTTGGTAAACCGGTTGTCGTCGCCACCCAGATGCTGGAATCAATGATCGATTCCCCGACCCCGACGCGGGCGGAAGCCTCTGACGTCGCGACCGCAGTGTATGACGGCGCGGATGCGGTCATGTTGTCAGCGGAAACCGCCGTTGGCGACTACCCGACCGAAGCCGCCGCCATGATGAACCGGATTATCGAACGCGTAGAGTGCGCGCCAAACTACCGACGGGTTTTGTCGGCGGAAGAACTGGAGCCCGAAGCGACCGCGGCGGACGCCATCAGCGCCGCAGCGCGGCAGGTCGCCCATACCTTGACGGCAGCCGCCATCGTCACCTTCACGACATCAGGGTCAACAACGTTGCGTGCGGCGCGCGAACGGCCAGAAGTCCCCATCGTGGGACTAACGCCTAATCTTACGACCGCCCGCCGGTTGGCGCTGGTCTGGGGCGTGCATTCCATCCATTCCAGCGACGCGCGCGATTTTCAGGAAATGGTCGATAAAGCGAGCCATTTCGCCGTGATCGACGGGTTCGCCAAATCCGGCGACCGGATCATTATTACCGCGGGCGTTCCCTTCGGCACGCCCGGCGCCACCAATGTTCTGCGCATCGCCAGGGTCACCAATTAAAAGAAAATTTTGCGAGCGCTTAAATTTAGGGGAACCAAAAATCATGGCTGCCACAACCCGCCAAACCGATGCTCAAACCCTGAAATCCATGATTAACGATGGCGATGAGTTGGCGCTTATCGATGTTCGCGAAGCCGGACAGTTTGGCGTGTCGCATCTGCTATTGGCCGTTCCGGTGCCCTACAGTCTTTTGGAAGCCCGCATCACGACGCTCATACCGCGCATGGCCACCCGCACCGTCTTAATCGACGCCGGAGACGGCATTGCAGACAAAGCCGCCACCGCCCTGGGCGCAATGGGATATAGCGATATCGCAATCCTTACCGGCGGCGTTGAAAGCTGGGGCGCGGCGGGATTTGAGCTTTTCATGGAGGAAAACGTGCCCAGCAAGGCGTTTGCCGAGGTTGTCGAGCACGAATGCGACACGCCGTCAATATCCGCAGCGGAATTGCAGGCAATGTTCGATGCGGGCGATGACCTCGTGGTGCTGGATAGCCGGACGCCAGAGGAATTCAACCGTATGAGTATTCCCACCGGCGTTAATTGCCCCGGTGCCGAGCTGGCCTACCGCGCGCCCGATTTGATCCCGTCGCCAGACACTTTGGTTGTCGTCAATTGCGCCGGTCGAACCCGCAGCATCATTGGCGCGCAATCACTGATCAACGCCGGGATTAAAAACAAAATTGTCGCCCTTCGCGGCGGTACGCAGGGTTGGGTTCTGGCAGGCCTTGAGCTAGATCGTGGGCAAACCCGCAGCTATGGCGCAATCTCGGAAAAAAGCGTCCGTCTGGCGGGCGAAACTTCATCGCGCGTCATGGCGAAGTTTGGCGTAGAGACAATCGATCATGACACCCTGGCCGCCTGGCGCGCTTCGGATCGGACTATCTATGTGGTTGATGTCCGGGACGAAGCCGCCTACAAGGCGGGGCATTTGCCGGGATCCGTCTCCGCGCCCGGCGGACAGCTAATCCAAGCCATAGACAAAGTGGCGGCGACCCGTAACGCCCGTGTGGTGCTGGTGGATGACGCCGAAATCCGCGCGGCCATGACCGGGCATTGGCTGGTCCAGATGGGGTGGGACGCCTACGTCCTGAAAGGTGGGCTGGGCGATACAAAACTTGAAACCGGCATGCCCAAACCCACGAGTCCCGAGGTTCCCGACTCTGTCGAATTTCTGTCACCCTCCGACGCCCACGCCGCACTGCAAAGCGGCGCCGCCGTCGCAATAGACGTCGATATAAGCCTGGATTACCGCGAGGCGCATTTGCCCGGCGCCATCTGGTGTAACCGTGCGAACCTGGCGCAATGCCTCCCTGACGTGCCCAAAGGCGCCACAATAATATTCTATTCGGAACACGAAACGCGGGCGCGCTTGGCGGCGCGTGATGCACAGGCCTTCACCGAGGCGCCAATCGCCCTGCTATCGGGCGGACGTGAAGCCTGGAAACAAGCGGGCTTGTCGCTGGAATCGTCGCCTGACGCGCCAGCAGACGAAGATTGCATTGATTTCCTGTTTTGGGTCCATGACCGCCATATGGGCAACAAGGAGTCGATGCGCGGCTATCTGGCGTGGGAAGAGCAATTGCCCGCACAGATCAAGGCCGATGGCGACGCACTCTATCGCATCGTTTCCTGAGGAAATTCCGCCTCGGCGTTAATCGCCAGGAAGCGTCAGATCCTGGAATCCTCGAGAGACCGTGCGATGCTCGCGGCGCGTTCCTTGATCTCCTCCATATGGGGATTGACGTCCAGCGCCGCCTGAAACGCTTTTAACGCCGCTTTCTTTTGCTTCAGGGCGTCGTAAATCATCCCCAGTCCCGCCAACGCGCCAAAATGACGGGGCTCCAACGCCAGCGTGCGCTGTACATCCTCAATCGACGCCTTGAAATTCCCCATCATGAAATACGCGGTCGCGCGTTTATTCCATCCTTCCGGGCGATCCGGCGCCAAAATGACGAAGGCGTTAAAGCTGTCCATGGCGAGATCTAAATCCCGCGCAGACAACGCATCCGCGCCCTGTCGCATCAACAGGTTCAAATCTTCCGCTTCGGAAAACATCCAAAGGTTCCAGATCTGGGACTGTATTATGAACGCTTTGCGGGCGTCGGACGTCGTCTTCAATTCCTTGAATAAAAAATCGAGTCGTTGATCGTCCTGAGCCATTCCGACGCTGGAACTCAGCAGCAGCACGACACCAACAAAAAAGGCCGCAATTCGGTTTTGCATAAGGGAAAGTATGCGCGCACCGGATTGACGCGGCAAGCATAGCCGACAAACAATGCCGTGATATCTACCCGCAAAATATTGGCGCCTATCGCGGCGAGCAGATATTGTTCCAACAATGCCTTTAAGCAAACATTTCTCGAAAAGCTCGCTCGACGCGCGGGCGAAATTTCTCAACGCCTGCGCCGCGGCGAACATTCCCACGACCGCGTTTCGCTGCCCCGCAACCACCCCTGGCGGCGCCGGGGCGCTACCGTCACTTGATGAGAGTTGGTGGATTGACGTCGCGCGCCTGGGGTCGCCAGATGCGGAGCGAGTATTGATTTTATGTTGTGGCTTTAATGGTGAAGAAGGCTATTGCGGGTCTGGTATTCTGGTCGGATGGATCGCCGAGGCCCGGCAACGCGATTTACTGCGCGATGTCGCCGTTGTGCTGGTTCACGGGGTAAATCCCGGCCAACTGACGGTTCTGAGCGCCCAGCTAAACGACGCAATTCCAGCGCCCGCGCAAACCCGAGGTTGGACCGATAAAGTGCTGGCGGCGGCGGAGCGACGCTTCACCGAATACGCCAATACCAGCCAAAATGAAGAAGATCCGTCAAACAAACCCGATTCCACAAATATCTGGGTCGAAAAAATTCTCGATCCAATCGCTGAAATCATCGTCATGAAGGCCAAATACGCGGCCCTTATTGAATTTCACACCGACCTTTCGCCATTTGGCGAGGTGGCAATCTTTTCGTGCCACGAAAGCGGATCGGTTGGCGATACGCGCGTTGGCGAATGGTTTGGCGCAGACGCCCTCACCCAACCCGATGGTCCTGCAACGGCGGACGTGCTGCTGTTAAATTTAGCGGGCCGGTTAAGCGCCCTGGACCTGACGTCGATGGTGGTTGAATTCGGCGTTTATTCAACACAATTGTTGCTGGCGATTGAACCACCCAAGACCACCGCCGACCGCCGGGAACGCTATAAACAGCTATTTTATCCGGAATCGCCACAGTGGCGGAACAACGTCTCCAAGGAGGCCGTCAGTATAATCCGGCGCGTTATTAAGGGGCTCGACGCGCTTTAAGCGTCTCAACGGTCCTTTGACAACGCTTTCGGGAGGGGGCCGCCCGTGGCCCAATCAAGTAATTCAACCGTATGCAAGACAGGCTTCCCCACGCCTGAGGCACTTTGCATGATGCACCCGATGTTACCTGCGGCGACAACATCAGCGCCGGTTTTGTCGATATTTTCTACTTTGCGGTCCCGCAAACGGGTCGCCAGTTCAGGCTGCAACAAATTATAGGTCCCCGCAGACCCGCAGCATAAATGACCTTCCGCAACGTCACGCACGTCGAATCCGGCGCGTTTCAACAAACCTTTTGGCGCAGTCGTGATTTTCTGACCATGCTGGAGCGAACACGCGGCATGATAGGCCACGCTGATATCTTGTGTGGCGCCATGCAAGGGAAGATCGAGCGTCTCAAGGTATTCACTGATATCCATTGCTTTGGCGGACACCCGCGCCGCGTCTTTTGCGCGCGCGGCGTCTTCCCGGAACATGAACCCGTAATCCTTTACCGTTGTACCGCAGCCTGACGCGTTAATCAGGATCGCGTCCAGCCCTTCACCGTCGATTTCACGAACCCAGGCGCGAATATTCGCCGCCGCCTGAATATGACTGTCGCTCGTCTTGCCCAAATGATGCGCCAACGCGCCACAACATCCAGCGCTTTCAGGGTTCACGACTTCCACCCCATGGCGGGTCAATAACCGCACCGTGGCTTCATTAATTTGCGGACTCAAGACCTGTTGCGCACATCCCCAAAGAAGCGCGACTCGGCCCTTTCTCGGCCCCGTGGCGGGAAACACCGTTTCCCGATCCATCGCGGATGGAGAGGGAACGGATACGGGCGCCATTCGTAACAACGCGCCGAGCCGTCCTGGCGTCAAAGCGGCGCAAGGCCGTGCGAACCAGGCGGCCAGCAATGACATTCGAAACAGCCGAGGGCGGCTTAATACAGTGGCGAGTATGGTGCGTAACCAGCGGTCCCATCTTGGTCGCGTGAAGGTTTCCTCGATATATTTTCGCCCGAGATCAACCAGATGCATATAGTTAACGCCGGACGGGCATGTCGTCATACAGGACAGGCAGGATAAACAGCGATCCACATGCTTGACGGTGTTTGCCGACGGTTTGGCGCCTTTTTCCAGCATATCCTTGATCAGGTATATGCGGCCGCGCGGGCTATCCAGCTCGTCACCGAGCAACACATAGGTCGGGCACGTCGCGGTGCAAAAGCCGCAATGCACACAGGCGCGCAGGATTTCATTGGCGTTCGCGATATCGGGATCGGCCAATTGCGCAATGGAAAAGTTGGTTTGCACGTCAAATCCCCGCCGTCATCCGTCCAGCGTTCAAGACGCCGAGCGGGTCAAAACTGTCTTTCAAACGTTTGGAGAGCGCCATAAGCCCCGGCGCCTGTGGTTGGAAAACCGGTATGCGCGCCCGGATATCGGCGCCAGCGCGAATAATCGTCGCGTGGCCGCCGCATGTTGCAATGGCGACGCGCACCACCTCATGCCCACCATCCACAACGCCTTGCGCCGGAACCGCCAGCCAGATCAAGCCCCCCGCCCAATCCAGATAGGCTTCCGCGTTCAGGGTTTTGCACAATGCCGTCGCAACAGGCGCGCCGTTTTGCGGCGGAACCGAAATTTTCCAGATGATCCGCTCGTCTCCAGGCTGGGCGAAGGGCGAAACATCGCGGATTTCCCGCCAGAACGCGCCGGAATTATGGCCATGTAATTCTTCGCACGCGCCATATTTCCCCAATTGTTCGCGCAGCATCTGGCAACGATACTCCACCGAGGGCCCTGGTCCTTCCACACGGATGGCCGTAACAGACGCTTTTGCGTCGCGCACATAGCCCACCGATGATAACGCTGTCAGGTTTTGCGGCGCCCATGCGGCGGCGGAAACTTCGTAGGGGGATCGCATCGCATGGGTCATCGCCGCCACGCCCGCTTCTGCGTCGCATCCAAAAACCAAAACGGTTCGGGTTTTCGCCGCCATTGGCAAAACCTTGAGCGTGACCGATGTCAGGACGCCCAGCGTGCCCCAGGCGCCAGCCATCACCTTGGACAAATCGTATCCCGTGACATTCTTGACGACCCGGCCGCCGGATTTAAACATTTCGCCGCGACCGCTGACCGCCTCGAACCCCAAGAAATGATCTCGCGCAGCGCCCGCTTTCAACCGGCGAGGTCCGGCGAAATTGGACGACACCAATCCGCCAAGCGTACCAGCGCCCGCCGCCCCGCCGAGAAGCAGCCCATAATCCGGGGGCTCAAACGCCAATTCCTGATGTTGCGCCGCCAGAATCGCCTGAATTTCCACCAAAAGCGCGCCGGGTCCAGCGGACAAGACGAGTTCATCGGCCTCATACAGCGTCACCTCGGCCAAGGCCGACATATCGAGCGTGTGCGATGCGTTCACCGGTCGGCCGATGGTGCGTTTCGAACCGGCGCCAACGATTTCAAGCGGCGTTTCCCCCGCCGCCGCCCACGCCACCGCTTCGAGAACCTGTTCAGCGTTTTTGGGTTTGAGAATAGTCGTCATCGTGTACGCCCGCCCCTCAAAACCGCGGAAGATCCGGAAACCGGGTCTTTCCACGATGGATATGGACACGACCCAGTTCGGCGCACCGGTGCAATTTCGGAAAGACCTTACCGGGGTTCAGCAAGGCGTCAGGATCAAAGGCGCATTTGACCCGTTGTTGCTGCTTGAGGTCGTCCTCAGTGAACATGGCGCCCATCAGGTCGCGCTTCTCAACGCCGACCCCATGTTCGCCCGTCAACACACCACCGACCTCAACGCATAACCGCAGAATATCGGAGCCGAACGCCTCGGCATTGTCCAGTTCGCCGGGGATATTGGCGTCGTACAAAATCAGCGGGTGCAAATTACCATCCCCCGCATGAAAGACGTTGGCCACCCGCAGCCCATATTTTGTCGAAAGTTTCGCCATGCGAGTCAAAACTTCGGGCAAACGTCCGCGCGGGATCGTGCCGTCCATACAATAATAATCCGGCGACAACCGCCCGATGGCGGGAAAGGCCGCTTTCCGCCCGGCCCAGAACGTCGCGCGTTCGTCTTCGTTTTCGGAGATACGAATCGATACAGCCTCGTTATCACGAGCGATCCGTTCAACCTCGCCAATCAGATAATCAACTTCGCTTTCCGGCCCATCCAGTTCGACAATCAACAGAGCCTCGACGTCCAGCGGGTATCCCGCCTGCACAAAGGCCTCCGCCGCCTTGATCGCCGGACGATCCATCATTTCCATGCCGCCGGGAATGATCCCCGCGCCAATCACCCCCGCGACGCAGGCGCCCGCCGTCTCGTTCGACGGAAACCCAATCAAGACAGCGCGCGCGGTTTCCGGTGTACGCAGAATGCGAACGGTGACTTCAGTGATAACCCCCAACAGGCCTTCCGATCCGGTCAGCAGGCCCAGTAAATCATAACCTTCCGCGTCCAGATGCTTTCCGCCGATGCGGATCATCTCGCCATCCATCATCACCAATTCAAGGCCAAGCACGTTGTTCGTGGTCAGCCCGTATTTAAGACTGTGCACGCCGCCGGAATTCTCCGCGATGTTGCCGCCAATCGTGCAGGCGATCTGGCTTGACGGGTCCGGTGCGTAATAAAATCCATCCGCGCGCACGGCGTCAGTGACGCCCAGATTGGTTACGCCGGGCTGCACGACGACGCATCGGTTGTCGTAATCAATATCCAGAATTTTTTTGAATTTCCCCAGACCGAGGATAATGCCATCCGCCAGTGGCAAGGCGCCGCCAGACAGGGACGTACCCGCGCCGCGCGGGACCACTTTAACCCCCGCCTCATGGCAATAGCGCAAGACGTCTGCGACCTGCTCCGTGGTTTCCGGCAGCACCACGATCAGCGGCAATTGTCGATACGCGGTCAAGCCATCGGATTCATAGGGCCGAAGCTCTTCTTCATCGACGATGACGCCCTCGCCCGGCACGATCTCCCGCAAACCCGCCGCAATTTCGACGCGCCGCGCAATGACATCCTGGTTCGGCTCGGGCATTTCCATAGGACAGGCTCCGCGGGTATTAAATTACGGTCACCGAATTGTTAGCATATTCATCACGCGCCGCCGCAAAATTAAGGCGTGCCGCCGCAAAATTTAAGATTTGAATCTACACGCGCACACACAAAAAGCCGCAAAAGCGGCTTTTTGGAAACAACGAGGTAACCCCGACTGACGACCAAGGGTCGCCAGCGCGCAATCAGCCCTGGCGAGCTTTAAAACGCGGGTTTTTCTTGTTGATGACGTAAATACGACCTTTACGACGTACAACAACGCAATCTTTGTGTCGATTTTTCATCGACTTGATGGAGTGAACTACTTTCATTGTCTTTAATCCGTATCTTGACCGGTCTGACCGGAAATTGAATTCGCGCGGAACATAAGGGCGGCGCCCGGCCCTGTCAACGGGTCAGGCGCCAGTACAACGGTGCTAAATAACGCCTTTTTCGCGCAACTTCGCCGCCTCTTCGGAAGACAGCCCTAATTTCTCCTCCAAAACCTGCTCCGTGTGTTGTCCCAGCAGCGGCGGCGCAAGGCGATAGCTCACTGGCGTCTCCGACATTTTGATGGGGCTGGCGATCATTTTGGCCTTCCTGTCGCCGGTGGCGGGGTGATCCATTTCGATCACCATTTCACGAAATTTGACCTGCGGGTCATCAAACACCTGTTCCAGCGTATTAATGGGTCCGCAGCCGATTTTCGCTTTCTCCAATTCCGTTAACCACCAGGCGGAAGGATGCTGGCGCGTAATTTCATTCAGGGTTTCCGTCACATGGTCACGGTTTCGCACCCGCTCCACCGCTTTGTTAAAGCGGTCATCCTCCAGCAACTGCTGGCATCCGGCCGCCTCGCAAAAACGCTCGAATGTCGGGTCATTGCCGACCGAGAGCACAAAATAGCCATCCGCGGACGGCATTACCTGATAGGGCACGATATTGGGATGGTTGTTGCCCAATCGCTTCGGATTCTCGCCTGTCGCCAGGTAATTCATTCCCTGATTGGCGAGCCATGCGACATGGGTGTCGAGCATACTGATATCGATATGCTGCCCCTGCCCCGTATTGCGCTGATGATTGACCGCCGCCAAAATTGAGACGCAGGCGTACATTCCGGACATCAAATCCGCGATAGAGACGCCAATTTTCATCGGTTGGCCCTCGGGTTCGCCCGTCAGGCTCATGACGCCGCCCATCGCCTGCACCAGCGCATCATAGCCGGGTCGCGGCGCGTAGGGTCCGGTATGGCCGAAACCCGTGATCGAGCAATAGATCAGGTTGGGAAACTCTTTTTTAAGTTGCTCAAAGCCCAAACCGTATTTTTCAAGCGTGCCTGTCTTGAAGTTCTCCACCAGAATATCGGCGTCGGCGAGTAATTTACGCGCCAGATCCTGACCTTCCGGATCGCTCAAATTCAACGTGACGGATTGCTTGTTGCGGTTTGTGCCCGCGAAATAGGCGCTCTCGGCGGTGTCTTCGCCTTTATCGTTGGGCAAATAAGGCGGCGCGAAGTTTCGGGTGTCGTCTCCGACGTCCGGGCGTTCGATCTTGATGACCTCCGCGCCTAGATCGCCCAAAATTTGCGTGCAGGATGGGCCCGCCAAAATACGCGTTAAATCAAAAACTTTAATGCCGTCTAGGGGACCAGCCATGGTTAAACCTCTCGAAATACCTAAAGAATACGCCACACGCGCCTCATCAGAGGCCCTGCGTTTCTGACATTCGCGCCTCGGAAGGTCAAATTTCTTTTCAGATGTGCGGGGCGGCGAATCAGGTATAGGAAAGATATGAACGGAATATTTTTCGCCGCAATCCTGATCGCCTTTTGCGTCGCAGGCTATCGCCAATTCACCTGGGCGCCCGATCCCGCGCTGACGATCGCGCAAACAGCGCCCATGCAAGCCCTGTCAAACGCCATGATCGACGCCGCAAAGGGCTCGGTCACGCTGGCGTTGGGTTTGGTGGGCGTTATGGCGCTTTTCCTTGGCTTTATGAAAATCGCCGAGGCGGGCGGCCTGTTGATCATCATCGCGCGCGTGGTGCGCCCTTTGATGACGCGACTGTTCCCCGAAGTGCCCCCGGAACACCCGGCGATGGGCGCCATGGTGCTTAATATTTCCGCCAACATTTTGGGACTGGGTAACGCCGCGACGCCGTTTGGCATCCGCGCCATGCAGGAACTGGATTCGCTCAACCCGCAAAAAGGCACCGCCACCAACGCCATGGCCATGTTTCTGGCCATTAACACCTCCTCGGTCACGTTATTACCCACAGGCGTCATTGCGTTACGAGCGTCGGCGGGCTCCATAGACCCGGCGGGTATCTTGCCAACAACCCTGTTCGCCACGATCTGCTCCACCACCGTCGCCATCATCGCGGTGAAGCTCTACCAACGATTCAGCGCCTTTCCCGCCGAAGGGGTCACAGAAACAGTTAAAACAGCCGAAACAGCCGAAACGACCGCCGCTGACCCTGTTGAGTCGGCTGGGTCGGCGGCGGACTTATCCGTTGAACCAAATTCGCCCTATCCAGCGTGGGTGTCTGCCTTGACGCTGCTGAGCGTACTTTGCC
>JBLHZD010000060.1:0-16045 GCA_047631095.1 Alphaproteobacteria bacterium
TTTTGTTCTTCTAGCGTGCTGTCGAGGCCTGTGTAGGGTGTACGTATGGGTATTTTAAAATTTGTGCATCTGCATGTTCATGACGCCTTTTCCTTGTCGGAAGGGGCGATCAAGATTCCTGATTTGGTGAAATTGTGCGTGGCCAACGAAATGCCCGCTATCGCAACGACGAACACGGGTAACCTGTTTGGGGCGTTGGAATTTTCCCTGGCGGCCAGGTCAGCAGGCGTGCAGCCGATAATCGGGTGTCAGATTGCGCTCCGCCGGGATTTCGGGGAGACAAACGGCGTTCAGGCGGGCGATGCAATCGTTTTGTTGGCGCAATCAAAGGCCGGATATCTGAATTTATTGTCTTTGGTCAGTAAATCCTTTCTGGATTCAGCGGGTGAAGACGCTCCGCAAATTTCGATGGCGGACCTGGAAGCCAAGCATGAAGGCCTGATTGCGTTAAGCGGCGGCTTTCAAGGGCCGGTTGACCGGATGCTGAGGCATGGGCAGCGCGAATTCGCAGAAGCGTCGCTGGACCAGCTTGCGTCAATCTTCGGAGACCGGTTTTACATCGAATTAATGCGCCATGGCATTCCGGAAGCGGATCAAATTGAGTCGGATCTAATCGACTTCGCGTATGCGAAGAATATACCGTTGGTCGCGACAAATGACGTGTATTTTGCGGACCGTGAAATGCAGGAGGCCCATGACGTTCTGTTATGCGTCGCAGATGGCGCAACAATATCCCGCGAAGAACGCCGCCGCGTAACGGCGGAACACCGGTTTAAATCCGGGGCGGAAATGGAGGCCTTGTTCGCAGATTTACCGGAAGCGATTCAAAATACGGCCGTTATTGCGCGGCGATGCGCCTTTATGAGCGAAATCCATGCTCCGATTCTGCCAACATATCCAAAACTGCAGGGGCGGAATGAAATTGAGACGCTTCGGCAAATGGCGATTGATGGGCTGAAATTACGACTCAGCGCCCAGGTGGTCCCACAAACCGCAAATGATACGGAGCGCTCTGCACTTGAAACGCCGTACTTTGATCGACTGGCGTATGAACTGGAAGTCATTGAGAGCATGGGCTTCCCGGGATACTTTTTGATCGTCGCCGACTTTATCCAATGGGCTAAATCCCGCGATATTCCGGTGGGCCCCGGCCGTGGGTCCGGTGCGGGATCTGTGGTGGCGTGGGCGCTGACGATTACGGATCTGGACCCGCTTCGGTGGGGATTGCTTTTTGAACGTTTTCTAAACCCGGAACGGGTGTCGATGCCTGATTTCGACATCGATTTCTGCAAGGACCGGCGCGACGAGGTCATTCACTATGTTCAGTCCGAATACGGCGCTGACCGGGTTGCGCAAATTATTACCTTCGGAAAACTGGAAGCGCGGGCGGCCTTGCGAGATGTCGGCCGGGTGCTCGAGATGCCGTATGGACAAGTGGACCGAATTTGTAAACTGGTGCCCAATAATCCAGCGAATCCAGTAAGTCTTCGACAGGCGATTAATGAAGAGCCAATACTTCGCCAAATGAGGGACGAAGAACCCATCGTCGGTAAATTGTTGAATGTGGCGCTTAAACTTGAGGGCTTGTATCGCCATGCGTCCACGCACGCCGCCGGCGTCGTTATCGGCGATCGCCCGCTCGAAGAATTAGTACCGCTATACAAGGATTCCCGGTCGGTCATGCCGGTAACCCAGTTCAACATGAAGTATGTTGAAATGGCGGGATTGGTTAAATTCGATTTTCTGGGCCTGAAAACGCTAACAGTCTTAACCGGCGCTTTGGCCTTACTTCGGCAACGCGGCATTGAGATTGACCTGGAACATATACCGTTAGATGACGCCAAGACTTTCAAGATGATGTGCCAGGCGGATACGACCGGCGTTTTTCAGCTGGAAAGTTCCGGAATGCGGGATGTTTTGAAGAAACTGCGCCCGGATCGCTTTGAAGATATTATCGCTGTTGTCGCGCTCTATCGTCCTGGGCCAATGGATAACATTCCCAGTTATATCAAGCGTAAACACGGTGAAGAGAAGCCGGACTATATGCATCCGTCTCTTGAAGGGATCCTGAAAGAAACCTACGGGATTATGATCTATCAGGAACAAGTCATGCAGATCGCGCAGACTTTGTCTGGATATAGTCTTGGCGGCGCTGATTTACTACGGCGCGCTATGGGTAAGAAGATCAAATCGGAAATGGACGCCCAGCGGGAAAATTTTGTCGATGGGGCTGTCGATCAAAAGGTTGATCGGTCCTTGGCGGGCCGGGTTTTTGATCAAGTGGCGAAGTTTGCGGGATACGGGTTCAATAAATCCCACGCCGCCGCCTATGCGCTGATTGCATATCAGACAGCCTATTTGAAGGCGAATTATTCCGTCGAATTCCTGGCGGCGTCCATGAGCGAGGATAAAGGCAATATCGATAAGCTAAATGGCTTCAAAATTGAATTGGAACGAACAGGGATCAAACTGTTACCGCCAGACATCAATCATTCGAACGTAAATTTTTCGGTGGAAAAAATCTCCGAGGAAACCTATGGCGTTCGATACGCCCTATCCGCGCTAAAAAATGTCGGCGAGGCGGCGATGGACATCGTGGTTCAGGAACGAATGGAAAACGGTCCCTTTGAGTCATTATTTGATTTTTCCGGTCGGATGAATTCTGGCGTTATGAACAAACGTCAGGTCGAAAACCTCGCTCGTTCCGGGGCCTTCGATGGGATTAACGATAATAGAAGACAAGTCTTCGACGCCGTTGAGTTACTTATGAAATTCGCCGTTACAGCGCAGACGGAACGGACCAGTAATCAGGCGAGCTTGTTTGGCGGCGATTCCGTCAGCATTCCGTTGCCGGTGCTTCGAGCCTGTGAAGCCTGGCCAGCGCAAGAAATATTGCAACAGGAATTTGAAGCAATCGGTTTTTATCTGTCGTCGCATCCATTGAAATCCTATGCGCAAACCTGCAAAAAAATGGGAATTGTCGAATGGGCCTTGGTAGAATCCGGACGTGTGAGGGATGGCCGTATTAAGTTGGCGGGCATCGTGACGTCCCGTCGATTTACCACTTCGTCTCGGGGCAGCAAAATGGCGTTTGTGCAATTGTCCGATGCGAGCGGCGCTTATGAAATAACAGTATTTTCCGAAGTGCTGGCGCTTGGTCGTGAATTGATCGAATCCGGCGCGCCGTTATTGGTGAGCGCCGATGTACAGCGGTGGAACGACGGCTTTCGGGTAACGGCGCAGGACATCCAACCATTGGAGGACGCTGCGGCGAAAGCTGCCTCGGGTCTTCGCGTGTTTGTACGAGATGAAAGGCCGCTCAACAGTCTGGCGAAAGTCTTTAGCGAACATGGCGAAAAAGGCCGCGGCCGGGTGCAAATCGTGATTGAGGCGCCTGATCAGGAAATTGAAATGGATTTGCAGCGCGGATACGCAATTTCAGGCGCCGTGCGTTCGGCGATAAAGGCGATTCCTGGTATCGTGGAAGTGCAGGATTTATAGGCCTTTTTACGTGGGTTAGGCGCCCAATACGCTTGCGCCGTTCATGCAATGGGCGTATACCGCCGCTACTTCAACTTCACACGCAAGCTTGCGTCTGGCGCATGACAGTGTCGGCCGCTCCGGTGTCTTTAATGACTGTGGCTTGCGGAGGTTTAACCGGTAAAGGAAATTTTGCATGACCATGCCAACATTCACCATGCGCCAGCTCCTGGAAGCAGGCGTCCATTTCGGCCACACCACACGTCGCTGGAATCCGCTTATGCGTTCCTATATTTTTGGCACGCGCAATGGTGTTCATATTATCGATCTCGAACAAACCGTTCCGATGTTGCATCGTGGATTGGAAGCTGTTCGGGAAATCGCCGCCGGGGGCGGTCGGGTTTTGTTCGTCGGAACAAAACGTCAAGCCTCCGAAGTCGTCTCCGCGTCTGCGCAGCGCTGTGGGCAGTATTATGTTAATCACCGTTGGTTGGGTGGAATGCTGACCAACTGGAAGACCATTTCAAATTCAATCAGACGTTTGAAAACTGTTGATGAGCGTTTGGCGGAAGACAATGCGGGCTTCACCAAAAAGGAATTGCTCCAACTGACGCGCGAGCGCGATAAGCTTGAGCGTTCGCTCGGTGGCATCAAGGATTTGGGCAGTGTGCCGGATATTTTGTTCGTCGTTGATACGAACAAAGAATCCATCGCAATTGCAGAAGCGAAGAAGCTTGGTATTCCGGTCATGGCGATTGTGGATAGTAACTCTGACCCCGTTGGTATTGATTACCCTGTTCCTGGCAATGACGATGCGATGCGCGCGGTAAACCTTTATTGCGATCTCGTGGCTGGCGCGGTTCTGGATGGTCTGCAGGCGGAATTGATGTCTAGCGGCGCTGATGCCGGTGAGGCAATTGAACTGGCGGCCGAAATTCCCACCGAAGCGGCCGTGAGCGAGGCCGAAACCGCCGCGCCAGCGAGCGTGGAAGCGGCCCCTGAAGCCACTCCGGAAGTTACGGCGCCTGCGGCTCCAGAAGTTGCCGTTGAGGAAAAAGCGTAAGTTTAATTTTCGATCTATCGGATAGATAATCGAAACTCTTAATGTAGAGGTTTAAGATGGCCCAAATTACAGCCGCTCTTGTGAAGGAGCTGCGGGTTAAAACTGGCGCTGGCATGATGGATTGCAAAAATGCGCTCAAGGAATCCGATGGCGATATCGAAGCGTCGGTAGATTGGCTTCGAAAAAAAGGCCTGTCACAGGCTGCCAAGAAGGCGGGTCGCGTCGCCGCCGAAGGTTTGGTCGCCGTTGTCGCCAAGGATGGTGATGGCGCTGTTGTCGAAGTGAATTCCGAGACCGATTTCGTCGCCAGAAATGAAAATTTTCAGGCCTTTGCAAGGGCCGTGGCGGATATCGCGCTGGCGAAAAAAGGTGATATCGACGCCGTCATGAAGGCGTCTTATCCCGAAACCGGTCGTACGGTAACTGACGAGCTAACCGATAAAATTGCGACAATTGGCGAACACATGTCGGTGCGTCGAAGCGCCGCGTTATCTGTTGATAACGGTGTCGTCGTACCTTATGTGCACAACGCTTTAGCGCCGGGTCTTGGCAAAATTGGCGTTCTCGTTGCACTGGAATCTGACGGGGACAAAGCGGTCCTGGAGCCGCTCGGTAAGCAATTGGCGATGCATGTCGCTGCTGCGTTGCCGCAATGGGTGTCCCGCGACGAAGTTTCTGCGGAAGATCTGGAACGCGAACGCGATGTTCTGGCGGAGCAAGCTCGCGCGACGGGACGGCCGGAGAACATCATTGAAAAAATGGTCGAAGGTAGGCTGCGGAAGTTCTACGAAGAAACCGTACTGTTGGACCAAGTCTTTGTTATTGATAATGAGACTAGGATTTCCGAAGTTGTAGAAAACGCTGCAAAAGATGCGGGCGCGCCAATTACGGTCATTGGATTTATTCGCGTTGCCCTTGGTGAGGGCATTGAGAAAGTTGTCGACAATCTGGCTGATGAGGTTGCGGCGACACTCGCGGGTTAAAATCATAAGGGC
Source organism: Alphaproteobacteria bacterium (assembly GCA_047631095.1). Lineage (GTDB taxonomy): Bacteria > Pseudomonadota > Alphaproteobacteria > UBA8366 > JABJJH01. The sequence goes on from JBLHZD010000060.1 coordinate 5,539, forward strand.
CTAAGTAATAAGCGAGATATAGTATGCCGGATCAAGATAGCCCTCGTTACAGGCGCGTGTTGTTAAAGTTGTCCGGTGAAGCGCTTATGGGAGAGCGTGAATACGGTCTCGACCCTGATGTAGTCAACCGGATTGCCGAAGAAATTGTGGCGGTCAATGACCTCGGCGTTGAAGTGTGCGTGGTTATTGGCGGCGGCAATATTTTTCGCGGGGTCGCGGGCGCTGCGGAAGGGATGGAGCGTGCAAACGCTGATTATATGGGCATGCTGGCGACTGTAATTAACGCGCTCGCTATGCAAAGCGCCATCGAAAACAGAGGGTTGGCGACCCGCGTAATGTCAGCCATTCCCATGCAATCGGTTTCTGAGCCCTACATTCGACGACGCGCCATCCGGCATTTGAAAAAGGGACGCATTGTCATTTTCGCTGCAGGGACGGGCAATCCGTTTTTCACCACTGATACAGCCGCCGCCTTGCGGGCGTCTGAGATGGATTGCGAAGCGCTTTTGAAAGCGACCCAAGTGGATGGGGTTTATGATATGGATCCCGTTGATAATCCTGACGCCACTCGCTTTGATAAACTTGGATATTTAGAGGTGCTGGCGCGTGACCTTCGCGTGATGGACGCTGCCGCCATTTCTCTGGCGCGGGAAAACGAAATTCCAATCCTCGTGTTTTCAATACATCGTGCAGGCAGCTTGACCGATGTGATAAAAGGGAAGGGCACATTCACGATAATCACCGATGCGTGAATTAGTCGCCTTTTTAAAGTGGGGAGTTGGTGATGGCCGATGTAGATTTGGATGATATTGAACGTCGAATGGGCGGGGCTATCGACGCGCTGAGCCGTGAATTTGGTGGGCTGCGGGCCGGTCGAGCATCCGCAAGCTTGCTTGAGCCAATTACAATTGACGCTTATGGCGCGCAAATGCCGATGAACCAAGTCGGAAACATTAGTGTTCCGGAAGCTCGAATGCTGACGGTTCAGGTCTGGGATCAGGGGCTGGTTAAGAGTGTTGAAAAAGCTATTCGAGATTCAAATCTCGGATTGAACCCTCAGACGGAAGGTAATCTGATACGCGTGCCTATTCCTGATTTGAGTGAGGAACGACGGGTCGAATTAGCGAAAATTGCTGGAAAATATGCGGAACAGGCCCGGGTCGCGGTTCGAAATGTTCGCCGAGACGGAATGGATCACCTGAAAAAGTCCGAAAAAGATGGTGATCTTTCGCAGGACGACCAACATTTGTATTCGGATGAAATTCAGCAACTGACGGACAAGCACGTTAAGATTATTGACACTTCGCTTCAGACGAAAGAAAGCGAAATTCTGCAGGTGTGACGATATGGGAGACGTACCCGAAGACGATTCAGCAACGGGACCGGCCCATATCGCGATTATTATGGATGGTAACGGCAGGTGGGCGAAGGCGCGCGGTTTGCCCCGTATTTTAGGGCACCGTAAGGGTGCGGAAGCGGTGCGTCGAACAATTCAAGCCGCCGGCGACCTCGGCGTTTCTTATCTGACATTGTTCGGGTTTTCTTCGGAGAACTGGAATCGGTCAGAAAAGGAAGTTGGCGAATTAATGCGCCTTTTGCGGTTTTACCTGCAGTCTGAAACGGCTGACTTGCATTCAAAGGGCGTTAAAATACGTGTGATCGGGGACCGTACAAAGTTTAGTGCGGATACTGTCAAATTAATTGAATTCGCTGAAGACCAGACGAAATCAAACGAAAAACTCACACTTATCTTGGCGCTTAGTTATGGCGCGCGACAGGAAATTACCGCAACGGTGCGCGCCATTGCGCAGGCTGCCGCTGCTGGATCACTGCAACCGGATGAAATTGACGAATCATTTGTATCGAGCAATTTGTTGACTGCGGGTGTACCCGATCCGGATTTACTCATCCGCACCAGCGGGGAACAACGCATTAGCAATTTTTTGCTTTGGCAGCTCGCCTATACGGAATTGGTTTTTGATGATTGTTTGTGGCCGGATTTCGGTGAAGAAAACCTCAAATCGGCGATACAAGTTTTCAAATCTCGCGAACGACGATTTGGCCGGGCCGTTGAAAACTCCTAGTCAAAGCAACCTGTCCTTGCGCGTCTTATCTGGCGCGATCTTATTACCAGCGGCGGTTGGCCTTGTATGGATAGGGGGAATGCCCTTCGCCCTCGTTATTGCTCTGGTAACAGGGGGAATGTGCGTCGAATGGACACGAATGAGCCGATTGGGCGCCAGGTCTTACGTTTCCTGGGTAGCCGCGGCGTTCGCCGTCGCCGCGGTTCTTTCATTACAATTTGGACAATTTGGCTGGGTCGGGTCTACGGCCGTCATCATTCTCATTGGCGCGGTCACTTTGTGGGGTTTGAGCAAATTCGAAAATATTGAAGATTCGGTTTTGACCGCCATTAGCCTACCTTATGTCGCGTGCGGCGGGGCATCGATGGTCTGGATCCGAAATGGGGACGAAAATGGTTTCGACATCGTTATTTTGCTCTTGAGTATTGTCGTTGCAATGGACATTGGCGCGTATGCAGTGGGGCGCACCGTTGGCGGCCCCAAAATGGCGCCGAGAATCAGCCCTGGAAAAACATGGTCAGGTTTGTTTGGCGGCGCTATTTGCGCTGGTGGCGTTGGCGTGATCGCGTCCGTGTTTTTTGAATTGGGACCTGTAATCTTGTCCGCGCTGGCTGGTAGTCTTCTGGGATTGTTAGCGCAGATTGGCGATTTAGTGGAATCGGCGCTTAAGCGACGCTACGGCGCGAAGGATTCAGGAACAATTATTCCAGGGCATGGTGGATTACTTGACCGCTTTGACGGGTTCTTGACGGTTTTTCCCGCTGCAGGTTTTATACTTTGGGTTCAAAACGGGAGTTCGACCTCATGGCTTTAACGGCGCAGACTGCGACGAAATCGCCTCGATCTGTGACAATCCTCGGTTCTACGGGATCAGTCGGATGCAGTACGATCGATCTCATTGAAAGAAATCCTGAAGACTTCACTGTCGAGGCGCTAACGGCCTGGCGGAACGCCGACTTGCTTATTGAGCAAGCGATCAAGTTGCAGCCGCGGTTCGTGGTGATCGGCGACGCAACCTTGTATGCGACAGTTAAGAATGCGCTCAGCGGGTTGGGAATAGACGTTGGCGCAGGTGCTGAGGCCATTGTCGAGGCTGCTGCTAGACCGTCCGAGTTGGTAATTTCTGCTATAGTTGGCGCGGCGGGGTTAGCGCCGACGTTGGCGGCGGTTGGCCGAGGCGCAAAGGTTGGGCTTGCGAACAAAGAATGTCTGGTTTGCGCTGGAGATATTATGGTGCAGGCTGTTGGTAAAAATGGCGCTGTGCTGCTGCCTGTTGATTCTGAACACAATGCGATCTTCCAGGTATTCAATTTTGATCAACGCCACACCGTAGATCACTTGATTTTGACAGCTTCCGGGGGGCCGTTTCGCACTTTCACGACAGAGGAAATGCGAAACGTAACGCCAGCTCAGGCCGTGGCGCATCCAAATTGGGATATGGGCGCAAAAATTTCCGTCGATTCCGCCACAATGATGAACAAAGGCCTTGAGGTCATTGAGGCGCATTATCTGTTCGATATGCCCGAGGAGAAAATTAAGGTTTTGGTGCACCCTGAATCGGTCGTCCATAGCCTTGTCGCGTATATCGATGGCTCCGTTCTTGCTCAACTCGGCACGCCCGATATGCGCACGCCCATCGCGTATACTATGGCGTGGCCCGAACGAATGAAGGCGCCGCTAGCGCCACTGGATTTGACGGCTTTGTCGAAATTGACCTTCGAGGCGCCGGATATGGCGCGGTTTCCCGCGCTTCGACTGGCGCGTGAATCGTTATCAGCAGGTGGCAGCGCGCCAACAACTCTGAATGCGGCGAATGAAATCGCCGTCGCCGGTTTTCTCGAGGGACGGATAGGGTTTTTGCAAATTGCCGAGATCGTTGAAGAAACCTTGAATCGTTTGCCACGACAGGCCATGTCTACGCTGGATGAAGTTAACGCGTTTGACGCTGCAGCGCGTGACGAATCTGAAAAAATACTAAATGTGGTAAGCAATTAAGAGGCGGTTACGACAATTATGATCGAGTTGATTTCACCGCTTTGGAATACCATTTTTCCATTTTTGCTTGTTTTGACAGTCTTAGTGTTCATTCACGAAATGGGGCACTATGTCGTCGCCCGGTGGGCGGGGGTCAGAGTCGAAGTGTTTTCAGTTGGCTTTGGACCAGAACTCATTGGCTGGACCGATAAAGCCGATACGCGCTGGAAAATTAGCGCGGTGCCGCTGGGCGGATATGTGAAAATGTTCGGTGAGGGCGATTTCGAAGATGAGAGTGATGTTCCTCGCCTTTTAACTGAAGCGGAAAAAAAGGTCTCGTTCCGCTATAAACCGCTTTTTAAACGCGCATTGATAGTATTCGCAGGGCCAGCGGCGAACTTCATCTTCGCCATTATTGTACTGGCGACACTTTTTTCGACCCTCGGTCAACCATTCTCACCTGCCGAAGTTGGAACAGTCGTACCGGACAGCGCCGCGTCGGCCGCTGGATTTAGGCCTGGTGACACGTTTCTCAAAATTGAGAATGACGAGATCGAGCGATTTGAAGACGTACAGCAGATCATACGTCTGAACCCTGAAAAGCCTCTTTCGATTGTGATGCTTCGCGATGGCGTTGAAATAACGTTAGTCGCAACGCCAAAATTGAGAGAAATCAAGGACCGTACTGGCGGAACTCATCGGATTGGCATGCTGGGTGTGACGCGACAGGGCGTCAAGTTTGAGAAAAGGGATCCTCTTAGCGCTGTTTGGTACGCAGGCCGCGAAACATGGTCTTTGGTCACAGGAACACTCCAGGCCGTCGGGCAAATGATTTCCGGTGAGCGTGATGCTGGGGAACTGGGCGGGCCAATTAAGATAGCGCAAATGTCGGGTGAAGTGTGGAAAGCAGGTATACTATCGCTTGTGTCCTTTATGGCTCTTTTATCTGTCAATTTGGGCCTGATAAATTTATTTCCCGTGCCCATGCTTGATGGCGGTCATTTGATGTTTTTCTGCTTTGAGGCCATCCGAGGACGACCTCTCTCGGAAAAAATTCAAGAGTATGCATTGAAGTTTGGACTGGCGATGGTCTTAAGCCTCATGGTTTTTGTTACAATCAATGACATTATCAATTTACCTTATTGGAATTCATAAGTAATATTGCGGCGTTACCTAATTTATTAAAGGGACAGTATTTGTTTTCACTTGGCCGCATAGGTTTGACGGGGGCGCTAATGCTTGGCGCCTTTCTTGTATTTGACGCAGGAAAAGCGGTTGCGCAGAGCGTACCGTCTATTCTAGCGCCGTCTCCGAGGGTCGGCGCACCAAGTGCAGATTCAACGTCTCGACCCGCTGCGCCGCGCCGTATTGGGCAGCCTATCGTCTCTGAAATTGTTGTCGAAGGCGCACAACGGGTCGAGCCTGAAACTGTCCGGTCCTATATGGATCTTAAAGAAGGTGATCCTTTTGACGCCACCCGACAAAATAAATCACTGAAAGCCCTTTATGCGACGGGGTTGTTTGCGGATGTGACGCTGAGTCGGGAAGGCGACGTCCTTGTTGTTCGAGTCGTTGAAAACCCGATCATTAACAGAATTGCGTTTGAAGGAAATTCTCGCCTCGAACAGGATACGTTGAAAAACGAAGTCCGTTTGAGGCCGCGTATCGTTTATACCCGAACCCGGGTTCAGAATGACGTAAAACGTCTCTTGGATTTGTACCGCCGCACCGGTCGTTTCGCCGCGACGGTTGAGCCAAAGGTCGTGCAATTGCCTCAAAATCGAGTCGATTTGATCTTCGAGATCAGTGAGGGTGCGCTAACGGGTATCCGCGGCATTAGCTTTATCGGGAACAAGGAATTTTCGGACAGCGCGTTGCGTGAGGTTATTCAGACCACGCAGACGCGCTGGTACATGTTTCTGACGTCTAACGATACCTATGATCCAGACCGGCTCACTTTCGACAGAGAGCTTCTTCGCCGATATTACCTGAAAAATGGTTTCGCTGATTTCCGTGTGGTGTCGGCAATTGCGGAATTGTCTCCGGACCAAAAAGATTTTTTCATTACCTTCACCATTGAAGAAGGCGTTCGATATAAATTTGACGACTTTAACGTCACGTCGAAAATTAAGGAACTCGAACCCAAGGTCCTGAAAGAAGCGATCGAAATCGAACCTGGCGATTGGTATAATGCTGAGTCCGTTGATAGCGCTGTTATCGCACTTACAAATTCAGTTGGGGACAAGGGGTTCGCCTTTGTGGATATACGGCCCAATGTGAAACGGGACCGTAAGAAAAAAATGATCAATATAACGTTCGAAGTACGGGAAGGCTCTCGTGTCTTCATCGAGCGTATCGATATTGATGGTAATGTACGGACGCTAGACACCGTCGTCAGGCGGGAGTTTAGAGTTGTCGAGGGCGACGCCTTCAGTACGACGAAATTGAGACGATCACGGACTCGGATACAGAATTTGAATTACTTCTCGCGCGTGGAAGTGAACAATATTCCTGGATCTGCGCCGGACAAAACTATTCTCAAGGTGGATGTAACAGAAAAATCCACGGGCGAATTGAGCGTTGGCGCTGGTTTTTCGTCATCCGCGGGACCTTTGGCCGATATAAAGCTACGGGAGCGCAATTTGCTGGGGCGCGGACAGGATTTTCGGATATCGCTGACCTTGGCTGCTGAAAAGCAATCCGCAGATATTGGGTTTACGGAACCTTACTTCCTTGGCAAGAACATTGCGGCGGGCATTGATATTTTTCACTCGCAATCAAGCGTCATCAGCGAGTTTGAGAGCGTCGCCACAGGCGGTGGATTCCGCTTTGGCTATGAACTGAGTGAATACCTTAAGCACCGTCTACGCTATACACTACGCAGTGATAAGGTAACGGATATCGATAATAATGCATCTCAGTTTCTGCAAGCTGAAGTGGGTCGGAAACTGGCGTCAATTGTTGGTCATGACCTGTCCTATGATCGGCGAAATTCCAGGGTTTCGCCGACAAGCGGATATCTTTTGAAGCTTTCAAATGATGTCGCGGGTTTGGGCGGTGATGTCAGTTACTTTAAAACACGTTTGAACGGCCAGGCTCATTACTCTCCTTTTGAAGGTTGGGTGTTGTCGGTGCGTGGTGAAATTGCAAATATATACGGCATTGATGATGATGTGCGAGTAACCGACAGGTTCTTTCTAGGTGGCGATAAATTACGTGGATTTGAAGCGGGCGGCGTTGGTCCGAGGGATTTAACGACGGATGACGCGCTCGGCGGAAAGCAAAGTTACGTTGCTACGGCGGAATTAACCTTTCCATTAGGGTTACCGAAGCAGTTTGGCGTCAGTGGCGCCATTTTTACGGACGCAGGCACCCTTACGGAACTAGATTTTGAAAGCGTCAAGGTGGTCGATGAGGCATCCCTTCGCTGGACGGTCGGCGCTGGGTTAGGGTGGAAGTCACCTTTTGGTCCCATTCGAATAGATTTTTCCTTACCTATCCTAAATGAAGACTTTGACGTAACTGAAAATGTGCGTTTTAACTTTGGCACAAGGTTCTAGGCGGTGACCTTACGTAAACGCACCTTGGGATTGATCGTTTTTCTTGGATTTATAATCTCCGCGCCCTTTGTCTTGGCGCAGGGGACGGAAAAATCAATTCTAGCTCCCGTTATTGGGGTCATCGATTTTTCTCGAACTGTCCGAAGTTCGATGGCTGGAAAATCTGTAATTGCGCAAATAAATCAACAGCACGCAACTTATCAAAAAGATATACAGGCTGTTACTGCGGAATTGGAAAAATCTCGCCAAGAATTGGCGCGCCAACGTACGCTTTTAGACCCGAAAGTGTTCGCAGATAGAAGGCGTAAGTTCCAGGAAAAAGCGCGCCGCTTACAACTAAATGTCCAAAAAGTGAAAAAGCAACTTGATGCGTCATTTGCATCAGGTATGCAGGAAATCGAAGTCGTATTGGCGGAAATCGTTAGCGAACTGGCCAAAGAAAAGGGCATTAATATCGTTATGAACGCAGGTCGCGTTAAAGGAACGATATTGTTTGTCGACTCTCATTTGGTTATTTCCGGAGAGGCTATCGAAAGGCTCAATAAAAAATTGCCGTCTATTGATCTCCATTTACCGACGAAAAAAGAATCACTTTTGGGATCGTCAAATCCGGGAGCGTCGAATCAACCCACGAAGGTTGCGCCAGCAAGGCGGTAGGGACTAAAGATGCCGGATGCTAGATTTTTTAGCCGCTCGGGTCCTTTTACGTTAGAGGAATTGGCGGAAATAACGGGTTCGACAATCGCAAATGCCACAAATCCCAAGCAAGAAATACTTGATGTTTCCCCTTTGGATCTTGCGCAACCCGGTGATATTTCTTTTCTAGACAATCGAAAGTACGTTACGCAGTTGGCGAGCTGCAAAGCCTCAGCATGTATCCTGTCCGAGACGGATGCAAAAATTGCACCGAATAACCTGACGTTACTCATTACAGACACGCCTTACAAAGCCTACGCAATTGTAGCGACGGCGTTTTATCCAGATATAACGGCGAGAGCCGATATCCATCCTAGTGCGGTGATTCACGAGACCGCTACCATTGGGACCGGCTGCCAAATTTCCCCGGGGGTCGTGATTGAGCGCGGCGCCTTTATCGGAGAAAACTGTATTCTGGAGCCAAACGCGGTTATTGGCGCCGCTGTACAGCTTGGCGCGAACACAAGGGTCGGTGCAAATGCGTCCCTTAGCCATTGCCAAATTGGAGCGCGAGTTCATCTATACCCCGGCGTTCGAATTGGCCAACGGGGCTTCGGCTTTGCAATGGATGTGACGGGACATAAAAAAGTACCCCAATTGGGTATCGTAATTGTTGGCGATGATGTCGAGGTCGGCGCAAATACGACAATCGACAGAGGCGCCGGACCCGATACGATTATTGGCGACGGCGTCATGATCGATAATTTGGTCCAGATTGGACACAATGTCCGTATTGGTTCTGGCAGCGTAATCGTGGCCCAAACGGGTATTTCAGGCAGTAGCACGTTGGAGAGTTTTGTGGCGCTTGGCGGACAATCTGGCGTTGCCGGGCATTTGACAATTGGCGCCGGCGCACAAATTGGCGCGCAATCGGGTGTCATGCGAGATGTAAAGCCAGGTGAACGGTTGGTTGGTTCGCCGGCGACGCCTACGAGACAGTTTTTCCGCCAGCTGGCGACGATTGAACGTATGACAAAAAATAAGGGTGTTAAACCATGAGTGATGAGTCTGTGGGGGAGGTTGATATAAACGGCGTCATGAAGGCGATACCGCATCGGTATCCTTTTTTGATGATCGACCGCGTTGTTGAGATCGTGAAGAATGAAAGTGCTATCGGTGTAAAAGCAGTTACCGTCGGTGAGCCGCATTTCCAAGGGCATTTTCCCGGTCAACCCGTTATGCCCGGTGTGTTACTTATTGAGGCCATGGCCCAAACATCAGCCGTCTTGGTCGTAAAAACGCTGGGCCCCGAGGTAGAAGGAAAATTAGTCTACTTTATGTCAATTGATAAGGCTCGGTTTAGAAAACCTGTGGTTCCGGGTGATACGGTTTATTTCCATGTCCAAAAAACTCGAAACCGAGGCAGTGTCTGGAAATTTACGTCAAAGGCGCGTGTAAATGACATTGTTGTCGCGGAAGCGGAATTCGGCGCTATGATACTGGACGAGTGAATGAGTGAAATACACCCTACGGCGATTATAGATTCCCATGCGACAATTGGAGACAACGTCTCCATTGGTCCGTATTGCGTTGTCGGGGCTAAAGTAGAGTTGGACACAGGGGTCAAACTACACTCGCACGTTGTCATCGACGGGCGAACAAAGGTGGGCGAGGAAACACAAATTTTTCCATTTGCGTCAATCGGACTCCGCCCACAAGATCTAAAATACCAAGGCGAAGAATCCGCATTAATCATCGGTAGACGGAATAGCATTCGTGAATACGTCACGATGAATCCAGGAACCCAGGATGGCGGAATGAAGACGCTCGTTGGCGATGATTGTCTGTTTATGGCGGGCACCCATGTCGCGCATGATTGTATCGTTGGAAACAATGTGATCCTGGCCAATAACGCGACCTTGGCCGGGCATGTTGAAGTCGGCGACTTTGCGATCATCGGTGGCTTGGCTGCGGTGCACCAATTCGCCCGTATAGGGCGGCATGCAATTATCGGGGGAATGTCAGGCGTGGAGAATAATGTTATTCCCTATGGCTCTGTTGTCGGCGATCGGGCGAGACTTGCAGGGTTGAATATCATTGGCTTGAAACGTCGTGAGTTTTCAAAAGAGCAGATTTCAAATTTAAGAACTGCCTATCGCATGTTATTCGCAGAGGAAGGCACGCTGGCGGAACGTATCGAGGACGTCGCTGTGATGTTTGCTCATCACGCTGCTGTAATGGAAATTATTTCAT
>JBLHZD010000061.1:0-15907 GCA_047631095.1 Alphaproteobacteria bacterium
TTTCGCGTCGGTGAACAAAAAATTCAACGTCGTCGCCATGTTCGGGGCGATCATCTGCGTGCCCTTGCCAAACCCCTGAATAGTGACAGGCGCGCCATCGATTTCCGTAACGCGCACGGCGCCTTTGGGAACCGTATCCGTCGTCATCACCGCTTCCGCCGCGACCCGCCAATTATCTTTCTTTAACGCACGTTTCAGCGCTGGCAGTTTTTCCGGAATAGTTTCCGGCGGAAATGGCACACCAATTTTACCCGTGGAGGCCACGAAAATCTGTTTGCGCGGGCAATCGAACAATTTTGCCGCGCGGGCGACTGTGTCCTGCACCGTCTTTGCGCCATGAGCGCCGGTGAAGGCGTTGGCGTTGCCCGCATTGGCCACAATCGCGCGGACCTTGCCGCCGCCAATCGCATCCCGGCACCAGATCACCGGCGCCGCGGCCGTCGAAGAGCGCGTAAACACACCAGCGATTGCAGTTCCCGGCGCCAGTTCCGCCATAAACAAATCATTGCGGTCCGTATAATTTATCCCGCAGGCAACAGCGCCCAACCGAACGCCGTCAAGCGGCGTCATTTTTGGGAACGGTGATTTTTCCACAACGCGCTCTCCTTATTCTGATGCGAAGACTACGATGACTATAGAGACCTGCGCGCAAATCACGCAACATGCCTTTCCGCAATCCCTTCCGACGCGTAAAGTTGTCGTCAGACTTCACCGCTCAGCTAAAGGCGCACCATGACCGAATATGATATGATCCTCCGCAACGGAACTGTAATTGACGGCGCCGGAACGCCACGACGCGCCGCCGACGTCGCCGTTCGCGACGACCGGATCGCCGCAATCGGGGACCTGTCCAGTGACACGGGCGCCGTGGAAATCGACGCCGCCGGGCTTATCGTCGCGCCGGGCTTCATTGATGTGCATACCCATGACGATCATGCTCTGCTGTCAAAACCTGACATGGCGTTCAAGGTGAGCCAGGGCGTTTCAACCGTCGTCGTTGGCAATTGTGGCATCAGTTTGGCGCCCTTGCAGTTTGAAGGCGACCGGCCGCCCCCACCGCTTGATTTGCTGGGCGATGGATACCGCTTCCCCAAAATGGCGGATTTCTTCGATGCGCTGGAAGAAACGCCCCCCGCATTGAACGCCGCTGCACTGGTTGGCCATTCCACATTGCGCGTTGGCGCCATGGACGACCTGAACCGGCCCGCCACCGCGCCCGAGATCGCCGCCATGCGCGAACAGTTAAGCGAAGCCCTGGAGGCCGGCGCTATCGGCATGTCCACTGGATTGTATTACGATCCTGCGAAAGCCGCGCCAACAAAGGAGATCATCGAATTAGCGGAACTCCTCGGTCCAGCGGAGGGGCTCTACACCACTCATTTGCGCGACGAAGGCGAACAATTACAGCCCGCCATGGAGGAAGCCTTCGAAATTGGTCGCGCCGCCCGGGTGAAGGTTGTCCTGTCTCATCATAAATCCTCCGGCACACCCAATTTTGGCAAAACAGTTGAATCACTGGCGCTGATCGAAAAAACCCGAAAAGAGCAGCCCGTCACCCTGGATGTCTATCCCTATGACGCCTCCTCCACCGTGCTGCAAATGGAGCGCGTTGGCGTTTCCAAACGCACAATCGTTACCTGGTCGAAGCCGCATCCGGAAATGGCGGGACGGGATTTGTCGGACATCGCGGCGGAAATGGGATGTGACGAAGCGGCGGCGGCTCAGGCCCTGCAACCTGCCGGGGCGATATATTTCATGATGGATGAGGCGGATGTGCGCCGCGTGCTTGCGTATCCCCACGCCATGGTCGCGTCCGACGGGCTGCCCCATGACGAATTTCCGCACCCGCGACTCTGGGGCACTTTTCCCCGCGTTTTAGGGCATTACAGTCGAGACCTCGGGTTAATGCCGCTGGAGGACGCCGTGCGGCGTATGAGCGGCCTGCCCGCCGCAGAATTCGGGTTGACCGGGCGGGGCGTTCTGGCGACGGGGAACTACGCCGATATCGTACTGTTTGACGCTGACACCATTGCCGATCTGGCGAATTTCGAGCACCCGACCGAAGCCGCCGCCGGTATCTCATTGGTGATGGTGAACGGAGAAATCATCTGGCGGGACGGCGGGCCAACCGGTGCGCGCCCGGGAAAAGCGCTCCGGCGCCAGGATCTGCAAGCCGAGGCGAAGGCGTAATACTTTACACTTATTGAATTTGTTGTGGAATTTAGCGCGAAGATTCAATACACAAGGCATTATACCCTGAACGTTGGCAGCCTGAACGGTGGCGTTTAAATTTATTCGTCCCTGGGTCGAGGTCTTGTTTGCAAGAATGACGACAGCATACAAACTGAAGCATATACTTCTTGGCGCGCTGGCGGTTATCGTCGCAAACGCTCTTTTTGCGCCTGCTGGAATCACGGCTGAAAATAATTTCGCCGATTATCCCAAAAAACCCGTCACCTATATCGTTCCCTTTGGCGATGGCGGCGAGTCGAGCATTGTGGCGCGGCTTCAGCAGCCCGTCTTTAAAAAATTGACCGGGCGCGATTTAGTGGTGTTGAACAAACCGGGCGGCGGCGGCGCGCTCATCTGGTCCCAGTTGAATACGATGCCGACCGATGGCTACACAATTGTGGGCGTGAATTTACCGCATATAATTCTGCAACCCACACAGGGCGCGGGGTACAAGACAGACGACATCACCGTCGTTCATATTTTTCATTACACGCCCGATGCAATCGTCGTCGCGGCGGATTCCCCCTTTGAAACCTTGCAGAACCTGATTGACGCCGCCGTGCAGCAGCCGGGGAAACTTCAGGTCTCGGGATCCGGTCGCGCCAGCGCCAACCAATTGGCGCAAATCAGCTTTGACCGGATAACGGGCGGCAAAACATCCTATCGATCCTATAAAGGCACCGCAGCGTCCATCGCGGCCCTGCTGCAAGGGCGCGCAGACGCGGCCATGGCCTATACCACAGTGGCGAAGAAATACGGCGACAAAGTCCGCCTTCTCGCGGTCGCGATGGAAAAGCGCCACACTGAATTCCCCGATGTCCCCACGTTTCGCGAACTGGACATTGATATGGTCGACGGCGCCTACCGCGGCGTCGCCGTGCCAAAGGGAACGCCCGTTTCAGCCCGCAAGGCGATCTCGGCCCTGTTCGCCCGCATCGGCGAAGACCCGGCGTTTAAAAAGATAAAAACGGATATGGGGTTTGCGCCTTTAAACATTGGCTATGACATATTGCCATCGTTTATGGCCAAACAAAGCAAGGACGCCCTGTCCACGGCCAACCGCGCCGGACTTATCGACTAGCGGCGTTCAGGCGGCGCAATCGACGCGCCGCCCAATTCTCGCTTACGTCCTCAACCCGACATATTCAGCCAGCTTCGTCAGACAACCCCGGTTCAGTCAGACTGGCGACGCGCGGCCAGATAATCCATCGCCACGGTTACGCCGCCCGGCGAATGCGGGAAGCCCGCCAGACCCAGCCCCATTTCCAGACCGCAAAGCGCGCCGGTCAGGCTGAGATCGTTGAAATCCCCAAGGTGGCCAATCCGAAACACCTTATCGGCGACCTTGCCAAGGCCCGCGCCCAGCGACATGTCGAAATTCTGGAGGATGATTTTTCGAAGCGCATCGGCGCTATTGCCTTCCGGCGCGCGGATCGCGGTCAATGTATTGGAATGTTCATCTTCGTTCAGGCATTGCAATTCCAGACCCCACGCCTTCACCGCGCGGCGCGCCGCTTCGCCATGGCGTTCATGGCGGGCGAATACATTCTGTAGCCCTTCCTCGTTGAGCATATCGATGGCTTCGCGCAGCCCATAGAGCATATTGGTCGCTGGCGTGAAGGGGAATGACCCGCCTTCATTCGCCTTGATCATGTCGTTCCAATCCCAATACCCACGACGCATCGAGTTGGTTTGAGAGGCGGCCAGCGCCTTGTCGCTGATCGCGTTAAAACTCAATCCCGGCGGCAGCATCATGCCTTTTTGAGAGCCGCCTACGGTGACGTCGACGCCCCATTCATCATGGCGGTAATCGACGGAACCAAGGGAGGAAATCGTGTCCACAAGCAACAGCGCCGGATGCCCCGCCGCATCAATCGCCTTGCGCACCTTCGCTATATTGGAGGTGATGCCAGTCGAGGTATCATTGTGCACGACGCTGACAGCCTTGATGGCGTGCGCTTTGTCTTCGACCAGCGCCGCTTCAATCTTTGCGGCGTCAATGCCGTGGCGCCAATCGCTTTCGATATAGACCGGATCCAGCCCCAAACGTTCCGCCAATTTCCGCCACAGGGTCGAAAATTGACCGGTTTCATACATCAACACTTGGTCACCGGGCGACAATGTGTTGACCAAGGCGGCTTCCCAGGCGCCCGTGCCGGAGCCGGTCAGGATGACGACGCGGCTCTCCGTCTGGAAGATCCCCCGGATATCGCGCAAAAGCCCTTTTGTCAGGTCTATGAATTCGGGTCCGCGATGATCAATGGTCTGCCCGTCAATCGCGCGCAAAATGCGATCCGGTACAGCCGTCGGACCTGGAATTTGCAAAAAATGGCGGCCACTCTGATATGTCATGAAATTCTCCCTGTCGAATATTAGGCCCCAGGAACCGGGGACCGAACATCTATTATTTTGTAATTTGCTCGCACGAGTAGCACACGATATTTCATTCCGCACGACGAAAAGTGTAAATAGTATGCATTTACGGCTTTCCCAAACTTTCCTGAAAAGCATATTTGTGTTTAGTGCTTAAAAAATACAGTAGCCCCCCCCCGATCGCCAGAAAGTGACGAACATGGCCACCAACGCCGCCCTCCGCACCGAGTCAAAAATGTCTCCGCAATCACCCGCAATCGCTGGCGCAACAATAAAGCCGGGCGACAGCGCGCTCGCGGCGCGGTTAGGCCGGGAGATCGAGGGCGAGGTAAAGTTCGATGCGTTTTCGCGGGGCCGATACAGCACGGACGCCTCCCATTACCAGATCGAACCCATTGGCGTCGTGATCCCCAAGAACGAAGCCGATGTCGAACGGATCATCGGGATTGCCGCCGATGAACGCGTCCCGGTTCTGCCTCGGGGCGGCGGCACGTCACAATGCGGTCAGACGGTCGGCGAGGCGCTTGTCGTCGATGTGAGCCGAAACCTGAACCAAACCGTCGAATTTGATCCGGAATCGCGGCGCATCGAAGTTCAGCCCGGCGTTGTTCTGGATGACCTCAACAAATTTCTGGCGCCCCATAAACTCTGGTTTCCCGTTGACGTCTCCACGTCCAGCCGGGCCACCATCGGCGGCATGACCGGCAATAATTCCTGCGGCGCGCGATCAATTCATTACGGCACCATGCGCGACAATGTGCGCGCCGTCGACGCCATCATGGCGGATGGCAAGGCGTTTCACTTTGGTGAATTACCCGCCGACCTTTCGGGGTTGGACCCGGCGTTTGGCGCGCTTACGGGAAAGCTGTTGGACATCGGCGCGCGCGAACGCGCGGAGATCGCGGCGCGCTTCCCGGATCTGATGCGGCGCGTCGGCGGATATAATATCGACGCGCTTGTCGCGGAAGGCCGCAACACGCCGGTCAATCTGGCGCATCTGCTTGTCGGCTCGGAAGGCACGCTGGCGTTTTCCACCAAAATTGAACTGGGCCTGTCGCCGGTCCCGACCCACAAGGTTCTGGGCATCTGTCATTTCCCAACCTTTTACGAGGGCATGGACGCCTCCCAGCATATCGTGACATTGGGGCCGAAGGCGGTCGAACTGATCGACCGCACCATGATCGATCTGGCGCGCGACATCCCTATTTTCCGTCCCACCGTGGAGCGCTTCGTGCAAGGCCAGCCCGAAGCCATACTGCTTGTCGAATTTTCAGGCGAGGATATGGGTGAATTGCTGGGCCGCATGAAGGATCTGGTCGCGATGATGGCCGATCTCGGATTTCCGGGCGGGGTTGTCAAAGCCATTGATCCCGCCTTCCAGAGGGATGTCTGGGAGGTTCGCAAATCCGGCCTCAATATCATGATGTCCATGAAGGGCGATGGTAAACCGATCTCCTTCATCGAAGATTGCGCGGTGCGGCTGGAGGATCTGGCGGATTACACCGCACGGCTGACCGATATTTTCGGCAAACACGGCACCACCGGCACCTGGTACGCGCACGCTTCGGTCGGGTGTCTACATGTTCGCCCCGTGGTGAATTTAAAAGAAGAGGTCGGCGCCAAGACAATGCGCGCCATTGCGGAGGAAGCCTTTGAGATCGTCCGGGAATACAAAGGGTCGCATTCCGGCGAACATGGCGACGGACTGGTTCGCTCCGAATTTCACGAAGACATGTTCGGCAAGCGGATGGTCGAGACCTTCGCCGAGGTAAAAACCACACTTGACCCGGACGGCATGTTCAACCCCGGCAAGATCGTTAACCCCTCTAAGATGGACGACCGTTCGTTATTCCGCTTCAAGCCTGGATACAAGCAGCAGACCCTCGACACGGCCTTCGACTGGTCCGACTGGGGTAGTTTTTCCAGCGCGGTGGAGATGTGCAACAACAACGGGGCGTGCCGCAAACGCGACGCTGCTGTGATGTGCCCGTCTTTTCGCGCGACAGGCGAAGAAAAGCACCTGACCCGAGGCCGGGCCAATACGCTGCGTCTCGCGCTGTCGGGCCAATTGGGCCCCGATGCACTGACCTCGGAAGACATGTTTGAAACCATGAAGCTGTGCGTTGGCTGCAAGGGTTGTCTGCGCGAATGCCCGACCGGCGTCGACATGGCGAAAATGAAAACAGAATTTCTGTATCATTACGTCAAACGCCATGGGCTGAAATTACGCGACCGTCTGGTGGCCTTCCTGCCACGCTATGCGCCCGTCGCCGCGCGGATGAGCAGCGTGATGAATTTGCGCGACACCGTTCCCGGCTTGGCGAAACTCAGCGAGAAACTTCTGGGATTGAGCGCCAAGCGGCGCTTGCCGGTCTGGCGGCGCGACGCCTTTCAGTGCCCAACACCCAGCGTCGGCCCAATTGACGGGCCGGAAGTCGTGTTTCTGGTCGATACCTTTAACCGTTACTTCGAACCGGAGAACGCGCGCGCGGCCGTCAATGTGCTGGCCGCTGCGGGGTATAAGGTGCATCTGCCCGTCGCCGACGATAACGACCGGCCTCTATGCTGTGGTCGGACTTTCCTGTCCGCCGGACTGGTGGACGAAGCCAAAGCCGAAGCCGAACGAACGCTCAAGGCGCTGGCGCCGTTTGTGGATAAGGGGATGCCCATAATTGGATTGGAGCCGTCCTGCCTGTTCACGTTCCGCGACGAAATCAAATCCATGCTGCCGGGCGACGCGGCGGATAAATTATCGGAACGGGCCGTCTTGTTCGAAGAATTTTTAGCCTCGGAAAAGGACGCCGGACGCTTAAAACTGGATCTCGGTCCCATTCCACAGAAAAAAGCGATGCTGCACGGCCATTGTCACCAAAAAGCCTTCGCCGTAATGGGCGCAGTGGAATCGACGCTCTCGTTAATCCCGGAACTCGAGGTCGAGACCATTCAATCCAGTTGCTGTGGCATGGCCGGCGCGTTTGGATACGAAGCCGACAATTACGACGTTTCCATGAAAATGGCGGAGGCCGATTTGTTACCCGCAATCCGCGCCGCCGATCCCAGCGCCGTTATTGTCGCCGACGGCACCAGTTGCCGCCACCAAATCAAAGACGGCGCGGATCGGGAGGCGGTCTCCGTCGCCCGGTTGCTGGAATCAGCTCTGATCAAATAAGGAAAAACAAAAAACCATGAACACCCCATCGGCCATGCCGGGACCCGAATCGCACAGCTATTATTCACAACGTCTTCGGCTGCATTACGCCGATTGGGGCAACAGAGACGCGCCGCCCTTGCTTCTGGTGCACGGCGGTCGCGACCATTGCCGAAACTGGGACTGGGTCGCCAACGCCTTGCGCGACGAATACCATATCATCGCGCCGGATTTACGTGGTCATGGCGACTCCCAATGGATGATCGGCGGCACCTACACATTGCTGGATTATGTCTATGATATCGCCCAGTTGATCGAACAAACCCATCTGAGCCCGGTCAAGATTGTCGGTCATTCGCTGGGCGGCGCGGTCAGCCTGGCGTATACTGGCCTGTACCCTGAAAACGTTTCCAAACTTGTCGTCATCGAAGGTTTGGGCAATCGGCCAACCAAGGATGGTAAGCCGCGCGTACAAAAACCGATTGAAGAACGCGCGCATGGCTGGGTGAATATCCTGCGCCGGTTTTCCGGTCGCGAGGTGCGAAAATACCAGACCATCGAGGAAGCGTTCCAACGAATGCAGGAAGCCAACCCGCATCTCACGCCGGAACAGGCGCGGCATTTGACAGTCCATGGCGCCAATCAAAACGAAGACGGCACCTATAGCTGGAAATTCGACAATTACATCCGCGCCGACTTACCGCTGCGCATATCCGATGAGGAGCGCGAGCGCCTGTGTTCGCGCATCGACTGCCCGACGCTGTTGTACCGCGGCGAGGAAAGCTGGGCTAGCGATCCGGAAAAAAATGGACGCATGACGCCCTTTAAGGATGCGCGCCTCATCAATGTCGCGGATGCGGGACATTGGGTCCAACATGACCAACTGGAATTATTCGTTCGTGAAACCAAGGCCTTTTTAGCGGACGATTAACCGCTTCCCGGTGGGCGTCGCCGACGCCTATCATAAGGTCCAGGATTTATGCACAGAATTTGCGCGCAAACACAGGAAGGCTCCGGCCATGCAAACTTTCCGTCCCACGATATTCGCGATGTTGACCGCCGCCATGGTCGTCGCCGGTCCCCTCTGGGTTTCCGGGGCGGACGCTCAGTCTCAAGCCCAGTCTCATGCCCAGTCTCAGGCTTAGTCGCGATACGGGTCGTGGCGTCAGGAACCCGACAAACTTGGATCGATTATCCAGGACTTGCGAAACCTGATCGACGAAGCGGACCGCGCGCGCGCCGCCGACCCGCGATTTTTGCGAGACCTGCGCGCGCTGGTGAACAAATACACCGACCCCTGGCCCCGGCTTGTCATTCGCGATGACTTTCGCGACGGTGATTTTACAAGAAACCCGTCCTGGATCGTCGCAAGCGGCCAATTTGAGGAGTCCTTCAGCGGCGGCCTGCGGAGTTTAACCGTCATCCCCGCCCCTTCGGTCGTCACAAACAACCCTCAATATAACAACGCGCCGCGGAAATCCCGACCAGAAGATCTGGCCGCTCAGTTACTGGGTCAAATATTGAACCAGGGACAGCAGCGCCAGAACAATCGACAACAACAGCAACAAGCGCCCGCACCCGCGCCTGCGACTCCTGAATCGCAACCGGGTGAAATATACCTGGAAACCCCCATCTCCAACGCTTTTTCCCTCGATATGAGCCTGCAGGCCGACGCCCTCGACGGCGCCTTTGGGATCAGTGTTTTTCAGTCGCAGGATCGTCGCGCGGGTTACACTCTCATCCACACGCCGGTCGAAGGGTTTCGCCTTGAACGACGCGGCGCCAGAGGCGCGATCGACATCGCCACGGCGGCGGCTGGTTTTCGACTCAGAACCCCACACAAATTGCTCTGGAGCCGGACAGCGGACGGCGCCATGACCGTTTCACTGGATGGCGCATCAATCCTCACCGTCAACGATCAGGGGTTCCGCGATAAATGGCGCGGAATAGCGCTGAGCAATACCGGCGGCGACATCACAATCACCGACCTTACGGTGAAGGGTTCACCGTAGCGCGCCCCATTAGCCCGCTGTCGATTTCACCCCGCAACGCCTCGAACACACTCTTTGGCGGCGCGACCCCACGGCCCAGTTTTTCGAGGTAAAAAAAGCGCACATCCGTAAGGCCGATGGTCTTCAGGACCGCGCGCAAATAGGGTGTTAGGAAATCCGGCTGTCCCGAATCTTCGCCCCGCACGCCGCCACCAGCCGACACCAGAACAAACACGGGTTTGTCGGTCAAAAGCCCTTCTTTCCCGCGCGGCGTCCGCACAAACGTGCGGTTGATCCGCAGCACTTGATCAATCCACGCCTTAAGAGGCGCCGGCACGGTGAAATTATGCATCGGCGTGCTGATGACCAGCCCATCCACGTCCATCAGCTCCTTAATTAATGTTTCCGAGACTTTCAAACTGGGCTCGTTTTGCGCCGCCTTTTGATCTTTCATCATGTTCACCGTATAGGCCGCATCGACGAAAGGAACCGGATCCGTCGCCAGTTCGCGGGTTATGACCTGCACGCCCGGATGCTTTTGCGTTAACGCTGCAATCATTTCCGTCCCGGCGCGGCGACTGTTTGACGCCGCGCCACGCGGACTACAGCTCAGCCACAAGATTTCTTTCATGCGTCAGTGTCTCCCGCATTTTCCAAATTAAGCGGCTGGGCAAAATGCATCCCGGTCGCAAGCATCCCGGCGCGAAAATAGAACCGCTGCTCCAGGCTGTTGCCCAGCCCCGTATCGAGAACCAGTTTTTCGCACCGCCGCGCCCGTCCCACCACCGAGACCGCATCGAGGAGCGCGCGACCGACGCCATCACGCCGCACCGCTTCATCCACAACCAGGTCATCGACATAGATAAACCGGCCATAAATGGTGTTTTCCAACAACCGGTATCCGGCAAGACTAATTGGCGCCCCCGCGTCACGCGCCAGTAGAAGAGCGTACCCGCCCTTCATTTGGCGTTCGATCTGCGCGACAAAAGAGTCGCTATCGATGAGGTGAGGCCGCAGCGCGCGCATCAAGGGGAACGCCGATGCGATCTCCACCGCTGATTCCGCCTGACTGATTTCTCCCGACCATGATTGTTTTGCGGCCAACGTCACTCGACATCGCCCGGAATTGCCTTGCGCAGCCCGACCGCCATGCGGTTCCAGGAATTGATTTGCGCGATGAGTAAGGTCAGATCGATGATTTCCTTGTCCGAAAAATGATCCCGAAGGGGCGTATAGATACTGTCCGGCGCATGGCCACCCGGCAGCAATGTCAGCGCCTCCGTCCAGGCCAGCGCCGCGCGTTCCCGCGCCGTATATATATTAACCTCGCGCCACCCATTGAGCAGATAGAGGCGCTGTTCGCTCTCCCCATGCTCCCGCGCCGTTTTTGTGTGCATATCCATGCAATAGGCGCAGCCATTGATCTGGGACGCGCGTAATTTCACCAATTCAATCAGGTCAATTCCCAGGCCCGATTGCTGCACATAGGCTTCCACGCCAAGGAGCGCCTTAAAGGCGGCGGGCGCAATTTCTTCATAGTTCAAGCGTTCGGCGGACATCCATTTTTCTTTCATGTGAGCGTTCAGTGTTAACGCCCAAAATACAGTTTTATGGATCATTGATAAGGTCCATAACATAAGTAAATTACTGGACCAATATTTTATGAAGTCTCCAAATGCGCACGCTTCCCTTTAGGATCGACCGACAGAATGCAGCGCCGCTCTACCGGCAAATCTACGACCGGTTTCGCGACGCCTTTCGTTCCGGTTCCCTACGTCCGGGCGACCATGCGCCATCCTCGCGCAGTCTGGCCAGTGAGCTAGGCGTGGCGCGCGGCACAGTCGAGGAAGCCTATGCCCTGCTCGCCGCCGAAGGCTATTTACGCAGAGACGGACGGCGCGGCAGTATTATTTCCCCGGAACTCTCAGCTTACCCCCGGGCTATAGCGGCAACGCCAGCGCCAGCCGACACGCTGTCGGGAAACAATGCCGCGCACCCGAACAAGACGTCGCCCTTTCAATTGGGCGTCCCCGCGCTGGATGAATTTCCCCGCAAACTATGGTCTCGCCTGACGGCCCGACAGGCGTGCGGTTTCGGGAAAGAAGATATGATGTACCCGGATCTGTGTGGGTATTGGCCCCTACGGGACGCCATCGCCCAATATCTGGCGCTATCACGCGGCATACATTGCGCGCTCGATAACGTCATTATTACAAACGGATACCAAAGCGGCCTGGATCTGGCGCTTCAGGTGCTACTAAAGGCGGGCGACGAGGTATGGCTGGAGGATCCCGGTTATTTTCGGGCGCAACAGGCGGTCTTGAATTCTACCGCGCAGTTGGTTCCCCTTCGCGTCGATGAGGCGGGATTACGAGTCGAGGACGGCGTTGCGCAAGCGCGCGACGCGCGGCTCGCAATCGTAACGCCATCGCATCACAGCCCCACCTGCGTCGCGATGTCTCTGCCGCGCCGCCTGGCCCTGCTCTCCTGGGCGAGCACGGCAGGTTCCTGGATCATCGAAGATGACTATGACGGAGAATTCCACTATTCGGGAAAAAAACTGCCCGCCTTGAAAAGCCTCGATACCGATGGTCGCGTTCTCTATGCGGGCAGCTTCAGCAAGACGCTTTTTCCGAGTTTACGGCTGGGCTATCTAGTCGCGCCGGACGCGCTACTCGCAGACCTTGTCCAAACCATCCAGTTTCGCAACGCGGGCGCCGCGACATTACCGCAGGCGATAACCGCGCAGTTCATGATCGAAGGGCATTTCACCCGTCATCTGAAGCGAATGCGCAATTTGTATGCGCGGCGTCGCTCAGCGTTGGCGGAAGCTCTCGGCGCCGTTTTTCCGGACACATTCAACATTCAGCTGACCGGCGGTGGCATGAATATCATCGCGCGGCTCCCCACACATATCCGCGACACAGTGTTGGTAGAGCGCGCGGCGGTGCACGGAATCGCCCTTTACGCGCTATCAACCCACGCCCTGAGCGACAGGGGCGATAACGCACTGATATTCGGGTTTACCAACGTCCCTGAAGAAAACGCCGGTCCGCTGGCCCAACAGCTTAAAAATATACTGACGTAACCGCAGCGCTCAACTTTACCGGCGTCGCAAACGCTCAACCTTTATCGGCGTCGCAAACGCTCAACCTTTATCGGCGTCGCAAACGCTCTCTGTGCAAAATATACAATCCACTGCAAATTACCGGAAACGCCCCGGCGAGAATCCAGATATCAGGCACATTGCCAAACAGTAGATACCCATAGAGGGTCGCACAGGGGAGCGCGGCATATTTAAACGGCGCGATAACAGCGGCCTCCCCGTGGCGGAACGCTTCAATCAGGATAAAATGCGCGGCGCCTTGCAAGCAACCGGCAAGTGCCAGAACGGGCAGATCCGCGACATCGAGCGGCGCGCTTTCGTACAACATGCTCAACAATCCCGCGACCAATACCGCCGAGGTTGAGAAACACAGGATCGCAATGGACGATTCACCCGTGCTGATCCGTCTTGTCACCAAATCCCGAAGCGCCCCGCTACATGCCGCCAGTAAGGGAATAAAGGCGATCATCTGGAATATCGCTGGATCGGGCCGCAACATGATCAAAACGCCGATAAAACCAACGACGACCGCCGACCAGCGCCGCCAACCGACCCTTTCGCCCAGCATCGGCCCCGCCAATGCCGTTATGACCAAGGGCCCGGAGAACGAGAGCGCCGTCACGTCCGCCAGCGGTAACAGCGCGATGCTGGTGACCATCAAAAACTGGGTGACAACCAGAAATCCCGCCCTTATGGATTGTCCGCCATAATTGTTGATACGCAGAGAACCAAGGCCCCCGCTGCGCCAGGCGATCAAGGCGATTGGAATGAACACAAACGCCGCCCGGTAGGCGATAAGCTGCCCCGAAGGATAATCGCCCGTCAGGGTTTTGAGAAAAGCATTGTTCAAGGTCAACAGAGCCATGCCCGCGACCATGCAGAGTATCCCGCGAACAGACGCGGTTAACGGCGCGCCCGCCATCAAGCGAGGGCCATGAGTGGATTCTTGTGCATATTCATGAATTGTCGATTATGTAAAATTTACAGTGGAGACGCCATACTAAGTTAAGAACGCCACCCAGGGGCGGGTAGCGGGAATAACCTCGCTCAGGGCGCCTTTGTGGCAAAGAGTTCAACCGGCGCGATGCGGTTTTTTGAAATATTCTCAATCATATTACGAACTTTGCTTTGGGCTGTCTCCCCCATAAGAATATGCAATCCCAAGGGTGGTGGGCCTTTCGCCTTGGACGCTGCCGCGCGGACCTTGTCGAAAAATTCCATCGCAAATTCACGTCTGTTGCGTTCCGCTGTAATCACAAACCCCGCCGCCGCCAACGCATCCCTGTATTCGCCGGGCGCCGCAATTGCGCATTCTTCCGGGGCGCTCGCCCACGGCGCGGGGTAAACCAGTTCCTCATCGCCCATTTTCATCACATCGTAAACACCGAGCGCGCCGCCAGGCCGGAGCACGCGAAACAGCTCTCGGGCGAGCGCGGCTTTGTCAGGGATGTTCATGCCCACATGCAACATAAAGGCCTTGTCGAACGAACCATCGGGATAGGTCGTCGCCGTCGCGTCGCCTTGCGCAAGGCCTACCTGTTGCGCCAACCCGACCCAGGCGCACATTGCGTTCCCGGTCTCAATATATTCCTGTGTCAGGTCAACGCCGGTGACGCGGCATTCATACCGCTGCGCGGCGAACCGGCTGGCGCCGCCCAACCCGCATCCAACATCAAGAACATGATCCGCCGGACCGAGGTTGAACTGGTCCAGAAAACTTTTCGTGGCGACACGGCCGCCAATATGGAATTCATCGACAGGGCCCAAATCATCAACCGCGACCGATTCCGGGGATTTCCCGATTTTGTCCAACCCGTCGATGATCGCGGCGAGGAGCGCGCCATGGGTGTAATGCGTCGCGACGGAGTTTTCATCAGACATGCTGTCTCTCATTCATCTGGATATTTTGCGATCCAACGCCCGCACGGCCTAGCGGAATGGCCCGCGCCGCAAATGCGGGACCATATTCGCCCGCGCTTCCTTCATCGTCACGAATGTCGATTTTTCCGGTAGGGGCGGCGGAAGATGCTTCATCCAGTTTTTCTTGCGGTTCCGCTCCACCGCCAGCGCAGACAGGCAAATCATGCCAAACAAGGCGACGGGTAAGATAATGAGCGTCGTCGTCGAAGAAACGCCAAACGCCAGATTGATCATCGTCAAGATCAACAGAAAGGGCACAACCTGCATGACGAATGCGAGCAGAAAAACACCCGCCCACAGACAGACATACCCGACATCCGAGGCGGAAATACGGGTGAGCCAAGAAATACGGGTGAGCCAAGCGGGGCGCATCAGGCCGTCGTCACGCGACTGCGCCGCCATCGACGACGAGTTCGGATCCGGTGACATGGCGACTTTCATCGGAGGCCAAAAACAGCGCCGCCCAGGCCACATCATCCGGTGTCCCAAGTTCGCCCAGCGGAACGGCCTTTGTCCGATTGGCGACGCCTGTTTCCAGATCGCCCCAGCCATGGACCAGCACATCCTCGCCAAGCGGCGTCGGCACCATGCCCGGATGGACTGAATTGCATCGAATTCGATACCCCGACCGGCCGCAATGCAGCGCCACGGATTTGGTCAATTGGCGAACGCCGCCCTTGCTGGCGCCGTAGGCGGTCAAATCCTTTGTGCCGCGTAGCCCTGCGATGGAGGAGATATTGACGATGGAGCCGCCGCCACGCACCTTCATGGGTTTGATCGCGGCCTGACACCCCAGAAACACGCCTTCCAGGTTAATTTCCTGAACGAAACGCCATTCCTCCAGCGTCATATCTTCGATATTCTGGCTGCCGCCAGTGCCGAAAACACCCGCATTGTTGACCAGAATATCAACGCCGCCATGGAGCGCGACGGCATCGTCCATGATCCGCGCCCAATCATCGGCGCTTCGCACGTCCTGCGCCATAAAGCTGGCGGAGCCGCTATTGGAAACCGCGACCGCTTTGGTGATATCGGCTGCGACAGCCTCACCAGCGGCGACGTTGCGGTCGGTGAGTACGACCGCCGCGCCTTCATCCGCGAACCGGCGTGACATCGCCTCGCCCAGCCCTGAACCAC
>JBLHZD010000062.1:0-15798 GCA_047631095.1 Alphaproteobacteria bacterium
GTTTGATCACGAGGGAACGTCGGCGTCGATCAATATTGCGGAACGGTCAGGCGGAACGGGTTGTCGCCAAATTTTTCCCCGTTGATCAGAAGTTCGACCCGGTGCGCCCCCGTGTAATATTTTCGCGTGGTAATTGGGCGGATAGGGTGACGTTTGACGGCTTCATGCGTCGCATTCGCCTTGAGTGTAATTTCTTTCCACTTGAAAACCTTGGGCGTCGTGACGCCGTTGGCGCGCATATGGTGAACGATGTAGTCGATTATTAACGGCTGATCGGTGGGCGCGGTCGAAGCAATTTCAATCTCGATGTGCAGGGCGCCGCCAAGTGTAATTTCTGATTGATGCAACGAAAATTGCCCGATTTCAATTTTCGGCGGACAATGCCCAAGCGCTTTCAAGGCCTCTGGATGTCCGGATTTTATCAAACTGCGCAGGCCGTGACGCACAAGTTTCCGTCGCGCGGGACCGGCATTTTCAAGCCAGCGATGTGCGATTGCAGCGACAACATCCGGATTGTCCTTTGCGATATCGTTCAAATTGTTGGCGACGGAGCGGCGAACATAAAGTTCATCATCGTCTTTCAGCGATTCAAGCAACGCAATGATGGGCGTCGGGTCCTTCATGAAGCGCGGCAATTGTACGCCCAGGGCAGACGTGGCCTGACGCCTTCGCTCACCAGCCGTCGGACATGCTGGTTGTCGTCCCGCACCCAATTGGACAGAATTTCAAGGGTTTCGTTTTCGTGTTGGATAAGAAAAGGGCGAATTGCGAATTCAGAGGTGAACCGCGAGGTCATTTCCTTTAAGGCGTGCAGGGAAATGTCCAGATGGGATTGTCCTTTGCGGGCGATAAAATCCGCCATGGGCATGATCATCCAACCGCGAACGCCCAGAGGGTCGCGCGTGGCGTCATCATCATCAACAAGCGCCTGATTTGTTGATGGGGCCAGGCAGTCGGTCAATATTTTCGCGGCGAGGGGAAATGTGTCCGGCAAATAAATTTTCAGCCCGTCAGTTATGTGGTTGGAGCGTTCCTTCAGCGCCAGCGGTTCTAGACCCGCAATACAAAAACTGGCGAACGCTGCAGCGTCAAAATCGGGCGCGACGCGAGCAAGATGCGCGCCCAGGCCCTGGATCAGGGCTGCATTGAAATTATCCTTGAGCGCTTCGGGCATTTTATTGAATGGGCCTCGGAATTTTTGCGGGATGGCAGGCGCTAGAAAATGACGGGGGCGCTGTGTGTCGTCAACGTGAAACCACGGTCCGGCGCTCCTGAAATTTTTGTGCCTTGCTGGTTTGGTATAGCGCAACGCAAGTCGATATTGACCGGCATTGGAACAACACGCCGTATGAAATTCCCATCCCCCAAAACCTTCAATAACGGGTTTTAAGGGGGCCAGAATATGGAATTGAAAATTCGTATAGCGCAGGCGCTGTATTTTGTGGCTGTGTTCAGAAATTTTGGTCCGGACATTTCCGTCTTGCGGATTTTAATCTCAGGATTATTGGTAGAAACGAGGATTTGTCTGGAGTTGCTGAATTTTTGCTAAAAGCATACTTGAAAATTCCGGCGTATCCCAAAGAAGTCAGCGTTCATTCATTAATTCTTGGGGGAGATAAAAGATGCATCTTGAAGGAAAAACAGCAATCGTCACCGGCGCCGGGCGCGGCATCGGGATGGAAATCGCGCTTTTGCTCGCCAAGGAAGGCGCGATCGTTACGGTCAATGATCCCGGCGTAGGGCGCGGCGGTGAAGAAATTGGCGAGACCCCGGCGCAGGAAGTCGTATCGGAAATTGTCGCCGCTGGCGGGAAGGGCGATGCGAATATGGATTCCGTCGTCGATTACGCGTCGACCGGTCGTATGATTCAGAAAGTCGTCGACGATCACGGTAAAATCGACATCATCGTAAATTCCGCCGGTCTGTTGCGCGAACGTATGATTTGGAACATGACGGAAGAAGATTTCGACCTGGTCATCGGCGTGCATCTAAAAGGCCATTGGAATATGTGCCATCACGCGATCAAGCATATGCGCGCGGCGAAATCCGGGCGTATTGTAAATTTCTCGTCTGACGCCTTTAAAGGGTCCGTCGGGCAGTGCAATTACAGCGCGGCCAAGGCGGGCATTATCGGTCTGACCCGCTCCATCGCCAAGGAAACCAGCCGTTACGGAATTACGGCGAACGCCATTTGCCCTTCCGCCGATACGCGCATGACCATCAATGACGCGGTGATCGCCAACCGCCAACGGAAGCTGGAGACCGGCCTGATTTCGCAGGAAGAGTATGATCGCGCCAGCCGACCGCGCGGACCGGAATATATTGCGCCGATGGTGGCCTATCTGTGCACCGATCAAGCCCTGGACATCAACGGCCACGCCTTTCATGTAGAGCGCGGGCGGATCCACAACTACCACTTTGGCGACGAACTGAAGGCGATCCATAAGGGCGGCGATGGGCTCTTCACCATTGACGAACTGATCAACGATATCCCGGGGTCGATCATGAGCGAAGTGCCGCGAGTAGCGCCGCCGTATGAAGCCGCCGGTTAACGATTTCGTTGCGGTCGCGCTGCGCCTTATACGGGCGTGGCGCGGTCGTCCGGCAGATAAAATCCGGTGCGTTTCAAGTGCCGGGGCTCCTGCGGGGGAAAGGGCGTACGCCGGTGCATGACGGATGTATTGTCCCACATGACCAAATCGCCATTCGACCAGATGTGGCGATAGAGATGGTCCGGTTGCGTCGCATGGGTCGTCAGCGTTTCGATTAGCGCCAGGCTCTCTTTTTCCGGCAACGCGTCGATTGATTTTAGATGCAGGGGGCTGAGGTAAATCGACTTGCGGTCCAGATAGGGATGCGTGCGGATGAGCGGGTGCGCACAGTCATGGATGCGCGCGCTTTCCTCCGCATTGAGCGCTTTTTCGCGAACCTTGGGTCGGGGTTCGGCGGAATACACCGCGGAGACCCTGTCGAGGCGGCGTTGCATATCCTCGGACAGGCTGGAATAGGCGCCCGCCAGATCAGCGAAATGCGTCTCGCCCCCCGTCTGTGGCGCGGTTACACCATATAATATGGTGCCAAAAACGGGCTGCGGCGTATAGCTTTGATCTGTATGCCAATCCAGATCATGGGTCACAGGGCGTTCCGCATCCGGCTTGTTCGATAGCTCCATCACTTCTTTGCGGTTGGAAGAAAGCAACGATGATTGCGCGTGAATGAAAAGCCGGCCGAAGCGCTTTGCGAAGGTCACTAACGCGTCGTCGTCCAGTGTCTGGTCTGGAAACACCACCACCCGGTGCGCCATCCATTGCGCCCGGATTTCCTCGAAACGATCGTCGCTCAACGGCGCCGCAAGGTCGATACCCTTTATTTGAAGCGCGAATCCGTTCGCAAGAGGCGTAAATTCCATGACTTCATAAGCCTGTGTCGTTGCGGGGGTGCGTTTGAAACGCCAGCGTGAATTGTGAAACGCTTCGGAGCGCAGGTCAAATCGCAGGCGCCGGACGCCTAAACTGACGCGCCGGTTTGTTCGAAAAATAGTCCTGCTGTAAAACCAGGTGATTAGGTTCAGGTCGTACTGAAAGCATTGGAGCGCAAATGGCTATCAACGTAACGCCTTTGGCGGGTGGGGTCGGCGGTGAAGTGACCGGCGTGGATTTGGCGCGCGATGAAGATTTTCAGACGATCCATCAGGCCTTTCTGGACCACGGCGTCATTGTCATTCGCGGCGGGGCGTTGGCGCCGGAGGATCAGGTGAAATTTTCGCGCCGGTTTGGCCCCTTGATGGGACGACGGCCCTCGACGCCGGATAAAGTTCTGATGCCCGGCGTGCCAGAAATTATCCTGTTGTCCAACCGCCAGAAGGAAGGGCGCAATATCGGTATTTCCGACGCGGGGCGATACTGGCATTCTGATTTATGCTTCGAGGAAAAGCCGAATTTGGGGACGGTCGTTCACGCGGTGGAAATTCCGCCGGAGGGCGGCGACACCTTGTTCGCGGATCTGGAGCAGGCCTACGCCACGCTACCGGATGCGAAAAAAGAAGCGGTGCAGGGCGCCCGCGCGGCCCATACGTTCAAAAAACATTATCTGGAAGTGATGGCGGCGGGCAGCGACCGGCCTCCGCTGAGCGAGGCGCAGATTGCGGCGTTACCCGAGACCTATCACCCGGTCGTGCGCACCCATCCCGAAACAGGCCGAAAAACCCTGTTTATAAACCCAGGCCACACCACGCATATCGAAGGTTTGCCGGCGTCGGAAAGTCGGGCGCGCCTCGACGAACTCTTTGATCATTGTCTGCAGCCGCACCTTATCTATCGCCATCAATGGCGGCTGGGCGATACCGTCGTCTGGGACAATCGCCGCGTCATGCACAATGCGGAGCCCTATGACATGGCGCGCTATACGCGCCATATGCACCGCACCAGCATTCATGGCGACCGGCCCGTTTAAGATAACGCCTTGTTATAATGACTCGATAAATTCTTTGATCTGGTTGCGCATTTTCTCTGCTTCGCTGGAAAGGCCGTCAGCCGATTCAAGGACCTGACCCGCCGCTTGGCCACTTTCCGACGCGTTTGCGCTGACCTTTGTGATGTTCTGGGTAACATCCTGCGCGCCATCGGACGCCTCTTGTACATTTCGGCTAATTTCGTTGGTCGCCGCGCCTTGCTGTTCAACGGCGGCGGCGATTGAGGCCGAAATTTCGCTCAGGCTGGAGATGGTCACGCCCACGCCGCGAATGGCGTCGACGACTTCATTGGTGGATTTTTGAATGTTGTTTATTTGGGATGAGATTTCCTTGGTCGCCGATGAGGTTTGGTCGGCGAGGTTTTTTACTTCCGATGCGACGACGGCGAAGCCCTTACCAGCTTCCCCGGCATGGGCGGCTTCAATCGTCGCGTTCAGCGCCAGTAGATTGGTTTGCCCGGCGACATCGCTGATAAGTTTGACCACATTGCCGATTTTTTGTGCGGCTTCCGCAAGGCCCTGAACAACGTCATTCGACCGCTCCGTCTCCAATACCGCTTCCTGTGCGATCTGGTTCGACGACGAGACCTGGCGGCTGATTTCGGAAATGGCGCTGGATAATTCTTCGGACGCCGAGGCGACTGTTTGCATGTTGGAGGTCACTTCCTCCGACGCGGCGGCCACAGCGATGGACTGATCGACGGTTTCAGACGCGGATGAGGCCATGGATTCGGCGCTGGTTTTAAGTTCCGTCGACGCCGACGCAACGATATTGACAACTCCCTGCACATCTTCGGCGATTTTCAATTGGCGGGTGACCACGCTCCAGGCGACCATGGGACCGATATAAATTCCGTCTTCGTTCATGACAGCGCTTACGGATAATTTGAGGACTTCGGGCCCAACATCAATTTTCGTCGTCAAAGGAAGGTTGGTTGGATCGCGTAGAAGCCGGCGTTGATGTTGTGGGTCTTTGTGGAAAATATCGATGCACTGCTCGAGCATTTGCGCGGCGGACACCGGCAAATGTTGTTCCAGCGTTTTTAATGTGGCGCGGGACTCTTTGTTCAAATACGTAATTTCCAGGGTTTCGGCGTCGGCCATCATGACGTTCGTAGGAATGTCTTCGATCATGCGTTGAAGTTTGGATGATTCCGCTGCGGCGACGGCCCGTTCTTCGGCGGCCTGGCGCATGGCTTCGCGGGCCTAGTTGATGGTGCGCGCGCCGCGTTGAAAGTCACCGCGCATGCCCCGTTCCAGGAACGCCCTGTGAAATCGGCCCTCATTGGCGGCTTTCAGGGAGGCGCCGCTTTCGCGAACGAAGGCGTCGGTGAGGTCGAGCAAACGATTGATCGCGTGCAACAAGGCGCCGTTTTCGCCGTATTGTTCAATTTCGGTGGCGCGCGCCTCAAGATCTCCCTGTGCGGTGCGTTCACAAATCTCCGTCGCCTTGGCGAAAGTCAGTTTCGCGAGATCAGTTTCATTTTGACCGGCGCCGCCAGATGTTGACGTGTTTTCCATGGTAAAAGTTCCTTGGCGAAAAAAAGAGGGCACTGTCCTTGCGGATCAACAAATTCTGGGCGGACCAAAATATTTCTATAGCGAGAAAATGTATTCTTCGTAAGTCATGTCATTTTCTGACAACAGGTTCACCAACTGGGCGTAGGACGCCTCCATGCCAATCTTGTCATTGGGATGGCGTTGTTCTTCGGCCAGCAATGTCTTGTAAAGGTCTTTGACCTTGGCGAGCGGGCCGGGTTCCGGGGCGCGTCGGTTGGAATGATAGCCGGAGATTTCGCCATTGCTGTCGAAACTGGGCGTCACATGGGCGAAGACCCAATAATGGTCGCCGTTTTTTGACATGTTGACGACATAGGCGAATATTTCCTCGCCAGACCGGATGGTCTCCCACAGTAATTTGAAGATGGCTCTTGGCATATCGGGATGACGCACCAGACTATGCGGGGCTCCCAGCACGTCGGCCTCATCATAGAGGGCGAGTTCCAGAAAAATGTCGTTGGCGTATGTGAGGCGACCCCTTGGGTCTGTCTTGGAAACGATGATCTCGTCATCGCCAAAGGTGCGTTCATTGCCGGTCGGTTGAATATTGCTCGCCATTGGATCGTTCCTGTAATACATCGACACAAAAATGCCTGGAGGGTCTCTCATCGGGAATATGCCCCCAATTAAGCCCTAATTTAATTAACCTACTATTAATATGGTTATTTGAAATACTTATTTTGGAGGCCTGATGGTGGAATTTGAGGTTTTGTGAAACCTTTTGCGACGCCGTAAACTCCCGCCAACGACGAATTCCAACATCATTCAAAATAGCGTAAGGGTCAGTTCTATGCTGGATCATTCAGACAAGCAGGTGAAGGGGCCGATTATTCGGCTCAACAGCGCGGATAATGTCGTGGTTGCGCGAACGGATATCGCGGCGGGCGCGGCGTTGGAGGGGTATAATATCGTCACGCGCGACGTCGCGCTGGCTGGCAATAAACTTGCGATCCGCGATATTGAAAAGGGCGAGGCGGTGTTGAAGTACAACACTACGATCGGCTTCGCGTCCGAGTTCGTACCCGCCGGGACAATGGTCCACAATCACAACATTTCGTTCCAGGAATTCGACCGGGACTATGCCTATTGTCGCGACTACAAACCCTTGGTGCTTTTGCCGGAAAACGAGCGCGCGACCTTTCAAGGGTATAAACGCGCCGATGGCCGTGCGGGGACACGCAATTACGTCGCCATCGTCTCCACGGTGAATTGCTCCGCTACGGTGGTGCATGAAATCGCCGATTATTTCACTAAGGACCGCATGGCTGAATTTCCAAATGTCGATGGCGTCGCCGCCTTTGCCCACGCGCTGGGCTGTGGCATGGAAATGACAGGCGAGCCCATGGATTTACTACAGCGCACGTTGGCGGGCTACATCAACCATCCCAATGTCGCCGCGGCGCTGGTCGTCGGGCTGGGATGTGAACGCTGTCAGGTCGCCGGATTGTTCGCCAAGCAGGATTTGAACGAAAGCCCAACCCTGCGCACGATGGTGATGCAGGAGGCCGGCGGCACGCGAAAATCCATCGAGGCGGGCATCGCCACGGTGAAGGAGATGCTGGTTGAAGCCAATAAGTGTCAGCGGGAAACCGTCTCCGCCAGCCATATCAAGGTTGGCCTGCAATGCGGCGGCTCGGACGGGTTTTCGTCGATCACCGCTAATCCGGCGCTTGGCGCCGCCATTGACCTTCTTGCTCGACATGGCGGGACGGGAATTCTGTCTGAAACGCCGGAGATTTATGGGGTCGAGCACACATTGACCGCGCGCGCCGCGACACAGGAAATCGGCGAAAAACTGATCGAGCGCATTCGCTGGTGGAAGGATGACTACGCCGTAGGCCGGGACGTACAAATTAACGGCACGGTGAGCCCCGGCAACCAGACCGGCGGCCTTGCCAATATTCTGGAAAAATCCCTGGGGTCATCGATGAAGGGCGGCACCGGCCCCCTGATGGCGGTGTATGAATACGCGGAGCCGGTGACGACGGGCGGCTTCGTCTTTATGGATACGCCTGGGTTCGACCCGGTATCCGCCACCGGTCAAATTGCGGGCGGCGCCAATCTGGTGGCGTTCACCAGTGGTCGGGGCTCCTGCTTTGGCGCCAAACCAACGCCGTCGATAAAGCTGGCGACCAATACACCGATGTTCCGCCATTTGGAAGAAGACATGGACATCAATTGCGGCGACATCATTGAAGGAACCGCGAGCGTCGAAGAGGTCGGCCAACGGATCTTTGACTATTTCCTGCACATCGCGTCCGGCGGCAAATCCAAAAGCGAAGCGCTTGGGCTCGGTCGTCATGAGTTCGTGCCCTGGCAAATCGGCATTGTCGGATAAAATGTCTATTGGATAAAATCGCCATGTTCCTAGTGGGATAAATTTCCAGTGGGATAAATGTTCTGGCGAGACAAACTTTAAGGGGAGACAGAAGAAATGCGCGTTGGAGTATCGCTACCGGTTCGAGACTTAGGCAATGACATTGGCGCCATTACGGCGTTTGCGCAGGCGGCGGAGGATTTGGGTCTGACGCATTTACGCGTGCCGGAACAAATCATTCGTCCCGGCAGCGGGCCGCTGCATGAGCCCATGATGATGATGGCCTTGATTGCGGGGGCGACGAAAAAAATAGAGCTCACGCCCTCGGTGATCATGTTGCCCGCGCGCCAGACGGTGCTGGTGGCGAAACAGGCGGCGACGCTGGACGTCTTGTCCGGCGGCAGGCTGCGCCTTGGCATCGGGGTCGGCAAAAACGAAGCGGAATACGAAATGCTGGGCGCTGACTTTAAAAATCGTGGCGCGCGATGCGAAGAACAAATTGATTTACTGCGTATGCTCTGGACCCAGGAAACGGTTGAATTCGACGGGCAATGGGACAAGGTTTCCGGCGCAGGGATTAATCCGCTGCCCGTGCAGCAGCCCATTCCCATCTGGATTGGCGCCAGTGGAACGCCGTCGGCGCGCATCCGTCAGCGGATCGGGCACCAGGCCGATGGCTGGTTCATTCTGTGTTCGCCAGAAGAATTTCCCGCCGTGCGCGATGATATTTATGAAGCGGCGTCGGCGGCCTTGCGTGATCCCGCGACGTTAGGGATGGAAGCCGGGGTCGCCGTTGTCGGGCCGCGCGAGCATGAATGGCAGGCGCGTGTCGTGGGCTGGCGGGATATGGGGCTTACCCATTTATGTCTGCGTACCCTGGGTGGCGACGTCGCGCCGGATGCGCATATCGCCACGTTGCAAAAAGCGGTGTCGGAATTGCCGATTGAAAATACGGGGCTCTGAATGGCATAGGGTCGAAAGACCCTTCAGCCGCCTTCAAATTTTGGAATAAAGAAGACTTCGCTGCCCTCGCGCACGGGCTGAAACTGGACGTTTTCGTGGATTTCGCCATCTACGGCGACGGATGTTTCTTCTTGCAGATGCACCATGATGCCCGGATAGAGCGCTTCCAGTTGTTTTAAGACATCGCGAACATTGCGAACCTGCAAATCAAACTCTTTTAGCCCACCGGTATATTGGTGACTAAACCCGTCCGTGAACACAACGTGCACACGGACGGGGATTGTCGTCTTGGACGGCATTCGTTTTAAACGCCAAGCCTAGAGTTCCGAGCCGTCTCGGTCGCTTAACGCGGCCAGAACCTTTGGCGGCGACATGGGCAGTGAGTCCATGCGACGGCCCACCGCATCGGCGATGGCGTTGGCGACCGCGGCCATCGGCGCGCAGATGTTCACTTCGCCGACGCCTTTGACGCCAAAGGGATGGTTCGGATTCGGGACTTCGATCAGGATCGGTTCGACCGGAAGCGAATCCAAAGAGACAGGCATACGGTAATCGAGGAATCCGGCGTTCGTGAGCAAGCCGTTTTTGTCGTAGATGTATTCCTCGTTCAACGCCCAGCCAATGCCCTGCACGACGCCGCCGGTGATTTGGCCTTTGACGTAATCGGGGTGAATAGCGCGCCCGACATCTTGCGCGGCGACGAAGCGAAGAATCGTCACTTTACCGGTTTCCGGATCGACTTCGACATCACAGAACTGTGTCGTGAAGCCTGGCGCTTGCCCGCCCGCGTTTACCGCGCTGGAGCAACCGATGGGGCCGCCAGTTGCCGTGGATTGCGCGGCGATCTGTTTCAGGCTTAGGGGATCAAATTCACCGACATTGCTGCCGGCGGGTTTGGCGTGCCCGTCTTCCCAGATCACGCCGTCTACATCGACGTCCCAGATCAGTGCCGCGCGATTGCGCAGCTCCTCGATGACTTTCTCACAACCTTGAACAACCGCCATCCCCGTGGCGAAAGTCACGCGCGATCCGCCGGTGACATGGGTGTATTGAACAGACGCTGTATCGCTGACCGTCGCGCGAATGTCGTCATAGGCGATGCCCAGCGTTTCCGCCGCCATCAGCGCCATGGACGCCCGCGACCCGCCAACATCGACACTGCCGGTGGCGATGGTCGCCGTGCCGTCGGTGTTGATGTATACGGTCGCGCCGGATTCACCGGCGCCATTGAACCAATATCCCGACGCAACGCCGCGGCCCTGGTTCGGCCCCAACTTGGTTTTGTAGGCGGGGTGATCGAGAACCGCTTGTACGGTTTCGCTATAACCTTCGAAGGCGAGCTTCGGTCCCGCGACAGAAGGCGATCCGATGTGAGCGGCGTTTTTGGCGCGCAACTCAGCCGGGTCCATGCCGATTTTCTTGGCCAAAATGTCAATCACGCTTTCAACGCCAAACGCGGCGATGGGGGAGCCTGGCGCCCGATAAGCGGCTGCCTTCGGACGGTTGGAGACAACGTCGTAACCAATCGTGGATTGGTTTTAGATGTGGTAGGGCGCAAAGCCGCAGAGGCACCCGTTCATTACGGGCGATCCGGGGAACGCACCGGCCTGGAACCGGTAGGAACCAAAGCCAGCGGTCATCGTGCCGTCTTTCTTGACGCCCATTTTAATAGTCATCGAGGCGCCGGAGGTTGGGCCCGTTGCTTTGAAGACTTCGTCGCGGCTCATGGCGATGCGAACCGGATGGCCTGATTTTTTGGAGAGCATCATGGCGACGGGTTTAAGATAAACCACTGTTTTGCCGCCAAATCCGCCGCCGATTTCAGCCGGGATGGCCTTCAGATCGGCAAGCTTCATGCCGACGATCTGGGCGGTTAATCCGCGTACGACAAAATGGCCCTGACTGGAGCTCCAGACTTCGCCCTGGCCATCGGATCCATAGCGCGCCAGGCAGGCGTGCGGCTCAATATAGCCTTGGTGGACAGCGGCGGTTTTAAATTCTTTCTCGACGATTTCGTCCGCGTCCGCAAAACCTGCTTCCACATCGCCGATTTCAAAGGTTAGAACCTTGGCGACGTTCGACGGTTTCAATGGCGCCGGCTCAACGCCGCGCGTGATCATGTCTTCGAACAGCAAGGGCGCATCGTCGGCCATGGCTTCGTCGACATCGACGACGGCGGGCAGCACGTCGTAATCAACCTTAATCAACGCACAGGCTTCTGCGGCGGTCGCGGCATCAATGGCGGCGACGGCGGCGACGGCGTGGCCTTCGTACAAGATTTTTTCGCGCGCCATGATGTTCCGTGTGACTTGCCAG
This sequence comes from Alphaproteobacteria bacterium, assembly GCA_047631095.1. Lineage (GTDB taxonomy): Bacteria > Pseudomonadota > Alphaproteobacteria > UBA8366 > JABJJH01. The sequence goes on from JBLHZD010000062.1 coordinate 11,627, forward strand.
AAATTAACGGCGACGCGGTCCGGGCCAATATAGGCGAAATCCTGGTTCGGGAAGTCGTCGGCGGTCATGACCGCCTGGACGCCGGGCAGGGCTTCGGCCTTCGACGTATCAATCGACTTGATGTGCGCATGGGCGTAGGGGCTGCGCAAAACCTTGCCGAATAATGCGCCGGGCAACGTGTAGTCAGCGCCATATTTGGCGGTGCCGGTGACTTTCGGAATACCATCTGGCCGGATGGGGCTTGTGCCAACCCATTTATACGGATTTTTACGTCATTCATCTGGGGGTTCCTTATCCATGTCGATCGTGAATCGCGCCGTTCTTGGGCGATCTAGCGGCAAGCGGCCCCGCAAACGGGCGCCGCGCCCAAAATGTATGTTGCGGTTGAAACGTGGTCGTAGTTTACCGTTCCGGGAAATGGCCGCGCAAGTCGAATACCCGAGATTTGGTAAAGTCATTTACTCTGATTATTGAGACACAGAGCAGGTTTACACCTTTATTTTGAAGCGCAAAGCACCTCCTCCTAAAGATAATCAGTCCTAACCTGCGATGACCGGATCTCCCTTGATCAAGGCGCGGTGCATGACCCGGGGCTGTGTGTGATCGATGGGGGTGCGCGCATGCATAGTGCAGCGATTATCCCACAGTAAAAGGTCCCCTGCGGTCCAGTCGTCATGGGTCCATATCAAGTCGTCCTGGGTCGCGTACGCCCAAAGCTCGCCCAGCACGGCTTCGCTTTCATCATCCTCCAACTCGACGACGAAACTGGACGGCCATTCGTAATGGCGGCCAAGATACAAGGCGCGCCGCCCGGTCAGGGGATTTATGCGAACGATTGGATGGCGGGGGCCGGTAATGTCGTCGCGCGAGGTTGGCGCCGCCATGGTGGGCCGCAATCCGCCCGTCGTGTTGCGGTGATCGTCGTGGCGAATATGTTTTCCCTGGATCGCGGTTTTGAGCGCGCCGGGCAGCCGTTCATAGGCGAGATACTGGTTGCTGAAGGATGTCTCGCCCCCGCCATCGACCGGGACCACATGGGCGTGAAGAAGACTCCCCGTCGGTGGAACCTCGACATAGGAATTGTCCGAATGCCACTTTAGGGGCAAATTTCCAAACGCGGATTTTTGTCGAACCAGTTTTCCGTCGTCACCTAGATTGGTGATGATGCTGACGCCTGGTCGGGTGGCGACGTTGTTGGTCTCGCCCGGTTTGAACCCGGCTTTGACGAAATAGTCGCGCGACCCCGCAACCTGTTGGCCCCCGAACAACCCGGCTGTTTCCAATAATTGGTCATCGTTGAGTGACAATCCTCGGAACAACAAAACCAGATGATCCGCCCAGGCGGCCATGATCGCATCGCGAACGTCGTCGGGCGCGGGCTGCGCGAAATCGACGCCGGAAACCTCCGCGCCCAGGGCCTTGCCGCTTGGCGTGACTGAAAGCGCCTCAAGTGTGTTAACCGTCATGATGACATTGCCTCCGGCGTGTTGGGTTCAGGTTTCGGCGAATTGAAGAATATCATAAAAGCCGGCAATGGCGGATGTCATCCCGAAAGGCGGTTTCAGTCACATTAGCTGTATTGTCGCCTTCGGCGGTTGTATCTGGTAATTTACCGTTTCCGACACTATGTTCCGGCCAAATCCTGAGATGCTTCGGCTGGTTTCGGAAGACGTCGGGAAACGCTTGGAAATTTATCCCTTGGAAATTTGTCCCAATGACGATTGAATTATCCCATATTCGCAATTTCGCCATCATCGCGCATATTGACCATGGCAAGTCGACCCTGGCCGACCGCCTGATCGAATTCTCAGGCGCGCTGGAAAAGCGCGACATGAAAGAACAGCTTCTCGATTCGATGGATATCGAGCGGGAACGCGGGATTACGATCAAGGCGCAAACGGTCCGGCTCGAATTCACCGCTTCGAATGGCGAGACCTATATCCTCAATCTGATCGACACGCCCGGCCATGTCGATTTCTCTTATGAAGTCAGCCGGTCGCTGGCCGCGTGCGAAGGCTCGATCCTGCTGGTGGACGCCAGTCAGGGCGTGGAAGCGCAAACGCTGGCGAATGTTTATCTGGCGCTCGACAATGATCATGAGATCGTCACGGTGTTGAATAAGGTGGATTTACCGTCCGCCGAGCCTGATCGCATCCGCCAGCAAATTGAAGACGTTATCGGGCTGGACGCCACCGATGCGCTGGAAATTTCAGCCAAGACCGGGGTCGGGATCGAGGCCGTGTTAGAGGCGTTGACCACGCGCCTGCCAGCGCCTGAGGGTGATCGGGATGCGCCTTTGCGCGCGCTGTTGGTGGATAGCTGGTATGACGCTTATCTGGGCGTCGTCGCGTTGGTGCGGGTGAAAGATGGTGTGCTGAAAAAGGGCCAGAAAATCCGCATGTTGTCCACCGGCATAGATCGTGAGGTGGACCGGGTTGGCGTGTTTACGCCCAAGGGCGTCATGGTCGATCAATTGGGCCCCGGTGAAATTGGCTTTATTACCGCGGCGATAAAGTCTGTCGCGGAATGCAAGATCGGCGACACGTTGACGGAAGCGCGCCGCCCTGCGACCGAGGCCCTGGCGGGGTTCAAGCCTTCGGTGCCGGTCGTGTTCTGTGGGTTGTTTCCTGTCGATTCCACTGATTATGAAGTTTTGCGGGATAGCCTCGCCAAACTGGCGCTGAATGATTCCAGTTTAGAGTATGAAGCCGAATCCTCCGCTGCGTTGGGTTTCGGGTTTCGCTGCGGGTGTCTGGGTTTGCTGCATCTGGAGATCGTGCAAGAGCGACTGGAGCGCGAGTTCGACCTGGAGCTGATCACGACCGCGCCGTCCGTCGTTTATGAAATCACCATGAATGACGGTAGCGAAATTTCGCTGCACAATCCGGCGGATTTTCCCGATGTGGTGAAAATCGACACAATTTCCGAACCCTGGATTCGCGCGACCATCATGGCGCCGGACGAGTACCTGGGCGGTATCTTGAGCCTCTGCACCGATCGGCGTGGCGAACAGCTTGAGCTGACCTATGTCGGCGAGCGTGCGATGGTCGTGTATAAATTGCCGTTGAACGAAGTTGTGTTTGATTTTTACGATCGGTTGAAATCGATCAGTCGCGGATACGCCAGCTTCGATTATGAAATGGTCGGATATGAAGAAGGCGATCTGGTGAAGGTCAGTATATTGGTGAACGCTGAACCCGTGGATGCGTTGTCGATTATCGTCCATCGCAGCCAATCGGAGCGCCGGGGACGCCATCTTTGTGAACGCCTCAAAACCCTTATTCCGCGACAATTGTTCAAGATCGCCATTCAGGCCGCGATTGGCGGTAAAGTCATCTCGCGGGAAACCGTCAGCGCCATGCGAAAAGACGTGACCGCGAAATGTTATGGCGGCGACATCAGCCGGAAGCGCAAATTGCTCGAAAAGCAGAAGAAGGGCAAAAAGCGGATGCGCCAGTTCGGGCAGGTCGAGATTCCACAAACCGCGTTTCTGGACGCGCTTAAAATGGATAACGCCTGACCTTCAGCCCGAATCACGAGCCCTGAAGTATTAAGGGGTCAGCGAAAAGGGCTTTCGCGCCGGATACGTCGGTCGCGTGCGCCCATGGCGATGAGCCCGCCGATGACCAGGAAAAAGATGAACAGGATCGTCAGGCTTTCCCACAAGGCGCGCTGCAACAGTTGCGGCTCGATAAAGCCGTCCCAAAGCGGGGCATAAATATACCGCTGCACGATCGCCTGAGAGAGATTCAGGCTGGCCACATGCGCGCCATACCAGACTTGTCCGGTTGGCGCGGTGATGTCGCCGCCGAAAAGCCAAATTATCACGCCGCCTAGCAAAATGATGATGGCGATGGCGATTAATAATCGCCCCAAAACGCGGATCGCGGTCAAAACCGTGGCTTCCTTTCAATTGGCGCAAAACGGGCGCGTTGAAAATGCACCATATCACTAGTCCCGCCAGGGTCAAACCGACTGGTTCTTGCACTGTGAGAAGCAAAATTGTAGTGTCCGCCGCTCGCGCACAAAAGAAGCCGCGCGAGACGCGCCGGAGGGATGGCCGAGTGGCTTAAGGCGCACGCTTGGAAAGCGTGTTTAGGGTAATACCCTAACGTGGGTTCGAATCCCACTCCCTCCGCCATTATATATATAAACCATTGATATTAAATAAA
>JBLHZD010000063.1:0-15591 GCA_047631095.1 Alphaproteobacteria bacterium
GAACCGTTCTGTCGATGGCGGCCCCAAATTTTACGCGATTATTGTGAACATGGGCTTGTCGCGACCCCAAATGGCGCCTTTCGCCTTGCCTGTCCGCCATCCGTGGAGGCCAGCATTTATGGCGGCGACCGGCAGTGCGATATTACTGGGTTGGCCGCAACGCTGGATCTGCCCGTGACCGTCATGCGCGCGGGAATACGCCCGGTGCGGTCCGGCGCGCCGAAAAACGCCGTATCGCCCTTTTGGCCCGGTCTGGCGGCGCATATGCGAAACGCCACGGATGTTTATTTACCTGAAAGAGCGCATGCGATCCCGATGGAGGATCCTGAAATTGTGGCCGCGCATATCGCCCGGATGCGCGGCGCCTGATCCTGTAACTCTTGGCGATTGCGAATCTGGTCCGGTGTCCAAATCTGGTCAGGCGCCCAAATCTGGTCAGGCGGTCGACGGCGTGGTAATCCTTGAGACGTTCAGAATTCAATACATATTTAGTGTGGCAAACTGGAGCGAGATTTATCATGAGCGACGCGCGGACGCCTTTGATCGCAGGCAACTGGAAAATGAATGGCATGTCGGCGGGCGGTGCGGAATTGGCCGCCGCAATCTCGGCTGGCGCCGGCGCCGTCTCGGCGGAATTACTTGTATGCCCACCGGCGGTTTTGATGGCGCCGGTCAGCGCCGCATTGAGCGCAGGCGTGGCGCTAGGTGGGCAGGATTGCCATGTGGCGGAAAGCGGCGCGCATACCGGTGATATCAGCGCTGAAATGCTGGCGGATTGCGGATGCGCCTATGTCATCGTTGGGCATTCTGAACGACGTGCGGATCATGGTGAAACCAGCGAACAGGTGTGCGCGAAAGCCGCTGCGGCGCATCGCGCCGGGGTGAGAGCGGTCATTTGTGTTGGCGAAACCGAGGCCGAACGTGATTCTGGCGATACGCTGGCGGTGATTAGCGCGCAATTGAGCGGATCGGTTCCTGCTGGCGCAACTGCGACAAATACCGTGGTCGCCTATGAACCGGTCTGGGCGATTGGCACCGGGCGAACGCCGACGAATGAGGAGGCCCAAGCCGTGCATGCGCATATCCGGACGGCTCTGGTTGCCAGTCATGGCGCGGCTGTCAGCGCGGGCATGCGGTTGTTGTATGGCGGGTCCATGAAACCGGACAATGCGACGGGATTGTTGGCGCAGCCGGATATTGATGGCGGTCTAATTGGCGGCGCCAGCCTTAAGGCGGCTGATTTTCTGGCGATCGCGGCAAGTTGCCCCTAGCCTTTATTGCATTGAAGGCTTAAATACACCGCAAATGCAGGTTCATTGCGGTACGCGCGTTGCGCGTTGTCAACCGCCGCAAGACGTAGAGCGAGACATAAATGGTTACAATAATTCTGGTCATACATATGATGCTGGCGGTCGCGCTGGTCGCCACCGTACTCCTGCAACGAAGCGAAGGCGGCGGCCTTGGCATCGGTGGCGGTGGTGGGGGCGGCGGCATGGGCGGCATGATGAGCGTGCGCGGCACCGCCAACCTGTTGACCCGCGCGACGGCTATTCTCGCGGCGGGCTTTATGCTTACCAGTATTGCGTTGGCCGTTATCGCCAATCAGACGCGCGCACCTGAATCAATTCTGGACCGTCCTGGAGTGGCGGCGCCGGCGGCGACACCGGATGCGCCAGCGCCAGTTGGCGTGCCACTGTCTAAGTAATCTTTCCTTCTTCCCGCGCTGGAAGAAGGAATATCGTCGAAGCAAAAGTCGGTTCCGGTATTTTTTATTGGGAACGGCGTAGAAGATCGAATAGGCTCCGTGTCCATGACGCGCTTTATCTTTATCACTGGCGGCGTGGTTTCCTCACTGGGCAAAGGTCTGTCCGCGGCGGCGCTGGGCGCGCTGCTGCAGGCGCGCGGATACCGGGTGCGGCTGCGTAAGCTTGACCCTTATCTGAACGTTGATCCTGGAACCATGAGCCCGTATCAGCATGGCGAGGTTTATGTCACTGATGACGGGGCGGAAACCGACCTCGATCTGGGGCATTATGAACGCTACACGGGCGTTCCCGCGCGGCGCAGCGATAATGTGACCACCGGTCGTATCTACTCCACCGTTATCGCGAAAGAACGCCGGGGCGACTATCTGGGCGGCACGGTTCAGGTCATTCCCCATGTCACCGACGCCATTAAGGAATTCATCCTCGGCGATCTGGACGACGAAGACTTCGTATTGTGTGAAATCGGCGGCACGGTCGGCGATATCGAGGGACTACCGTTTTTGGAAGCGATTCGCCAACTGGCTAACCAGTTGGGCCGTGAACGCACGTTGTTCGTTCACCTGACGCTGGTGCCCTATATTCCCTCGGCGGGCGAGTTGAAAACCAAGCCGACCCAGCATTCGGCCAAGGAATTGCTGAATGTGGGTATTCAGGCGGACATTCTGTTGTGTCGCTGCGACCGGGAAATTCCACCAGAAGCCAGACGTAAAATCGCCCTGTTCTGCAATATCAGCGTAGATCGGGTCATTCCCGCGTTGGATGTGGATTCCATCTACGCTGTGCCGGGCAGCTACCACGAACAGGGTTTCGACGTCGAAGTGCTGAAATTCTTTGATCTGTGGGAAAATCATGACGTTGATCCGATTGACCTTTCCGTCTGGGAAAATGTCGTTGGCCGGGTCAAGGCGCCGGAAGGCGAAGTCAATATCGCAGTGGTCGGCAAATACACCAATCTTCTGGACGCCTATAAGTCGCTAAGCGAAGCGCTGACCCATGGCGGGATCGCGAATAATGTTCGGGTCAATCTGAAATGGATCGAATCGGAAATCTTCGAACGCGAAGACGCGGCGTATTATCTGGAGCCCTGTGACGGCATTCTGGTGCCTGGCGGCTTTGGCGAACGCGGCGCGGAAGGTAAAATCGCCGCCGTGACCTTTGCCCGGGAACACAAAGTACCGTATTTCGGCATTTGTTTCGGCATGCAGATGGCGGTGATCGAAGCCGCGCGAAATCTGGCGGGCATCGAAAAAGCCGGTTCAACGGAATTTGGCCCATGCGAAGATTCAGTCGTGGGTCTTTTGACCGAATGGACCCGGGGCAACATCGTTGAAACCCGGACCAGCAAGGATGATCTGGGCGGCACGATGCGGTTGGGCGCCTATCCCTGTGTCCTGGCGCCAGGCTCTAAGGTCGCTGCGGTGTATGACGGTAAAAATGAGATCGGCGAGCGTCACCGCCATCGTTATGAGGTCAACATCAATTACAAAAAGCGGCTGGAGGATCACGGTCTGGTGTTTTCCGGCATGTCGCCCGCTGGCGACCTTCCCGAAATCGTCGAAATTCCGGACCACCCCTGGTTTATCGGCGTTCAGTTTCATCCGGAATTGAAATCGAAGCCGTTTGACCCGCACCCGCTGTTTCGCAGCTTCATCAAGGCCGCGGTGGATCAGTCCCGGTTGGTATAGCGTTTTATAGGGAATTGACGGCTTATGACGGCTTCTCAATCGCAAACGATTCCACGCCACGTACGCGTGGGGCAACTTTCCATTGGTAACGACCTGCCGCTCACGATAATCGCGGGCCCCTGTGCGATGGAAAGCCGGGATCATGCGCTGGAGATGAGCCTCGCGCTCAAGGAAATCGCCGATGATGTTGGATTTGGGCTGATTTACAAATCCTCCTTTGATAAGGCGAACCGAACTTCGATCAATAGCCCGCGCGGCATAGGGCTCGATCAGGCGATGGACATTTTCGCGGAGGTTAAAGCCAAAACGGGATGTCCGGTCATCACCGATGTGCATGAACCCCATCAATGCGCCGCCGTGGCCGAGACAGTGGATGTCCTGCAAATTCCGGCCTATTTGTGCCGTCAGACAGATTTGCTGGTCGCCGCTGCGGAAACGGGCAAGGCCGTGAACATCAAAAAAGGGCAATTTCTGGCGCCTTGGGATATGGCGAATGTGGCGCAAAAATGCGCCCAGGCGGGGAATGAAAACCTGCTCTTGTGCGAGCGTGGTGCAACGTTCGGCTATAATACGCTGGTCAGCGACATGCGCGCGCTGCCGCAAATGGCTGAAACAGGATATCCGGTCGTGTTCGACGCCACCCATTCGGTGCAACAGCCGGGCGGGCAGGGCGCCACATCGGGCGGTCAGCGGGAATTTGTGCCCGTTCTGGCGCGCGCCGCCGTCGCCGTTGGCGTCGCCGCCGTTTTTCTGGAAACCCATGAAAACCCTGAAACCGCGCCCTCCGACGGCCCCAACATGGTGCCATTATCGGAATTCAAGGCGTTGTGCGAAACCCTGATGGCCTTTGACGCTTTGTCCAAGGCGCAGGTTATGTCCCAAAACTAGCCCATACCGGGAATATTTTTCGGAAGGAACCGACGATCCATGACCGCCATCTATGACATTACGGCTCGTGAAATTCTCGATAGTCGCGGCAACCCGACGGTTGAGGTTGATGTTGCGTTGGATAATGGGGCCTTCGGTCGCGCCGGGGTGCCTTCGGGCGCCTCTACGGGCAGTTACGAGGCTCATGAATTGCGCGATGGCGGCGATCGATACGGCGGCAAAGGCGTTCAAAAGGCGGTGGACGCGGTCAATGGCGAGGTTTTCGACCTGCTGTCCGGCATGGATGCTGACGATCAGGTGAAGATCGACGCGATGATGTGTGAGCTTGACGGCACCGAAAACAAATCCCGTCTGGGCGCGAATGGTATTCTGGGCGTCTCGCTTGCGGTGGCCAAGGCGGCGGCGGTGGATGCGGGCTTGCCGCTTTATAAATATATTGGCGGCGCCTACGCGCATCTGTTGCCCACGCCGATGATGAACATCATCAATGGCGGCGCCCATGCGGACAACCCGGTTGATATACAGGAATTTATGATAATGCCGTTGTCGGCGACCAGTATTTCTGAGGCGGTTCGGGTCGGTGCGGAAGTCTTTCAAGCTCTTAAGAAAGCGCTTCAAGACGCTGGTCATAATACAAATGTTGGCGATGAAGGTGGTTTCGCGCCGAATGTCGGGTCGACCGATGAAGCGCTGGGTTTTGTGATGAAAGCGATTGAAGCGACGGGTCGCAAACCGGGCGAAGATGTCGCGCTGGCGCTCGATTGCGCCGCGACCGAGTTCTATAAGGACGGCACCTACCATTTGGCGGGCGAGGGCAAAACGCTCACTTCAGATGAGATGGTCTCGTATCTTGCTGACTTCGTCGCTCGTTACCCCATTGTGTCAATCGAAGATGGTATGAGTGAGGATGATTGGGACGGTTGGGCGGCGTTGACGAAAGAGATTGGCGGCAAAACTCAACTGGTGGGGGACGATCTCTTCGTCACCAACCCGACGCGTCTGTCGCGCGGGATCGCCGAGGGCATCGGAAATTCAATTCTGATCAAGGTCAATCAGATCGGAACCCTGTCGGAGACCCTGGAAACCATCGAAATGGCCCATCGTGCGGGCTTCACCTCGGTGATCTCTCATCGCTCCGGCGAAACCGAGGATTCGACAATTGCGGATTTGGCGGTCGCGACAAACGCCGGGCAAATCAAGACTGGATCGTTGTCTCGTTCGGATCGCATGGCGAAATACAACCAATTGATCCGGATCGAAGAGCAATTGGGCGGCTCGGCGAAATACGCTGGCGGCGCCGTCTTGCGCGGTTAACGGCGCCGGGTACTCGGATAAAATCACTGGGGCAAAATTCAAAGGAGCGAGGCGATGTATATTAACGGTGAATGGCGCGAAGCCGCTAATGGCGGTCGTTTCGATGTGTTGAACCCCGCCAATGGCGATGTGGTTGGAAATGTTCCTGACGGGGGCGCGGCGGACGTCGCAGACGCCATCGCCGCTGCCTCAGACGCCGCCGCAGGGTGGGCCGGTCGGACGGCTTACGAACGATCCGCCATTTTGGCGCGCGCCCATGTGTTGATGCAGGGGCGCAAGGAAGCGTTGGCGCGCACCATGACGTTGGAACAGGGCAAACCCCTGCGCGCGGCGCGCAATGAGGTCCAATATGGCTCTGATTTCCTGCTTTGGTACGCCGAAGAGGCGAAACGGATCTATGGCGAGACCATCCCGGCGCCCCGAGGCGACCAGCGCTTTATTGTCGCGCATCAACCGGTCGGTGTTGTGGGGGCGATTACACCGTGGAATTATCCTGTGTCGATGATTACGCGCAAGGTGGCGCCCGCCATCGCTGCGGGGTGTACGATTGTCCTGAAACCAGCCGAAGCGACTCCGCTTTGCGCTGTAGAACTTTTCAAGGTTTTCGACGAAGCCGGCGTTCCACCGGGCGTCGTCAATCTGGTGACGGCGAATGACCCCACGCCCATTGGCGAGGCGTTTACGAGCAATCCCCTTGTACGCAAGGTGACGTTCACGGGATCCACCGCCGTCGGCAAGATGCTGGCGCAAGCCGCAGCGGGCCAGTTAAAGCGGGTGTCCATGGAATTGGGCGGCCACGCGCCGTTCATCGTCTATCCCGACGCAGACCCGGTCCACGCCGCAAAGGGCGCGGCGCTTGTGAAGTTCCTGAATACAGGCCAGGCCTGCATCAGCCCCAACCGTTTGTTCGTCCATGAAAGCCATGTTGAGACCTTTGCGCAAACCCTGACCGAGCGGGTTTCCAAATTGAAGGCGGGGAGTGGGCTGGAAGACGGGATCGCGATTGGGCCGCTCGTGAGTGAGGCCGGCGTCGCCAAAGTTGAGGCGCAGGTAAAAGACGCGGTGGCCAAGGGCGCCACGGTTCTGTGTGGTGGCGAGCGTTTGACGTCCGGCGGATTGGACAAGGGTAATTTCTACGCCGCAACCGTGCTGCGGGATGTGACGCCGGATATGTTGATTTATCGGGAAGAAACGTTCGGGCCTGTTGCGCCGATTATTTCTTTTAATGATGATGACGATATTCTCGCCATGGCGAATGATACCCATTACGGCTTGGCCGCCTATATCTATGGGCGCGATATCTCCCAGATTATGCGCGCCTTTGAGGGGTTGCGGTTTGGTATTATCGGAATCAACGATATCAACCCGACGGCTGCGGCGGCGCCCTTTGGCGGCATGAAGGAAAGCGGTTTGGGTCGTGAAGGCGGGCGTGAGGGCATTGCGGAATATCTGGAAACCAAACTGGGTGGTTTCTCGATTTAGCAGGGCGATGACGCCCCGGCGGCGAATCGAATTCGGGGCGGCGCGCCCGCGTCTATTATCATCAGACTGCAATATTTGCCGCCCATCTCTGATCTCGCAATCAGGATTATGAGATCGGTGTGGGGCTAAAGAGGGAATTCGCCGCGTTCACCTGACCTCAATATGTTGAGTCCTTTGGCGGTCGATCCCCCACATATCGGTATAATTTTCCGCTAAGTCATCGAAATTATTGCCTATTGACCAAAGAGTCGGCGCTGTGATTTAATGGCCCTATGGGCATCTATTACGAACTCCAACATCGCGCCGGGCAAATTGTGTTGCCTGTCATTTGCGCCTGCGTGTTCGCCTATTTCGCCTATCATACGATTCAGGGCAATCGTGGGCTTTTCGCGTATTTCGCCTTGAGTCAGGAAGTTGAAGATGCGGAAGGCAGTCTCGCGGCGTTCCAGAGCGACCGGATTCGCCTTGAACACAATGTCGCGCTTCTCGGCGCTGAAAACCTCGATCTGGATTTACTCGAAGAACGCGCCCGCGCCTTACTAAATGTCGTTCATGAAGACGATGTGCTGATCCTGAATCCGTAGGCGTTACGGGGTTTTTGGTAAATTTGCACATCGATTTATTGCGTTTTGTTCGTCTGAAAATAAAAATTTACAACAAATAACTTAATTTCAGTTAATATATATAATGTTCATTAACATCAATAAATTAGGTAATTTATTCCCGTTTGATCTCGCTCGTATCCGCATGTATCATGTTGATCAGGTCGACTGCGTCGCCACTTTGGCTTCAGGGAGTAAAAGACATGGCTACGAAACCAACGAAATCACGATCGAAACCGGCGGCGCGTAAAGCGGCTGCGACAAAGGCTTCGGTGAAAGCGACGCCGGACGAAATGCTGGCCTATTATCGGGATATGCTCATGATCCGCCGCTTTGAAGAAAAGGCGGGCCAACTATACGGAATGGGGTTGATTGGCGGATTTTGCCATTTGTATATCGGGCAGGAGGCTGTTGTCGTCGGTATGCAGGCGGCCATTACGCCTGATGACGCTGTCATCACCAGTTATCGCGACCATGGACATATGATCGCCTGCGGGATGGATCCTCGCGGCGTTATGGCGGAACTGACCGGCCGCAGCGGCGGATATTCGCGCGGCAAGGGCGGTTCAATGCATATGTTTTCCAAGGAAAAGAATTTTTACGGCGGGCATGGGATCGTGGCGGCGCAGGTGCCGCTGGGATCCGGCATCGCCTTCGCTTTTAAATACAACAAGACCAAGAATGTTTGCCTGACCTATCTCGGCGATGGCGCCGTTAATCAGGGGCAGGTGTATGAATCGCTGAACATGGCGTCCTTGTGGAAGCTGCCGGTTATTTATGTGATCGAGAACAATAAATACGCGATGGGCACCAGTCAGGAACGCGCCGCCGCCGGGGGCGAGCTTTATTTACGTGGTAAAGCGTATGGCATTCCTGGCGAGCAGGTGGATGGTATGGACGTCGCTGCGGTCAAAGTGGCGGCGGATAAAGCGGTCGCGTATTGTCGGGCGGGCAAGGGCCCCTATATCCTTGAAATCATGACATATCGCTATCGGGGCCATTCGATGTCTGATCCCGCGAAGTACCGCGCGAAGGAAGAAGTGCAGCGCATGCGCTCCGAGCGGGATCCTATTGAAAACGTCCGGCAGTGGCTTCTGGACGGCGGCCACACCGATGAAGATGCGCTTCGCCAAATTGATCGAGATGTTAAGGATATTGTCGCGGATGCGGCTGAATTTGCGCAAAATAGTCCGGAGCCCGATCCGTCGGAATTGTGGACTGATATTTTGATTGAGGCGTGATGCGCACACAAAGTGCGGCTGACGCTGATTCGTGACTAAAACATTCTAGGGTTTCCAGGAGAACAGGCATGCCAATACAGGTATTGATGCCGGCGCTATCGCCAACAATGACCGAAGGTACGGTGGCGAAATGGCTAAAAAGCGAAGGCGATGAAGTGCGCTCCGGTGATGTTTTGGCGGAGATTGAAACCGACAAAGCCACCATGGAAGTTGAGGCGGTTGAAGAAGGCGTCATTGGGCGCATTCTTGTGCCTGAGGGCACGGAAGGCGTTCCCGTGAATACGCCCATTGCAGTGTTACTGGAAGAGGGCGAGGACGCAGCCTCTCTTGAGGATGTATCCGCACCAGCGGCGCCGGCGCCGAGCGCCGCACCTGTTGTGGCGGCGCCGCGCGACATAGCGCCCGCCAGTCCCTCCGCCGCGCCAGTCGCCTCGATAGACCCGGAGCCTGAATGGACCGGGGAAACTGTCGAAACGACGGTTCGGGACGCATTACGCGATGCGATGGCCGAAGAAATGCGTCGGGAGGAAAGTGTATTCCTGATCGGCGAAGAAGTGGCGCAGTATCAAGGCGCTTACAAAATCAGCCAGGGGCTGTTGGAAGAGTTTAGTGACCGCCGGGTTATTGATACGCCGATTACCGAGCATGGTTTCGCTGGCATCAGCGTCGGCGCCGCTTATATGGGGTTGCGCCCGATTGTTGAGTTCATGACGTTCAACTTCGCCATGCAGGCGATGGATCAAATTATCAATTCGGCGTCCAAGACCCTGTATATGTCCGGTGGCCAAATGGGTTGCCCTGTCGTGTTCCGGGGCCCCAATGGCGCGGCTTCTCGCGTTGGCGCGCAGCATTCACAATGTTACGCCAGCTGGTACGCCCATTGCCCGGGACTGAAAGTCGTGGCGCCATGGTCGGCTGCGGATGCGAAAGGGCTGTTGAAATCGGCGATTAGAGACCCGAATCCGGTTATCTTTCTGGAAAATGAAATTCTGTACGGACAAAGTTTCCCCGTGCCCGTCGATGATGATTGGACCGTGCCAATCGGCAAGGCGAAGGTCGTGAGAAAAGGGTCCGACGTAACGCTGGTCGCCTTTGCGCTCATGGTCGGTAAAGCGCTGGAGGCCGCTGAAGTATTGGCGGCGGAAGGGATCGACGCGGAAGTTATCGATCTTCGCACAATTCGGCCGCTTGATGTCGAAACGATCCTCAAATCGGTCAAGAAAACCAACCGCGTCGTATCCTGTGAAGAAGGATGGCCGTTCGCGGGCGTTGGCTCAGAGATTTCTGCGACCATTATGGAGCAGGCCTTCGATTATCTCGACGCGCCGGTGTCACGGGTCGCGGGACTGGACGTACCGCTGCCTTACGCGGCAAATTTGGAAAAATTGGCCCTGCCACAGACCGAAACGATCATCGAGGCGGCCAAGGCCGTCTGTTACCGATCCTAATCCGCGATTAGAGGCGAGACACATGCCCGTAAAAATCACTATGCCCGCGCTCTCTCCCACCATGACCGAAGGCACCCTGGCGAAATGGCTCGTCGGCGAAGGGGATAATGTCCAGTCGGGCGATGTCATCGCGGAAATTGAAACTGATAAGGCGACGATGGAAGTTGAGGCCGTCGACGAAGGCGTCATTGGCCGGATCCTGGTGAGTGAAGGCTCCGAAGGCGTGCCGATTAACTCGGTGATTGCGCTCCTTCTGGAAGACGGTGAAGACGCCGCGGCGATGGATGGTATGGATACCGCAGCGCCCAGTGCGCCGTCTTCCGCACCAGAACCAACGCCGTCTGCGCCCGCGCCAACTCTCTCCGCGCCAACTCCTCCAGCGCCGGTAGCCGCACCTGTGGCGCCTGTCGCTACGCCTCAACCCGCCGCCGCAAGCGGGGTCCGCGTCTTCGCCAGCCCTCTTGCGCGTCGGATGGCGAGTCAGGCCGGGTTGGACCTTGGCGCTGTCGCAGGTTCCGGGCCAAGTGGTCGTATTGTTAAACGGGACGTGGAGGCCGCGTTGGCCGCGCCAGCGCAAGCGGCGCCCGCCCTGGCGGCGGCTGTTGCTTCGCCGACCGCGCCAGCCGTGACCGCAGAGGCGTCGCCTTTTGAGCCCGCGTTCGAACTGGAACCCGCCAGCACAATGCGCAAGGTTATCGCGCAGCGTTTGACGGAATCAAAACAAACGGTGCCACATTTCTACCTGACCGTGGATTGCGAAATCGACGCCATGTTGAAAATTCGCAAAGATCTCAACAGTCAGTCGGATGCGTATAAGATTTCCGTCAATGACATGATTATCAAGGCCTGCGGCGTCGCGCTGCGAAATGTGCCGGAAGCGAATGCATCCTGGACCGGCGATGCGGTCAAGCTCTACAAGACAGCCGATATCGCTGTTGCTGTGGCGATTGAAGGCGGGCTTATCACGCCGGTTATCCGTGACGCGGGCGGCAAGGGGCTAGAGACCATTTCCGGGGAGATGCTGGAACTGGCCGCCAAGGCGCGCGACGGAAAACTGGCGCCGGAAGAATTTCAGGGCGGGACGTTCAGTATTTCCAACCTCGGTATGTTCGGGGTGCGGAACTTTGATGCGGTCATAAACCCGCCACAAGGCGCCATTCTGGCTGTCGGCGTGGGCGAGCAACGCCCTGTCGTGAAAAACGGCGCGTTGGCGGTGGCGACGGTTATGTCGGTGACCCTGTCGGTTGACCACAGGGCGGTCGATGGCGCGGTTGGCGCGCAATTCCTGGCGGCGTTCAAGGGTTTGATCCAAAACCCCTTGAGCATGTTGTTGTAATCCGAATTCAAACGAAGCAATAGGAGCGGGGTCATGGCCGACCAAAACTTCGATATCATCGTCGTTGGCGGCGGACCGGGCGGTTATGTCGCCGCGATCCGCGCCGCGCAGCTCGGCATGAAAGCCGCCCTTGTCGAGGGCGAGCATCTGGGCGGCATATGCCTGAATTGGGGCTGCATCCCGACCAAAGCGTTGCTGCGGACGGCGGAAATTTACCATTACGTCACCCATGCGGAGCAATTCGGCATTAAGGTCGAGGGCGCGTCGGTTGATTTGGCGGCGGTGGTCAAACGGTCTCGCGGTATCGCCAGCCAGCTGAACGCTGGTGTTGGTCACCTGCTGAAGAAAAACAAAGTCACCGTGTTTGACGGATTTGGAAAACTGGCGGGCGGCGCCGCAGGTGCGCGTAAGTTGAGCGTTGAGAAGGACGGAAAATCCGTCGCGACGCTGACGGCGAAGAATATCATTCTGGCGACCGGCGCGCGGGCGCGTGTCCTGCCCGGACTGGAGCCGGATGGTAAACTGATCTGGACCTATCGCGAGGCGATGGTGCCCGAGGCCATGCCCAAATCCCTTCTTGTGGTGGGATCTGGCGCTATCGGAATTGAATTCGCCAGTTTTTACAATGATTTGGGCGCTGATGTTACAGTAGTGGAAGTGCTGGACCGGGTGTTACCGGTGGAAGATGAGGAAATTTCCGCGCACGCGCTGAAATCCTTCAAGGCGCAAGGCATGAAGATTATGACCAGTGCGCAGGTCAAGGCGCTGAAGAAGGGCGCGAACAACGTCACGGCGACGATTGAAGCCGGCGGCAAGACGACCGATATCACGGTGGATCGGGTCATTCTGGCGGTTGGTATTGTTGGCAACGTCGAAAATATCGGCCTCGAAGGCACCAAAGTTAAGGTCGACCGCGCCCATGTCGAGGTGGATCCCTGGTCCCAAACCGGCGAACCCGGAATCTACGCCATTGGCGATTTGGCGGGGCCGCCCTGGCTGGCCCATAAGGCGAGCCATGAGGGCGTTATCTGCGTCGAGAAAATCGCAGGCGTTGAGGGCGTTCACCCGCTTGATGTGTCGAATGTACCCGGATGCACCTATTGCAGGCCGCAAGTCGCCAGCGTTGGGATGACCGAGGCGGCGGCGAAAGAAAAAGGCCATGAGGTTAAAGTCGGCCGGTTCCCGTTTATGGGCAACGGCAAGGCGATTGCGTTGGGCGAACCCGAAGGCATGGTGAAAACCATATTTGACGCGAAAACCGGCGAAATGCTGGGCGCGCATATGATTGGCGCGGAGGTAACGGAGCTCATTCAGGGCTATGGGATCGCACGGACGCTGGAGACGACGGAAATTGACCTTATGCACACAATCTTCCCACATCCGACATTATCAGAAATGATGCATGAATCGGTCCTTGACGCGTATGGCAAGGCGATCCATTTCTAAGGTGATATGACAGAACAAAGCATAACAACGGCGGCAGCGCCAAAATTGCGCCACCCGGAAAAACGGAACCGGCCCGATAACCCGATCCAGCGCAAACCGCCCTGGATTCGCGTAAAGGCGCCGATATCGCCGATTTATCGAGAGACCCGCGATATCGTGAAGAAAAACGGGTTAAAGACCGTTTGCGAAGAAGCGGCGTGCCCGAATATTGGCGAATGCTGGGCGAAGAAACACGCGACCTTCATGATTATGGGCGACATTTGCACGCGGGCCTGCGCATTCTGTAATGTCGCAACGGGAACGCCAGGTCAGCTGGACGCATCGGAGCCTAAAAATGTCGCCGACGCTGTGGCCAAACTCTCGTTGGAGCATGTCGTCGTCACTTCCGTTGACCGGGATGATGTTGAAGACGGTGGCGCGGCGCATTTTAGCGCAGTGATACAGGAAATCAGACTGGCCGCGCCCGGCGCGACAATCGAAATTTTGACGCCCGATTTCAAGGGCAAGACCCACGCGATCGAAACCGTCACCGAAGCCAGACCGGACGTGTTCAATCATAATATGGAAACAGTGCCACGCCTGTACCCTACAATCAGGCCCGGCGCGCGCTACTTCACCAGTCTTGAGTTATTGCATCGGGTGAAGCGGCTTGATCCAGACATGTTTACAAAATCGGGCCTTATGGTTGGCTTGGGCGAAACCCGCGAAGAAGTTCATCAGGTCATGGATGATATGCGCGCCGCCGATGTTGATTTCCTGACCATTGGACAATATTTGCAACCAACGCCTAAACACGCCGCAATTGACCGGTTTGTCACGCCAGAGGAATTCGACTCCTACGCCACAATGGCGCGAGGCAAAGGGTTCCTGATGGTGTCTGCGTCGCCGTTGACCCGTTCGTCCTATTTTGCGGGCGAAGATTTTGCGCGCCTGCGTGCTGCAAGGGTTGAACGCGGCGCGGGATCAACTGGCTAGAAACAAGACGTGTCGACACATTCCGAACAACGTGCACTGGCGCACACCCCAGAACAGCTCTTTGACCTGGTGGCCGACGTCGAAAAATATCCAGAGTTCTTGCCCTGGTGCGTCGGCGCGCGAATCCGGAAACGCGACAGCGACCTGATCGTCGCCGATTTAATAATTGGTTTTAAGGGCCTAACTGAACAATTTACGAGCCGGGTTAAACTGGATCGCGAATCGATGAAAATTGAAGTGTCTTATGAAGACGGCCCCTTCAAGTATCTGGATAACAAGTGGTTATTCATTAAGCGTGACGACCAAAATTGCGACATCGACTTCTACATCGACTTTGAATTTCGCTCCCGAATCCTTCAACGGCTGATGGAGCCTCTTTTTGGGGAGGCTGTTCGTCGGATGGTCGGCGCCTTTGAGACCCGCGCGGCGGCGCTCTACGGTTGATCGGATTCTTTCAACTACAATAGAAGTAGAGACTATTGCTAAAACGAAATGATTTTCAGAACCCTACTAGGTATGCGCGCCAGATTTCCCCAAACTACTAAATGTGCCCTAAAACAGGCTGACAAAAGGGATAAGGCCTATTATATTAGGCGTCATAAATAATAGCAGGAACGTCACGCTGAATTTACGCGCTGACGACAGAATATATGATCAGTTCTTCGCAGATTCGCGCCGCGCGGGCAATTATCAATGTAAAGCAGAGTGAATTGGCGAAAGCGTCCGGTATATCGCTGGCGACATTGAATAATATTGAACGAGGCGTTGGAGATCCGCGCGCCAGTACGCTGGAGAATATCGAGAAGGCGCTGGCGAATGCGGGCGTTCATCTGAAGCGCGACGATTGGACCGACACAGTGGTGCTGGACCGTCTGGCGCGGCCCAATGCGTATGATACCTACTTCGCAAGCCAGCTTGTTCTGGACGCTTTGGCGCCGGAATCCCTGTCCAAGGCGGAGAAAATCCTGTTTTTCGCGCGCTGGACTGGCGCGGGACACGATGATCCGCCGCGAGTCTGTCTTTTGATCGAAGGCGTTAACCAGGCTGTCTTATTTGATCAGGTCGATTTCAATCTGTCCGGCGTCAGCCGGGTAGCGGAGGTTGCTGGCATATTGCTCGCCGCCTTCGCTTACCATCGTGATTCGCTGTTTTATTTAACAAATGTGTTCGAGAACACCACGACAGCGGAGGCGCCGGACGCCGTAGACCGATTGCGGCGGTTGCCCTGGCTTCCGCTCACCCATCCTAGGTCGTTTATCGATTCGTTTGATTCATGGGAGGGGCATCTAACAGCGTTTGGGGAGCGAAAAGGGCATCCGATGCGCGATTTGTTGGCGCTCTTTAGCTAAGCGAACTGGCCTTACGGAGCCGCTAAAAGTTCAAACATCATCATGGCGGCCAGCACGGT
>JBLHZD010000064.1:0-15550 GCA_047631095.1 Alphaproteobacteria bacterium
ATCGGCCATTGCGACGTGAAACTGCGCGCCGTCCGCTTGTTTGGCATCCGCAACGCTCTCTGGAACCGCCCACAGGAACCCCACGACAAGCAAAACCAATGTTACTCTAGTCCACATCTCAGGCTTCCTGATGCGCGCAATTGTCAATGAAGCGAGCCAACATGATATCGCGCTCGCTCACCCCACTACATTCATGCGTGGTCAGCACAATATCAACCCGGCCATAGACATTGGACCATTCGGGATGGTGATCCGTTTTTTCCGCGCGCAAGGCGACCCGCGTCATGAACCCCCATGCCGCGTTGAAACTGGAAAACTGAAAGGATTTCCGGATTGCGTCCCGGTCATCGCATTCGATCCATCCGTCCAGTTCGGATAATGCGCGCTGACGCGCTGTATCGGTCAATATCTCCACCATGCGCAACAAGTGTAGCGAATAACTGTCGACCGCGCTATCGTCGCGACGCCATGTTTGACGCTGAACCACCCAGTCTTCGCGATATCGAAACGCTCGCCGCCGAGGCGGTGGAAGAAATTCCGGATCGCCTGCGCGTGCATCTCCGCGACATCATGATGCGGGTGGAGGATTTCCCCGACGATGGGATGTGTCGAGACCTGAACCTGCAATCGCCCTTCGACCTGCTGGGCCTTTATGACGGTGTCTCGCTGGATCAAAAGAGCGTCGCCGATACGGGCGGAATCGATAAGATATTTCTCTACCGGCGCCCGCTTCTTGATTACTGGTGCGCCCATGGCGGCTCTTTATCGCAATTGGTGCGCCATGTGCTTATCCATGAGGTCGGACATCACTTCGGGTTTTCCGACGCAGATATGGAGATTCTGGAGCAAGAGGCGGACGACGCCCCTTAACCCACCAGCGGCGCCACGCGGTCGCGCACCATCGGGATGACCTCGGCCTCGAACCACGGGTTCTTTCGGCGCCAGCCCAGATTACGCCAACTGGGATGAGGTAATGGAATATAGCGCGGCGCGTAATCCCGCCACGCTGCGACGGTCGTCGTCAAATTACGTTTTCGGTCTTTTCCAAGGTATTGACGTTGCGCATACATACCGATCAACAGGACCACCTCAACAGCGCCCATTTGGGCCAGGAGAGGATCGTGCCAGGCGGGCGCGCATTCCCGACGCGGCGGTTTGTCACCACCATTCGCGTCCACGCCGGGGTAACAAAACCCCATGGGCATGATCGCGACCCGGCTTTCATCGTAAAAAACCGAGGGATCCATCGCCAACCAGTCGCGAAGCTGATCGCCGCTGCGGTCATCCCAGGGAATTCCACTTTCGTGAACGCGCGTTCCCGGCGCCTGACCAATAATGAGCAATCTCGCCGTGTTTGAGGCGCGCACGACCGGGCGCGGCCCAAGCGGTAATTCCGAGGCGCAAAGGCGACATTGGCGGATTTTCGCCAGCAGCGGCGCAAGACCGGGTTCATGCATGGGGCCTGGATCAGACATGAGACAGGGGATAGTCGGCTTCCGGTACATAAATAGCGCCGGAACGGGACAGAAAGCTTGAGTACAAAACAAACCGGTCGACCGGAAAGGGCGTGGCGTGAAACCCCGCATGCTCGCCAACATAGGCATCCAGCCGGACCGGGTCGGGGCGCCTGAGGCGCGCCAGGGTCACGTGGGGCGAAAACCGCCGCGCCTCAACGGGTAATCCGGCGCGGACCAAAGCGGATTCGACCTTCGCCTGCAAATGATCGAGATGAATTTGCGGCGCAGCGCCCGCCCATAATATACGCGCCTTATCGCCCTTCCCAAAATATCCAACGCCGGATATTTCCAACAAAAACGACGGTGCGCTAATTTCCGACAACGCGCTGTCGATATCGTCCGCCACGCCATACTCGACCTCACCGATAAACCGCAACGACAGGTGATAATTTTCCGGCGCGACCCATTTTGCGCCCGACGCGCCGCTGCAAATCATCGATAGATGAAGACGCACCGCTTCGGGAATGGGAATCGCGACAAATAACCGAATCATGTTTCGCAACCAGACGGTGGCAGACAAAATTACGTTTTAAGCGAACCTACAAAAACAAGGTCAACACGCCCGTATAGCCGTACAGGCGGTCGTGGCTGATTTCCCCATTGGCGAAAAATCCAGCCAGCGGAAAGTCACCTAATTCCTCCGCGATCAATCCCAGCTCCTTGCTGCCCGCGCCAAATTGATTGGGGCCCCGCGCGACGCAGGAAAAATACAGGCCGCCGCGAATGGGGGCATCGCCGATGCGAGTTTTCAGATCTCGCGCCATGCGGCGTAAATCCTCGATCGCTGAATCATGATCCCGCCGACAGAACATCACCGTATCGCCCGTCGAGACATAATCGCCGATGGCGACCGCGTCATGCGCCGGGTCGATCCCGGTCAAATTTCGCACCAGATAGTCAGCCGTGTCCGATCCCTTGACCGGCAGGGCGGCGAAAATATATCCCGCCGCGCGGCGCAAGTCGCGCGCCAACACCTCCCCCACATCTTCCTTCAAAACGTCCAGCGCCGGTCGGTCATCCAGTTTTAAAATGACATTTTCAGCCGCCTCGCTCACCGTGTGGATGGGCCCGATTGGCGAGCATCCTTGGCTTAGGCCAGATTGCGCGGGCGCCTCGGTCAATGAAAATAACACACCGGACACGTCGTTCTCGCTGGTGGTGTCGGACAGCTGCGCCATCCGCCCGCGCGAGGCGGTCAACCCCCCGACTAAAAACCCGCTCGTTGCTTCGGCCAACGCCTCCAGCCGCGCCTCGACCGCTTGGTTTCGCGGGTCGGCGTGCACAACGCCCAACGTCGCCATTTGGGACGGCAACCAATCCCCCAAAGATTCCACAACCGATTCAACGCCCTCACCCGCGCCAGAAAACATACGAAACGCCGCTTCGGCATGGGAGGTCACCAGAACCGACATCGCGGGCTCATCAAAATATTCGACGCCCGTCGCGCACACACCCATGCCAATCGTCCCTGACCAATGCGGCACGCCTGTCGTTTGACGCAAAAACACCGCAATATCATCGAAAGAATCGGCGTAAGCGTCACATACATAAACAAACCCAAGGCGATATGTGGCGTCCAGTTTCCCCAGCGACACAATAATTTGCGCCGCCGCGTCCCGCCATTCCGGGGCCGCAGCATGCGCTGATTTAAAGGGGGTTGTCTCCGTCATTTCGCGTCTCCCGCCGTCGCTTTCCACAAACGATATTCCGATTCGACCAAGGGGGATACACCTTCCACGATCACGCCAATTCCCGTTGCGTTGGGGTGCAGGCCGTCCGGTAAATTGAGTTCTGGCCGGCCCGCAACGCCTTCCAAAAAGAAGGGATAAAACCCAACTTTCCATTTCGCCGCGAGCGAGGGAAAGAGCCCGCTGAACGCCGCCTCATAATCCGGCCCCATATTGGCCAACCCACGCATGCCCATCAATACCACGCGCGCGCCAGACCCTCTAATTCGCTTGAGGATCGCATCCAGGTTTCGGCGCGTTATCGCCGGGTCCACCCCGCGCAAGCCGTCATTGGCGCCCAACTCCAAAAGCACCAGGTCAGGCGCGCGTTTCGGGTCGTCGCCGAGCAACCAGCCGATGCGCGACAATCCACCGGACGTCGTGTCGCCGGACACGCCGCCATTTTGAATGCGAACCTTAATGCCATCCTGGCGCAGTTTCGCCTCCAATCGCGCAGGAAACGAATCTGCGGCGGGAAGGCCATACCCGGCGGTCAAACTGTCGCCAAACGCCAGAATTCGCATATCCCGGCCTTGCGCATGCGCCCCCGTCTGGCTGGCCAGACAAAAGAACAAGGCGAGCCACGCAAACGTCACTTTAAGGGTATTGAAAACCGGTCCATGATGATCATATCGAACGAATGCTCCACGCGAGCGCCATCGGTTCATTTTTATTGTGCGCAGGCCTGAATTTCCCATGACCGAATTTCCGTCGTTGAATGCAAGCGCGCAAGATGCGCCTGTTATTTCGCTAATCCACGTTGGCCTTAATCTGACCAGCGGCGCGGGCGAGGTCAACATCCTACGTGATATAACCTTGTCCGTTCCGCGCGGGCAAACCGTTGGGTTGGTCGGGCCTTCTGGCGCGGGAAAAACATCCCTCATGATGATCGTCGCCGGCCTGGAACGCGCCAGCAAAGGCCGCGTCGTGATTGGCGGCTTTGACTTTGAAAATCGGACCGAGGACGAACTAGCCCAATTTCGGCGTGGAAATGTCGGCGTTGTCTTTCAGGATTTTCACCTCGTCGCCACGATGACGGCATTGGAGAACGTCGCCTTGCCGCTTGAATTCGCGGGAACGCCAAACGCGTTTGAGGTGGCCGAATCCGCGCTGCAATCAGTCGGCGTCGGCGCACGCCTCGCCCATTATCCCGGCCAGATGTCTGGCGGCGAACAGCAACGGGTGGCGGTGGCGCGCGCTTTTGTTGCAAATCCCGCCCTCTTATTAGCGGACGAACCAACCGGTAATCTGGACCAGGAAACCGGTGACAAGGTTATCGATTTGATGTTCGCCATGTCTGCAACACACAACACGACCATGGTGCTGATTACGCATGACCCGGCGATTGCGGAACGATGCGACCGCATCATTCGAATCGTCGATGGACGTATGGAAGACCTTGGTCCCAATACGCCAGACGGCGTCGGCCCTAATACACCAGACGGCGTCGGGCAATGATGGAAGCGCGCCTGTGACCTTGCGTCAGCAAACGCAACTCGCCTGGCGCCTGGCGCGACGCGAACTCCGCGGCGGCGTTGCGGGCTTCCGTGTTTTTCTAGCCTGCCTGACCCTTGGCGTCGCCGCCATTGCGGGCGTCGGTTCCATTTCCGCCGCACTGGAAGCGGGCATGCGCAACGACGCCCGCAAAATTTTGGGCGGCGACGTCGATCTACGTTTGACCCACCAGCCGCCGAATTCGGACCAAATGAATTGGCTGGCGGCGAATGGGACTTTATCCGAGATCCGTCAGTTCCGCTCCATGGCCACCCTTGTCGGCGATGGGTCAAAACCGGATCGCGCGCTTATTGAGGTCAAAGCGGTCGACGCCGCCTATCCCTTATTTGGCGACATAACCCTGTCGGCGGGCGCAAATTTTCGCGACGCGCTCGCACGGCGGGACGGCCATCACGGCGTAGTCGTCGAAAAACGGTTGCTGGATAAACTCGGCGCCACGCCCGGCGCCAAGATCCAAATAGGCGACGCGGTATTGCGCGTCGCCGCTGTTATCGAAAAAGAGCCTGACCGTGCGACGCAGGGCTTCACCCTGGGACCGCGCGTAATGATGACCCGAGCCGCCTTGGCTGAAACCGGCCTGATCCGGACGGGCAGCCTGATCCGGTATCACACAAGGGTGGCGATCCCCGAGAATGTTTCTGTCGCAGACTGGCGCGCCGCGCTGCATGACAAATTTCCAACTGCGGGATGGCGCGTGCGGGATTCTCGGAACGCCGCGCCAGGCATTCGTCGGTTTGTGGAACGCATCAGCATGTTCATGACCCTTGTGGGCCTGACGGCGTTACTGGTTGGCGGCGTCGGCGTCGGCAATGCCGCGCAGGCCTTCCTCGCAACGAAGTCAAAGACGATCGCAACGTTGAAATGCATCGGCGGTAGTGGGGCGCTCATCAACGCCATTTACATCTTTCAGATTGCGGCGATTGCGACTCTGGGCGTCGCTGCAGGGCTTGTTCTCGGCGGATTGACGCCGCTGGCCGTGCTACCCTTTGTTGGCGCGCAATTACCAATTCAAGCCGCCTTAGGCGTACATGGCGCGACGCTTTTGAAGGCGGCGGCGTATGGGTATTTCATAACGCTGGCGTTTTCCCTAGCGCCGCTGGCTCGGGCCAGAATCATACCCGCCGCGCGATTATTTCGCGATGCGCTCGACGCGCCGTCCCTTGGGTTAGGTGGATGGCGGGTCGGCGTTCTCATCGCCGCCACGGTCGCGCTGTTGGGAGGGCTGACCATCGCGACATCGGCGGATCGGGCGATCGCCAGTTATTTTGTCCTTGGCGCCTTTTTTACGTTTGGCGTTTTCAATTTGATCGCAGCCCTTGTCATCCACATCGCACGGCGCGCGCCACGCATAAGGCGCATGAGCCTGCGCATGGCGATCGCAAATTTGTACAGGCCCGGCGCACCGACGCGGCAGGTTGTCGTGTCCCTGGGTCTGGGTTTGACGGTTCTGGTCGCCATCGCCTTGGTTGAAGGCAATATGAACCGGCTTGTGTCCGAATCCCTTCCCGAAGCGGCGCCGTCCTACTTTTTCATCGACATCCAACCGGGCCAGACAGACGCTTTCGACCGACTGGGCGCGATATTCGAGGGCGTCGATTCGATGTCACGCGTGCCCATGTTGCGCGGCCGTATAACCGCGCTCGGCGGCGTTCCGGCGGACAAGGTGAAGCCGCCGCCAAACTTCGCCTGGATCCTGCGCGGCGACCGGGGCATTACGTGGTCGGCGACGCCGCCGAAAATCGGCAGCACCGTCGTTGAGGGCGAATGGTGGCCCGCCGATTATAAGGGCCCGCCGCTTTTATCCTTCGACGCCGGCGCCGCGCGGGCGCTGGGGCTTGGCGTTGGCGACATCGTGGAATTGAATATTCTAGGCCGCCAGTTCAGCGTTAAAATCGCCAATCTGCGAACCATCGACTGGACGTCTCTCGGATTAAACTTTGTCATGATCCTGTCCCCCGGCATGCTGGACGGCGCGCCGCAATCACATATTGCGACCGCGCATGTCGTACCGGAAAAGGAAGCGGCCTTTGAAGCCGCCGTGGGCGCCGCATTCCCGAACGTATCGACCATTCGCATCAAGGATATTTTGGGTGCGCTCCAAGGCATCATCGCCAATCTGGGCCATGCCGTGCGCGTAATCGCACTCATCGCACTGGCGTCAGGGGCGCTGGTCCTGGCGGGCGCCGTGGCCGCCAGTCAGCAACGACGGATATACGATTCAGTGATCCTGAAGGTGCTGGGCGCGACAAGACGGGAAGTTCTGATTTTACTCGCCATGGAATTCGCGTTGCTGGGCGTCATTACCGGCGTTATCGCCGCAGCCTTTGGCGCGCTGGCGTCCTGGGGCGTCGTCACGCATTTGCTGGCGTCGGAATGGCGGTTCATGCCAGGTGTCGCGGCGATGGCGGTGTTGGTTTGCGCCGTTGCGACCGGGATCGCCGGACTGGCGGGCACCAGCGCCGCATTGGGCCAAAAATCCGCGCCGTTGCTGCGCAACCGATAGGCGAACCCACCCACCGGCCTCGCAGTGATGGCCATCACACTCGCCGCCTTGTGAAACGCTATACTTCACGACGGTTATTTAATCAGGAGAACAGCCCATGCGACACTCAATCCTCGGCGGTTTCGCATTCCTCGCCGCCGCCTTCATGGCCACGTTCGTCGCCACAACGGGGGCGCGCGCCGAATCCGCCAATTACACAATCGACCCAACGCATTTGACCGTCGCCTTCAAGGTTCATCATGTGGGGTTTTTCGACATGGTTGGTCTCTTCACCAAAGCATCCGGGTCGTTTGCCTTCGATGAAGCCGGTAACGAATTATCGGATTTGAAAGTCGTCATTAAGACCAAAAGCGTCTTCACCGGGCACAAAAAGCGCGACGCGCATCTACGCAGCGCGGATTTTTTAAACGCGGCCGAATTTCCGGAGATGGTGTTTGTCGGCAAATCGACCGAGAAGACGGGCGAGAAAACCGGAAAAGTCCATGGCGAGTTAACGTTGCTGGGCCAAACCCGGCCCGTGACGCTAGATGTTCGCTGGAACAAGGCGGCAGACCACCCCATCTACAAACGCTGGACCATCGGAATCGACGCCACTGGAATCCTGAAACGCAGCGAGTTCGGCATGGCCTACGCGGTCAAAAATGGTTGGATCGGCGACGAACTGAACCTGATGATCGGCTTTGAAGCCTATAAGGAATAACCCTGAAGAATTCAGGCGTTTTTACGATTAATCGAATTTTTGTTGAATTTCGTCGCGTTTGACCCAATATTCCCTATAACGATCAACTTCACGGTATTTCAGGGGGCTAGAAATGGCTTTGGATCCTCGTAATCGAGCATTCACATTAAACGCTGGCGCCGCCGCACAGGCGAGCGTCGATGAAGGGCTGCGGAGCTATATGCTTCGGGTCTACAATTATATGGGCACCGGGCTCGCATTGACCGGGGCGATGGCCTTCATGGTCGCGCACACGCCTGTCTTGTTTCAGCTGTTCTACACGCAAACGCCGATGGGCGTGCAGCCGACCATTCTGGCTTATATCGCCATGTTCTCACCGCTGGCCTTCGTGCTGGTGCTGAGTTTTGGCCTGAACCGGATGAGCGCCGCGACCGCGCAAATGGTGTTCTGGGCGTTCGCCGCCGTCATGGGCCTGTCGATGTCCCATATCTTCATCACCTTCACAGGCGCGAGCGTCGCTCGGGTATTTTTCATCACCTCGACCATGTTCCTGGCGATGAGCGTGTATGGGTACACCACCAAACGTGATTTAAGCGGCATGGGCAGCTTTTTGTTCATGGGGTTGATCGGCATCTTCGTCGCATCAATCGTCAACATGTTCCTTGGCTCCACCATGATGCAGTTCATCATTTCTGTGGTGGGCGTCTTGGTGTTCGTCGGCCTCACCGCTTATGACACTCAGGGCATCAAGGCGACGTATTCCGCCCATGACGATGGATCGACGACGCAGAAAAAAGCCATTCATGGCGCGCTGCGGCTCTATCTGGACTTTATCAACCTGTTCATGATGTTGCTGCATCTGTTCGGCAACAGGGAATAGCGGTTGCGCCATCGCAAACATACAAACCGCCCGGACATTGTTCCGGGCGGTTTTTTCTTGGCCTGATTTAAGGGCAAAATAAGCCGCAATGATTGTCCTGTTTACCGATTTCGGTCACGCCGGTTCCTATGTCGGTGAAATGCATCTGGCGATTCACGACGTCGCGCCTGATGAAAAAGTTATCGACCTTGCCCATGACGCCCCCACCCATACGCCAAAAGCCGCTGCCTACCTGCTGGCGGCATTGGCGACGCGACTGCCACAGGGCGCGTATTGCGTTGGCGTCGTCGATCCCGGCGTTGGCGGCGCGCGGGCGCCCATAATCGCGCGCGCCGATAACCGATGGTTTGTCGGGCCGGGCAACGGCCTGTTTGAAATCGTCTGCCGTCGCGCCAGCGCGGCTGATCTGTGGCCGATAACATGGCGCCCGCCGGTCCTGTCCCGCAGTTTTCACGGGCGTGACCTTTTCGCCCCCATGGCCGCGCGTCTCGCGCGGGGCGAGCCTCTTGAACCCGACAAAGCACAAGACTGGTTTGGCGATGCAAACCGCCCCGGCGCGGACTGGCCGGACGATTTGGCGGAGATAATCCATATCGATGGATTTGGGAATGCGATCACCGGAATACGCTTAGAGACCGTTTGCCAAACCGCATCCTTACAAACCGGCGATCATGTCCTCGCGCCTGCGGCGACCTTTGGCGACGTCCCACCGGGAACTGGCTTTTGGTATGGGAATAGCGCGGGTTTGGTGGAAATCGCGATCAATCAGGGAAACGCCGCGGCGACATTCTCGCTATCGGCAGGTGACAAAGCCTACATTGGGACCGCATAATGCGCCCCATGCAGACCGTTGATCAAAAAATCTTTCCAAGCGAGACACCTGTGTTCCGGGAAGGGGACCCGGGAAACGCCGCCTATATTGTTAAAAAAGGCCGCGTCGAGATCTGGAAAATGGAGGATGGCGAAAGGCGCGTCCTTGGCGAGATTGGACGGGCGGGATTTTTGGCGAGATGGCGCTGGTCGACAACCAACCCCGTATGGCCTCCGCCACCGCCATTGAACCGACGACCTGCCTGATCATTACTGACCGCAGTTTTCAGGAAAAGATGGGTAAGGAAGACGCCTTCATCGTCGCCTTGTTACGAATTTTCTGCCGAAATATTCGCGCCATGCAAGCGCCTCTATAAGCGCGCGATGACAAAGGGCTGGTCACGCGGTTTGGTTAAATTTCCCAGACATTGGAATCATCCGTGCGATCAGGGTGCGCATCGTATTCCGCCAGAGATTCCGTTACAGCCTTCACCAATTGCGAGACTTCAAAGGGCTTAGGCACGAACGCCGTGACGCCGTACGTCTGCGCTTCCGCAATCGCATCATCCGCTGCAACGCCGGAAATCATGATGAAAGGAACGTTGGAATGGCTCGACCGCAACTGTTTGAGAACATCAAGACCATTCATATTGGGCATCATCCAATCACAGATCACAAGATCGAACAAAGCGCCGTCTTCGAACAAGGACCACGCTTGCAGCCCATCCGACGCACAAGAAATATTTTCGAATCCAAGACTCTTCAAAATTTCTACGATAAGGTCGCTAACCGTATGATTGTCTTCCACAACCAGAATACGACGCGTGGACGGCTCATACTCTTCAGACACTCCCGTCATCAATCCGCCCTCCTTCCTGACATTCCAGCGACCAGGCGCTGCAATACAGCCTGTCCATTTCACCATAAGGGATAATTTCAGCGTTCGCCCGATTTTTTACAACGTTTCGTTAATTTTACGTCAATATTCTCCAAATTAGAGGCGCGCTATCCTGGCGTTAGGTAAAGTCGATAAATATGGAAAATTCTCAACAAGACATCGCCATTCGCACCCTGCAAGACTCTGATCGCGCCGCCGTTTTGCGCATCTATCAGGAAGGAATTGATACCGGCCACGCGACATTCCAAGCTCTGGCGCCCAGCTGGGATGAATGGGGTCAGGGCCATTTAAACGAAGGACGGCTGGTCGCCGAGCGTCTGGGCCGGGTCGTCGGTTGGGTCGCCATGGCCCGGATTTCATCTCGGCCGGTCTATGCGGGCGTGGTTGAACATAGCATTTACATCGCTGACGAAGGACGTGGCCTTGGCGTTGGACGCCGCTTGATGCTGGCCTTCATTGAAACCATCGAAACGCAGGGGTTCTGGACCCTTCAGGCCGGAATATTTCCCGAGAACCGCGCCAGCATCACCTTGCATCAAAACGTCGGGTTCAAAATTGTTGGCGTCCGGCGGCGAATTGGACAGATGGGATTTGGCCCCCTGAAAGGCGTCTGGCGCGACGTGGTGCTTTTGGAGCGGCGCAGCGATACCGTTGGTGTGGATTAGGCTGTTCGCGCGCAAACAGGCCGGTTATCGTTAATCTCTGTTCTGAAAACATAAAACCATCCGGGGCCCCCATGAAAATCACCGAAGTCATCACCCATCCTATTAAAATGGATTTGCCGCAGGCAAGCTGGACGGCGCATGAAGTCAGCGGCGCAGCGACGTTAACGCTGGTCGAAGTTCGAACCGATGAGGGGCTGGTCGGGTATGGTGAAGTTCAGGGCGGACCCCAGACAACAATTTGCGACCTTGCGGCGACCTTTGGCGACTGCATCAAGGGCATGGACCCGCTGGGTCATGTGGAGATATGGGAACGTCTGTTCTCCACCACGAGCCCCCGTCCCGGCGGTCTTGGCGGCTGGGACGGTTTACCCGCGCCGTTGCCGCGCGGTCAGCGTCCACAGGCGATGGCCGCAATCGGCGGCATCGACATCGCGCTATGGGACATCAAAGGCAAGGCGGCGGGGCTTCCGGTATACAAACTGTTGGGCGGAACTCGAAAAAGCGTCTTCACCTATTCAACCGGCGGCTATTACGT
Source organism: Alphaproteobacteria bacterium (assembly GCA_047631095.1). GTDB lineage: Bacteria > Pseudomonadota > Alphaproteobacteria > UBA8366 > JABJJH01. The sequence goes on from JBLHZD010000064.1 coordinate 11,730, forward strand.
CGAAGGCGCCCCGATCGACGCATGCGCTGCGGAAATGGCCGGTCATGTCGCCAAGGGATACAAGGCGGTTAAAATCAAGACCGGCGCGCTTTCCCTTGAAGACGAGCTGACGCGCATTCGTGCGACGCGCGAGGCGATAGGGCCGAACACCTTGCTGATGCTCGACATGAACGCACCTTATGGCGTGGAGGATTGCATCAAATTCGCCAACGCGGTCGCCGAACACGACATTTTCTGGCTTGAGGAGCCTTTGCACTGGCATCTTCAACCCGCCGATTATGTGCGCCTAGCGGCGGCGTCGCCGGTGCCTTTGGCCCATGGCGAACGTGAATGGACGCGGTTCACCATCCGCGATTTTATTAATTCCGGCGCCCTGAAGTATGTTCAATTCGATTCCACCCGACACGCCGGCTTCACCGAATCGTTGCGAATTGCCTATCTGGCGGAGCAGCAAGGCGTCCTGATCGCGCCACACACCGCACCGCAATTTCACGCACATCTGGTATCAGCTTTCGGCGACGCCGCCTTTGGCGTGGAATCTCACGGCAGCCATAATCGCCATCCCATCCAGCACAACCTCTACACCCAGGCGCCAGAGCTCCGCGATGGTATGGTGCATATATCCGACGCGCCCGGATTCGGCATCGAAATCAACCATGACTTCCTCGCCAAATTCAAAAGCTAACGGCCACCAGCATCCTCGCGAAACGAAAGAAAAACTATGAAATTCAGCATAAGTATGAGTTCCGGAACTGACCGCCCGATATCAGCGGCGGACATCGCGGCCTATGGCGTCATGGCGGAAAAACTGGGTTTCCACGCCATTTACATGACCGACCACTATTATCATTTGCATGCAAATTATCCTTCGCTGGGCGCCGCCGCCGTCCTCTCCGCCGTGACCGACACGATAAAAATCGGGTTTTCCGCTTATCAGGCGCCATTGCGTCATCCAATCGCGGCCGCCAAGGAATTGGCCCATCTGGACGCCTTGTGCAGCGGGCGGCTTATCGCGGGGCTCGCCGCCGGGTCCTATGAAAAAGAATTCGACGCCTTTGGACTACCCTTCAAGAAACGCGGCGCCATGCTCGGCGAATATACAAACTGCTTTGGACGCAGGATAATGTGTCGTTTGACGGCGAATTCTGGTCTTTTAAAGATGTCACCATCGCGCCGAAACCGGTGCAAAATCCGTTTCCGCCAATCTGGATCGGCACATGGACCGCTGCGCCACGCGCCGCGCGCCGCGTTGCAGAACACGCGAACGGGTGGCAGGCGTCGGGGTTACATACGTCAGTAGAGGACCTCTCAGAGGGCTGGACCTATATTGAAAAAGCGTGTGATGAAATTGGCCGCAACCCGGCAGAGATCGGCCGCGCCTACGTCAATGGCGTCATCCATTTTGCGGAGACCGAAGAAAAGGCGTGGTCGGAATTCACGCGGCACTCGAACAGAAACCGGGAACGCGACCTTTGCTTCATGGGAAATTCTGATGACATTGCGGGTAAGGTCGACGCGTTGCGCGACGCAGGCGTCGAAGAAGTGTCCTTTTTACTCGGCGTGGATTCCGTCGCGGCCATAGAGACCATCGCCAAAGATATCATGCCCCGCTTTAACGAAACGCCTGATTAAGCGCGATTCGCCAATAAGGTCCGTCACCAATCAATTCATCAGTTGACGTAATTTGACACGGTTTCCAAAAACGTTTTCGCGTTGATCGGCTTGGACACATAAGTGTCGCATCCCGAATCCAGAATCCGCTCCGCTTCGCCCGGCACCGAAAACGCCGTAACCGCAACGATGGGAATATGCTTCAACTTTTCATCCGATCTGAAAAGTTTCGTCACTTCGGTTCCCGAAATTTCCGGCAACTGAATATCCATCAGGATAAGGTCCGGCATCTCCACTTCGGCCAGCGCAAGCGCATCCAGCCCATCGACAGATTGCAACGTCTCATATCCGTTGACGTTCAGGAGATCGACCAGCAATCTCATGTTCTGTTCATTATCTTCGACGATCAAAATCTTTTTTTTCATGGTCTCGATAGACGCCTTGTTAAATGCGTTAAAAATACTCGAACTCAGGATTCAACGTCTCTAACGCCAGTGGATACAACTTATCATAAGAAAACAATAATAATTCGAAGCGCTTCTTTTGGTAACCATAGTGTGGGTGTTGTAAAATACGTAGCCTGGGGTTTGCTTTCTCCCTGTGGCGCCCAACGGTAAGCCTCGCGAAATTTCGAATTTGAACCTATGAGACAATGCGTTGACAGAAATTCGCCAAAGGCAGATACTCCGCGCCTTTCGCTGGACACTGACTTGGTTGGGCCCGTAAAAGTGAATGTAGGTTAACGCACGCGGCCTTTAACAAGACGGGTGCATAAATTCACGAAAGAGACGTCGCCATGTGGCGGCGATTTTATTCGTGACCATAGTAGAACATATGAAGGAGAGTCGAAATGTCCGCAGTTATGCCGACATACGGTCGTTACGGTTTGTCATTTGAACGGGGTGAAGGCTCTTATTTGTTCGCGACGGACGGCCGACGATTTCTCGATTTTGCAACCGGCATCGCCGTTAATTCTCTCGGACATTGTCATCCGCATCTGGTGAAGGCCGTTCAGGATCAAGCCGCCAAATTGTGGCACACCTCCAATTTGTACAATATTCCCGAACAAAACCGTTTGGCCGATCGTTTGTGTGAAGCGACCTTCGCCGATAGCGTTTTCTTCTGCAACTCCGGCCTGGAGGCCGTGGAAGGCGCCATCAAACTGGCGCGGCGCTATCAGTTTGCAAATGGCGCGCCGGAACGCTGGCGTTTCGTCACCTGCGAAGGGTCCTTCCATGGACGCTCGCTCACCTCGATCGCCGCGTCGAAAAACCCGAAGCATCTGGAAGGTTTTGGTCCCGAAGCCGATGGTTTTGATTTGGTCGCTTTTGGCAATTTGAACGAATTGCGCAACGCGATTACGCCGGAAACCGCCGGTATTATCGTGGAGCCTGTCCAGGGCGAAGGCGGTATTCGCCCCGCCGATCTGAAATATTTGCGTGGCTTGCGAAAAACAGCCGATGAATTTGGTCTGCTGTTAATTTTTGATGAAGTGCAATGCGGCAATGGCCGAACGGGCAAATTCAGCGCCCATGAATGGGCCGGCGTTACGCCTGATGTTATGTCCTCGGCCAAGGGCCTGGGCGGCGGATTCCCCGTTGGCGCCGTTATGGCCACGGAAGAAGCCGCCAAAGGCATGGTGCCTGGCACCCATGGCAGCACCTTCGGCGGCAATCAGCTGGCGATGGCGGCGGCCAATGCGTTTATGGATGTCGTGACGGCCGATGGATTCCTCGATCAGGTCGACGCCATGAGCCGTGTGCTGTGGGACAAAACGTCGGAAGTCGTAGATCGCCATCCCGGCGTCTACCAATCCCTGCGCGGCGCCGGGTTAATGCTGGGCATCGTTTGCAATGTTCCTAACGGAGACGTTGTCACCAGCCTTCAAGCGGAAGGCATGTTGACGGTTCCTGCCGGCGACAATGTCGCGCGCCTGCTGCCGCCCATGACGATTGAGGAAAGCCACATTGACGAAGCGGTCGCAATACTCGACCGGGTCGGCGCGGCTTTAAAGCCTTCTGATGGATAGCCAGCCAAAGAAAAGCCCAAGGCATTTTCTGGATCTTGCGCCCTTCGAGACATCCACGTTGCGCAAGATGCTGGCCTTGGGCCAATCCTTTAAAACGGGATCTGCGGAAGAGATGCAGCCCCTTAAGGATAAGTTTCTCGCCATGGTGTTCGAGAAACCCTCAACGCGCACGCGCGTCAGT
>JBLHZD010000065.1:0-15543 GCA_047631095.1 Alphaproteobacteria bacterium
CGTAGCTTGGTTACAATTTCTTCCGGTTTGTGCTGTTTGTTCGCCATCTTTGATCCTCCCTTTCCTAACTATACGGGTGGACCATTTCTTTGGGGGAGGACCAGTCTCATATCCGCGCACTCGTGTTCTGTTCTTAAACGGGGGGAAATTTCATTTCCCGGAATTGTAATCGATCACAGATTTGCGTCTGGTTTTGATTACAAAGGGACGCTTCCGTTTCTCCCCATCATTGTATCTGGAGAAGCGTTAACAAGGCGTTGAAGATCGAAATTAATCACTTCGCCGGATATTTAAACCGGCATACGGTCGATTGTTCGGATTCTCTCCCATTGGGCGCGTCACCATGCGAGATCAAGAATTTCCCGCACATCGGCGGGGCCGGCAATTTTTCGAGGGTTTGTATGCATCCATCGGTCATGCATTGCATTTGCGGCGATCGTATCCAACTGATCTTTGGCGACGCCGGCATCGCGAAGGGTTCGGGGTTGGCCCAAGCTTGAAATTAAATCGCCGACGACGACCGAGGCATCCTCGCCAGGGCGTCCCAGCGCGTCGCTCACCATGGCCTGCTGGTCGGCGTTGATTGAAAGATTGTAGCGCAGGACATTTGGCAACATTACACACGATGTATGGCCGTGGGGCACGTTTGCAGTGCCACCTAAAACATGGCCTATTCCATGGCTCGCGCCCTTTGACACGCCCGCTGCAGAGCCCGTCATGGAGAGCCAGGCGCCGGTGAGGCAGTCCAGGCGCGCCTCCAGATTATTAGGGTCCGCTTGACTGGCCTGTAAGCCGGGGCCCAATAATTTCAGCGCTTGAATGGCGGCGCCGTCGACATAGCGTTGCGCATGAATGGAACATAGGTCTTCAACCGCGTGATCCACCGCGCGCATACCGGTCGAAAGCCATAACCATTGGGGCGTATGGATGGTGATGGCGGGGTCGAGGATAATGCTTATGGGGGAAAATAGCCGATGGCGGTACATTTGTTTGACGTGACGTTTGGTGTCGGTGCACCCGGCTGTGAAATTAAACTCGCCTGCCGAAAGCGTCGTTGGGATCGTTATCATTCGGATGGTTGGCGCGACCAGGTCAGGTTGTTGTAAGACTCCGTCATCGCCCGTCACCGTTCGGTATTGATCCAGCATATCGGGATCTGTGATCCCGTTGGCGAGGCACAGCACGATCATTTTCCCACCATCGGTCACGGACCCGCCGCCGATGGTCAAAATCAAGTCGGCGTTGGCGTTTCGCGCCGCGTTGGCGGCGTTCACCACATCCGTTCGTGGCGTATGGGCCGCCATTTGGGCGCAAAGACCGGCGAACCGGTCGCCAAGGGCGTTTCGAAGTTGATCGATCACATCGGTTTCCCGCGATAGGGTGCCGCTGGCGAGGACGAACACGCGGCGGGCGTCCAATCGTTCCGCTTCCTGCATCGCCGCTTTGGCGAAGGGCTCTCCAAACAGAACCCGGTCAAGTTTCGGATAGATAAATTCGCCAGTCTGCATGAGATAATCCTTCCTGGGGTTTGAGCGTTGGGCTATTTGTCGCCGGGCTTATGCGCGCCGGGGGTTGAGTCCGGATGAGGTTCCCGACGAACGCCATCCAGAAACGTGACGGATTGGTCGTGTTCGGATTTTGACTGTTTCTTTTCCGCCGCCGTACGACCGAACTTAACGCGATTATGCGCGGCCAATATTGCTTTGTCTTGCCGCGCCTTCGTCTTTTTAAAACGGCGTAGATTAATTAAATCAGCCATTGTCGCACCACCGCTCGGCCGCCGCATCATCGCTGGCGCGCGCCTTGACCCAGGATTCATCGCCATCTGCCGTTTCTTCCAACTTCCAGAACGGGGCCTGGGTCTTTAACCAATCAATCAGAAATTCGCAGGCTTTGAAAGCGTCGCCCCGGTGCGCGCTGGCGGCGGCGACCAGCACAATATTGTCGCCAGGTTCAAGGCGTCCATAGCGGTGAATGATCAAACTGGCGGAGAGAGGCCATCGTGATTGCGCCTCCGCATCAATGTTGGCGAGCATCTTTTCCGTCATACCGGGATAGTGTTCCAGGGTCATCGCGCCGCCCGCGGCGTTGGCCTCGCCGACAATATCGCGAACCAGTCCGACGAAGCTGGTGACCCCGCCAATGCCGTGGTCGCCCGCCGTCATTGCGACGATTTCCGCGCCGACGTTAAAATTTTCCCGTTGCACACGGACAGCCATGTCTGTTACTTATCCGCCGGTCATGGGCGGGAAGAAAGCGATTTCCTCGTCGCCCTTTAACACGGTGTCCAGGTCGCCGAATTCCTGATTCACAGCGACACGGAACGAATCGATATCGGACAACGCCTCCGCGTATTTGGGGCTGCGCCCCTGCAGCCACATGACCAGATCACCAACGGTTTCGACGCTATCGGGCATGCTGACGGTTTCTTCGCCAATGCCGACTTGTTGTCGAAGCCAGGCGAAATACAAAATGTTCAATTCAAAACCTCCGCGAAAGGAATAAAGTCGACCATCGAATCCTTATCCAGATGGGTGGCGTCTTCTGGTAGGTCAACCAAGCCGTCGGCTCCGACAAGTGACGACAGGATTCCGGCGCCGCCGCGGCCGTGTTTATGCGCGACCGGCGCGCCGCTTTCGTCAAGTTCAATCCGGGCGCGGATGTATTCGCGCCGGCTCGGTTTTTTGCTGTGCGAGAAACCCGAACGAACGCGATAATGCGGCGTGTTGAATTTTTTGCAGCCTGAAAGCAATAAAATTAACGGGCGGGCGATCATCAGGAAAGTGACCATGACGGCGACCGGGTTGCCCGGCAATCCGACAATGGGGGTGGCGCCGTTTGCGGTCGTGATTTGGCCCAGGGCGACGGGGCGTCCCGGTTTTATCGCGAGCCGCCAAAAATCGAGAGAGCCCTGCGCCGTCACGGCGTTTTTTACGTGGTCTTCATCACCCAGAGAAACGCCGCCGGATGTCAGCAATAAATCATGCGTGGCCGCCGCATCGCCAATCGCCTGTTGAATTTTTGGCAAGTCATCGGGAAGGATGCCGAGATCGGTGGCCTGGCATCCAAGCTGGGCCAGGGCGGACATCAGCGTGAACCGGTTGGAATCATATATACCGCCCGGAGAAAGGGCCGCGCCAGGGTCGCGCACTTCGTCGCCCGTGGAAAAGACGGCGACCTTCAAAGGGCGGCGAACGCTGAGGGATTGCCGTCCAATTGCAGCGGCCAGCCCGATGGATTGTGGGTGCAGGCGGCGCCCTGAAGACAAAATGACATCGCCCTCTTTCACATCCTCTCCCGCAAACCTGCGATTGGCGCCGCGTTTGATGCCGGGTTGGAGCGCCACCTGTCTGTTTTCTTCGCGGCAATCCTCCTGCATCATGACCGTATCCGGGCCACCGCCACCAGCATCGGCGCCGGTTGGCATTGGCGCGCCGGTAAATATTCTAATTGCTTCCCCTCGCCGGGCCGGTCGGTTGAGCGGGTGTCCCGCTGCGATACGCCCTGTTACCGGCAAATTGGTTTCCGAGTCAGGATCCAGGTCGTCGAAATAAAGAGCGTAGCCGTCAACGGCGGAATTGTCGTGCGCGGGCACATTTATTGAGGCGACGACGTCTTCCGCCAGGATTCTCCCTGCCGCGTCGCGTAGGGACGCGGACTCGATTCCGGTGACGGGGTTTATGTGATCCTTAAGTCGTTTTTGCGCGTCTGCGACCGTCATGAACGGGCCGTCAAAGGCGAAACAGTCGTCGCTAAGCTGCGCCATCGCGGTACGCCTCTTTGCTCTGATCCGCTGTTGTGGTTTTGCATAGGTCCGTATGGTTCAGGATGAAACTGGCGATGGAATCCGCGTCGTTCAGATCAAAAACCGGTAGTCCGATGTCGTCGATCGTTTGGTCGCTGGCGATAGCGACGATGTCCGGATCGTCCTTGTACAAGAAGGGACGTTGGTCTTCGTTGCGGCTGATTTCAATTTTGTGATGACCGTGGCGCTTGAATCCTTCGATCAGCAGAAGGTCGACCGGCGTCATTGCGGAGAGTAGGGCGTCGAAACCCGGCTCTGGTTCATCCCGTATTTCGTGCAGCAAGGCCCAACGCTGGGCGGAACCGATCATGACTTCGGTCGCGCCGGATTGTCGGTGTATAAAGGAATCCTTGCCCGGCGTATCGACGTCAAAGGCGTGATGGGCGTGTTTCATCGTAGAGACCGTGAAGCCCCTTGAGATTAACGCTGGGAGTAATTTTGAGAGCAGGGTGGTTTTTCCACTACCACTATAACCCGCCAATCCAAATATTTTCATGCCAAAACCATATCATAATTCGACGAAACTAGATAACGCGACGGAGTCTCATGGCGCCCGGAGTCTCATTGTATCCGGAATTTCATGGCGTGCTGTCGCTCTGATCGTTCTTGTCGGTGTTTCCCGCGCCGGTTATGTGCACCAAACCCGAGCGTAAATAGTCATAACCGGTAATCAGGGTCAGAAGGGCTGCGATCCAGATGCCAATTTCTCCGATCATGAGCGATGGAATGGCGTCGGGCGATGCATCGCCCATGATCAGGAAGCCGAGCGTCAACATCTGAATGGTCGTTTTCCATTTCGCGAGCTTGCTCACGGGTAGACCAACGCGGAGTTCCGCCAGGAATTCCCGGAGACCGGAGACGAGTATTTCCCGACACAGTATTATCAGGCCAGGCAGGATGGCGACACCGACAAGCCGGTCGCTGGCGACCAACATAAAAATCAGGGCGCCGACGAGGAGTTTGTCGGCGACGGGGTCGAGAAATTTGCCCAGGCTGGAGCCGCTTTGCATGGACCGGGCGAGATATCCGTCGAAAAAATCTGTGAGGCAGGCGACGGTATAGACCCCCAACATCACCCAGCGGGCGTTGTCGCCTTCAACCGAGAAAAGCGCGACAATCGCAGGGATCGCCCCGATACGCGATAGCGTCAGGAGGTTAGGAAGGCTGGAGATCATGGCGGTGCCTTCGGCGAGAGCCTTTCGGGATGGGCGTTCGTGACAAGTCGTTTGAGACAGGGCCGTTCAAGACGAGCGGTGGCGATGTCCACCAGAGCGCATGAATGTGTTACGACATACTAATGATCGGTATGAAAATGACCATAAATTTTCTCCGCTATGGCATGGCTAACGCCGTCTACGGACGCCAGATCCGAGAGCCCGGCGCGCGCAACCTCCCGCGCGGAGCCAAAATGCAACAACAGCGCCTTTTTCCGCCGTGCGCCGACGCCGGCGATTTCATCAAGCGGCGAGGCCGTAATGGCTTTGGAGCGCCGCGCGCGGTGAGTCGTAATGGCGAACCGATGCGCTTCGTCGCGCAGCCGTTGAATGAAATATAAAAGCGGATCTCGGGGCGGCAATGTGAAGGCGGGGCGCCCCGGATAATGCAATCGTTCTCGGCCCGCATCCCGGTCTGGCCCCTTTGCGACGCCGAGTATGGCGATGTCGTCAATCGCCAATTCACGTAATACATCCTGAGTGACGGCCATTTGGCCCGGACCACCATCAATCAGCAGCAAATCGGGCCAGGTTTCGGCCTCCCGATTTGGGTCTTCTTTCAAAGCGCGGGTGAAGCGACGGGACAGGACCTCCCGCATCATGGCGTAATCATCGCCGCCGCGCGGGATATCTTTCGCCGATTCGCCTTCTCCGGCGGGAATGCCGACGGTGCGAATGTTGAATTTTCGATAGGCGTTTTTCACAAACCCGTCGGGGCCGCTGACGATCATTGCGCCGACGGCGTTCGTGCCTTGAATGTGGCTGTTGTCGTAAACCTCGATGCGCCGTGGCGGCGCGTCCAGATCGAGGCGGTCCGCCAGCGCTTCCAGCAACCGGAGCTGAGACGCGCTTTCCGCGTGGCGTCGCGCCAGGGCGTCGCGCGCATTTGCGATGGCGTGCTCGACGGGCTTCAATTTCACACCCCGCTTTGGGGTCAGAAGATGGACCTTATGTTCGGCGCGATGGGTCAAAGCGGCGGCGATCAGGTCCCGTTCGGGAATGTCGTGGCTCAGCAACACGGTGCGGGGCGGCGGTTTGTCGTCATAAAATTGGCCAATAAAGGCGGCCAGCACGTCGGGCGGGTCGAGGTTTCGGTGATGGGTCGGAAAATAGGCGCGGTTGCCGTAATTTCGGCCGGCCCGAAAGAAAAAAACCTGGACACAGGACTGCCCGCGATCCTGATGCAACGCGATGATGTCCGCGTCTTCGACGCCTTCAAGGTTGATATCCTGATGCGCCTGAATCTGCGTCAGTGCGTGTATGCGGTCGCGAATGCGCGCCGCGGCTTCAAAGTTTAGCGCATCGCTGGCGGTCTGCATCTGCCCAACGAGCTTTCCTTGAATGGCGCGGCTGCCATCGGCCAGAAACTCCCGCGCCTCTTCGACGAGATGCGCGTAATCTTCTTTCGAGATCCGCTCGACGCAAGGCGCGCAGCACCGCTTGATGTGATACTGCAAACAGGGCCGGGTCCGGTTGTTGAAGACTCCATCGGTGCAGTTTCGCAACAGGAACGCGCGTTGCATGGCGGACAAGGTGCGATTAACTGCGCCGGCGGATGCAAAGGGGCCAAAATAGCTACCTTTTTGTCTCTGGGCGCCGCGATGTTTCAATATTTGGGGGTAGTCATTGTCGCCGGTGATCATGATGTGCGGGAAGGTCTTGTCATCGCGCAGCAGGACATTGTAGCGCGGTCGCATTTGCTTGATCAGATTCGATTCCAGCAGAAGCGCCTCGACTTCGGTATGGGTGGTGACAATCTCCATCGATTCGGTTTCGGAAATCATCCGTTGCAACCGAATCGGTAGCTTCAACGGCGCCGTATACGCCACGACGCGTCGGTTCAATCGACCCGCTTTACCGACATAAAGGACATCGCCACGGCCATTTAACATACGATAGACGCCAGGGCTGCCGGGTAAGGTGGCCAGACAGTCCCGAATGACCTGGACGCCCTGTGCGAGTTTTGGACGCCTTACGGCTTCTTTCGTCGCAGCTGCATCACTTTTTTCGGGTTCGCCCGACATCGAATTTCCTTTGAACGACGAATGCTTCGAAAAATTTTATCTCATGATTCCGACAGGTTACGACGTCGCCTCATGATATCCACCAGATCTGTGGATAACGTTGTGGAAAAGAAACCCTGCTGGCCATTTCAACCATGAATCACGGGGCCTTAAACAGTGTGCCCATAATTTGAGCATAAATTTTAACATGTTGAAAATAAAGAAATAAATTGATTTATCAGCGTCACATTTATTTAACATGCCAATTTTGTCAGGTAAAAGCTTCTTGACAGCGAAGGCGTATTGTTAGTGTGCACAACTAGATAAATTTGGAAGGTCGTATTCATCCTTTGTCTTCAATCAGTTGGGCTGGTTCGTTCACCTTGGATCGGGGTTATTCGGTATATTTTAATCATGTTATTGGGCAATTTTATTCCTCCAAATCATTGGGCTCGCCGGGATGCGCCCAGCCGAGATGTTGGCCGCCATCCAGTGCGATCATCTGCCCCGTCATGGAGCGCGCGTTCACAATATATTGCACTGCCTGGCATACTTCTTCCGGCGGAGCGCCATGTTTTAAGGGGACGGATGCTTGTTGCAGGGCGAATTGCGTTTCGGTCTGCCGCGCACTGGGCATGGTTGGTCCCGGCCCAATGGCGTTCACCCGAATACGCGGCGCCAGCGCGAGCGCCAGTGTTTGGGTCAATGTCCACAGACCGGCCTTGCTGAGGGTATAGCTGGTGAAACCCGGCGGTAAGTTCCAGACACGTTGGTCGAGGATATTGACGATGACGCCATCCGCCCCATCCGGGAGCGCCGCAGCCATATGTTGAGATAACACGAATGGCGCGCGCAAATTCACTTCCATATGAACGTCCCAGCTTTCCCGGGTGACGGAGGCGGCGTCGTCTCGTTCAAATTGCGAGGCATTGTTGACCAATAAGCCAACGGGGCCCAGCTGGCGCTGAACGTCGTCGAAAAGTCGGTTGGTTTCGGATTCTTGCGCTAAATTCGCCTGAAACAGCATCGCGCGCCCGTCCTTGGCCTTGATCGCATCTTGCGCGGATTGAGCGTCTTCCGACGAGCGATTGTAATGCAGGGCTACGGTCCAGCCGTGCTGGGCCAGATCAAGGGCGATGGCGCGCCCAATGCGTCGCGCGGCGCCGGTGATAAGAGCGGTGCGGGGGATAGACATGATTTCAGAAATATGGCGGTTGGGAAGCGTTGATCAAGGGCGGGGCCTGCGGGATCGCAATTTTTGTTTTCCTCGGCGCGGTCGCGCGGCTTTCGGCGCCAGCGCTTTGGGAACGGATTTGATGGAGGCGGCGATTTTTGGATTGATTGGCGCTGCGTCCACGGGCATATCCAGATCAACGGCTTCAAGGCGAATAATCTCGTCCCGCATCGACGCCGCTTCTTCGAATTCCAGATCGGCCGCCGCAGCGCGCATTCGTTTATCCAGCGCCGCAATATAGGTCTTAACGTCCATGCCGACCAAATGCGCCATGTTTGCATCGCCAAGATCCACGGTCAGATGGTCGCGCTCGTAAACCGAATCGAGGATATCGGATATATCCTTACGGACGCTTTCCGGGGTAATGCCATGCGCGGCGTTGTAGGCTTGTTGAAGTTCCCGCCGGCGATTGGTCTCATCCAGGGCGTAATTCAGCGAATTGGTCATTTTATCGGCGTAGAGGATCACGCGGCCGTCGATATTGCGCGCCGCGCGGCCTATTGTTTGTACCAAAGAAGTGCGGGACCGCAGAAACCCTTCCTTATCGGCGTCCAGAATTGCGACCAACGCACATTCGGGAATGTCGAGCCCTTCGCGGAGCAAGTTGATGCCGATCAGAACGTCGAAGACGCCGAGGCGTAAATCGCGGATGATCGCGATACGTTCCAGCGTCTCGACGTCAGAGTGAATATAGCGGACCTTCAGGCCTGCCTCGATCATGAATTCGGTCAAATCCTCGGCCATGCGTTTGGTCAGGGTCGTCACCAGTACCCGCTGATTGGCGATCACACAGGTTTTGCATTCCGCCATCAGGTCATCGACCTGATGCTCCGTTGGCCGGATCAGGCAGACGGGGTCAATCAGCCCGGTGGGGCGCACGACCTGTTCGACGAAGACGCCGTCGGTGCGCTCCATTTCCCAGGGGCCGGGCGTGGCGGACACAAAGACCGTCTGGGGTCGCATGGCCTCCCATTCTTCAAACTTGAGGGGGCGATTATCCATGCAGGACGGCAGCCGAAAACCGTGCGTCGCCAACGTTGTTTTACGATTGAAATCGCCCCGGTACATACCGCCAATCTGCGGCACGGTGACATGGCTTTCATCGACGACCAAAATTGCGTTATCCGGTAGGTATTCAAACAGCGTAGGCGGTGGTTCGCCGGCGTTTCGCCCGGAAAGGTAGCGTGAATAATTTTCGATGCCCGCGCAAACGCCCGTGGCTTCGATCATTTCGATGTCGAAAACCGTGCGTTGTTCCAAGCGTTGCGCCTCCAGCAGCTTATTCTCGCCGTACAAATAAGTCAGCCGCCCCTTGAGCTCCGCCTTTATACTCGACGCGGCTTGCAACAGGGTCGGGCGCGGTGTGACATAGTGGCTGTTGGCGTAGAGTTTGACCGACTCGAGTACAGCCGTTTTGTCTCCGGTCAGTGGATCGAACTCGTCAATCGCTTCTATTTCGTCGCCAAACATGGATACCCGCCAGGCGCGGTCTTCATAGTGGGCGGGGAATATCTCAATCGTATCGCCGCGCACCCTGAACATGCCGCGATAAAAGCTGAGGTCGTTCCGCTTGTAATGCAGTTCCACCAATTGTTTTATCAAATCGCGGGGGTCCAGTGTCGCGCCAACGGACAGCGTAACCGTCATCGTGGAGTAGGTCTCGACCGCGCCAATACCGTAGATGCAGGAGACCGAGGCGACGATGATAACGTCGTCGCGCTCCAGCAAGGCGCGCGTTGCGGAATGGCGCATACGGTCAATTTGCTCGTTTACCGATGATTCTTTTTCAACATAGGTATCCGTGCGCGCGACATAGGCCTCGGGTTGGTAATAATCGTAATAGGATACGAAATATTCGACTGCATTGTTGGGGATGAAATTTTTCATTTCCCCGTAAAGCTGAGCCGCCAGGGTCTTGTTCGGCGCGAGTACTAATGTCGGCCTTTGCAGCCGCTGGATCGTTTGGGCGACCGTGTAGGTTTTACCGGAGCCGGTGACGCCCAACAGCACCTGATCGCGTTCGCCCTGGTTCAAGCCTTCTATAAGCTGTTCGATTGCTTGGGGTTGGTCGCCCGCCGGCTGGTAATTGGAGATTAACTCGAAGGGTATTCCGCCTTCGCGGCGAGGCTCCGCCGGTGGCGATTCAGTCGAATCGTCAGCGATGGCTTGATCGGGGGCCTGGTCCGCTTCCTGGCCGGAATCCGGGGAGGCTTGCGAGGGCGAAAGGGTTGCGGCAATCTGTGTCATGGCTCTGCGCAGTATAGCGGATAGGATGTGCGCAAGCCCAGAAACAAACACGGCCAGAAAAAACATGCGACGACGTGAATTCGATGTCGCGCGTGGTGAAGAGGAGTAAGGAATCGTGAAGTTTGGCGTTCTTTAGTTTTTCAGTTGGCCCGGACGACGGGTAGCGCTTCCCACGGTGTATGCGCGCGCGTTTGAGCGCATGAAGATTATGGATGAAACGGGGTATGACGCCGTGTGGCTGGCCGAGCACCATTTCAGTACTTACAGCGTTTGTCCGTCGGTGCACCTCATGGGCACGCATATTGCGGCGCATACGAAACGGTTGCGGATTGGAACGGCGGTGTCGTTGGCGGGGTTTTATCATCCGCTGCGGCTGGCTGAAGAAGTTGCGCTTCTGGATGTGATTTCGGGCGGACGGGTGAACTGGGGCGCTGGCCGGGGGTTTGACCCGACCGAACACAAGGTCTTCGGCGTCGAACCCAAGGACAGTTACGCTAAATTTCGCGAAAGCGTCGAGATCGTATTGAAGGTGTGGCGCGACGAAAAACTGAATCACAAGGGAGAGTTCTGGCAATTCGAAGACGTTGAAGTTTTGCCGAAGCCGCTACAGGAGCTGATGCCGGTCTGGATCGCCGCGTCGTCGCATGACGCTTTGGCTGGGCGGCGGAAGGCGGGCATTCCATTATGATGGACCCGCACGCCAGCCATCCGGAGATTGCGGCGAAACGCGACTATTATTAAGTCGGCGTTGGAATCACACGGGTTTTCCATCGACGGGCGGGATATCCCCATGGCGCGCACAATCGCCTTGGGCGACACCCAGCAGGAAGCCGAGGAAATTGGTCGGCGCGGCGCGGAGTTCATGTTCGGGTCATATCTGCGGAAAAAAGAAAATGTGCGCGGCGCCGCAGCCGGGGCGCAGAAAACAGCGGCGTGGCCGGATGTCATCACCGCCGCTATTGAAGGTCATGCGGACCCGGTGGCGCGCTATGTCAATGAAGTGGCGATTTGCGGAACGCCGGAAAAGGTGATTGACGATATCCAACGCCTGCGCGAAACGAACGCGATGGACTATTTGATGATCGCGCCGCTCAGCCACAGTTCGTTCATGAAGTTTACCGAAAAAGTATTGCCCGCCTTTTTGTAGGGGCTCGCCCGCCTTTTGGCGCCGGGCCCCTACGTTAAGCGGCGGCGGATGCCTTGACCGCGACGGCGGCGCGGATATCTTCCATCGCTTGTATGGAGCGCAGGCATGCCGAGGCGGCTTCGGCGCCTTTCATCTTGAAATGGTCGAGGAAAAACCTGTGGTGATCGCTATGTTCATGAAAATGATGCGGCGTCAGCACCATGGAAATAACGGGAATGCGCGTATCCAGTTGCACGCGCATCAAACCGTCGATAACCGTGCGAGCGACGAAATCATGCCGGTAAATGCCGCCATCGACGATAAAGCCACCCGCGACAATGGCCGCGTAACGTCCGGTTTCCGCCAGGAGCTGCGCTTGCAAAGGCAACTCGAAACTGCCTGGCGCTTCGTGGACATCCACGGGCCAGGGGCGCGCGCTGCTGGCCTTGATTGTCGCCAGGAAGGATTTGCGTCCTTCCGCGACGATATCGGCATGCCAGTCCGCCTGTATGAAGGCGATGCGATTTCGTTCTGTGTGCGCCGGGTCCAGGGAGGTGCTCATCTGGCGTCCTTTTCAGTCTTGATTTTACCGTAAAATTTGATCGTAACAGTGTGAGACGTATCACGGATTTCACAATCCATCTTATTTACGGTATATTATGAGAAATTCACATGGATGAGTAAATGGATGACATTGGAAAAACGCACCGAACGCCGTTAAACGCCGTACGGGCTTTTGAAAGCGCCGCCCGGTTGTTGAGTTACACCAAGGCGGGGGAAGAACTTGGCGTTACGCAGGGGGCCGTCAGCCGCCAGATCGCAACCCTGGAGCGTTATCTGGGGCGCCAATTGTTCCGCCGGGTCGGACGCGGCATAGAATTGACCTTTACCGGCGCGCAATTTTCACAGGATGCGCGACGCGCGCTCGCGGGCCTCGAATCGGCGGCGGCGCGCATTATACGTCGTCCGGATCATGCGGTGTTGACGATTGGCGCAACGAACGACGCCAGCCGGTGGCTGGTGCGACGCCTGACTGAATTCCAACGCGCGCGCCGGTCGGTTTCCGTTCATCTCAGGGTCATCGATTCCGCCGCCGATATGCATGGCGGTGGGGTCGATATCGCGGTGCTCGGCGAACCCGCGCAAAGTCCAAGCCTGTCGATGATTGAAATATTGCGGGAAGATCTGGTGATTGTCTGCGGGGCCGATTTGACGCCGCCGCGCGATCCTGCTGCGCTGGCCCGTGAAACCTTGCTGCATATCGTTTTGTACCCAAACGCCTGGGCCACCTGGTTCGCCGCTGCGGGCGTCCCGGACGCCGATAGTCAAGCCGGGCCGCTTTATGATGAACCATCGCTGGCGATCGAGGCGGCGATCCAGGGGCAGGGATATGCGATTGCGCCGAAACCCGCCGTGGAGGCCGATCTGGCCGCCGGGCGACTGGTCTCGCCCTTTGAAGGCTCCATCGCTAGTGGACGATCGTATTACCTTGTTTGGCCAAAGGCCAAGGATCGATTGGAAAAAGTCCGGTTGTTCCGGTCCTTCATGACCGGCGACGCAGTTTGAACCGCCCGGCGCTTCGTTTCGTAACTTCGCCATTGCAAATATGGCCCCTTTGACGGTAAGCCAGAACGCGAGAATTTGATCGATGTCGCGCTTTGGAGGACGAATGCAGGACTTTGATGCGGCTTATGTGGGGCCATTGGACGGGGTGCGGGTATTAGACCTGTCGCGCCTGGTAGCGGGGAACATGGTTAGTCTGCAACTGGCTGATTATGGCGCGGAAGTCATCAAGGTCGAACCCGTTGGAGACGGCGATCCGTTGCGGCACTGGATGACGGACGGTATTCCGGTGAACTGGAAAGTTTACGCGCGGAATAAGAAAAGCCTTTCGCTCAACTTGCGTGACGATGAGGCCAAGCAAATTTTACTCCGCCTGGTCGAGAGCGCGGATGTCATGATCGAAAATTACCGACCCGGCACGCTGGAAAAAATGGGCCTGGGGCCGGACGTGCTGATGGCGCGGAACAAGAAACTGATTTTGGTGCGGGTTTCCGGTTTTGGCCAGACGGGGCCGTATAAGAACCGTCCCGGGTTTGGCACCTTGATCGAAGCGATGTCGGGTTTCGCCTACCGCAACGGGTTTTCGGACCGGGAGCCTGTGCTCCCACCGCTCGCCATGGCCGATATGATCGCCGGATTGTACGGCGCCATGGCGACGATGATCGCGCTGCGTGACGTTGAATTGCGCGATGGGGCGGGGCAGGTCATCGACTTGTCGCTGCTGGAGCCCATGCATTCCATCCTGGGAGCGGAAGCCGCCTGGCATAAAGTGACAGGCTCGGTGCGGGACCGGGTTGGTAGCGGCTCCAACACGTCTTCGCCGCGGAATGTCTACGCCACGAAGGACGGAAAATGGCTCGCCATGTCCGGGTCCATGCAATCCATGGCAGAGCGTATTTTCCGCACGATCGGGCGGCCCGATATGGTCGATGACCCGAAATATAAAACCAATGGGGACCGTGTGAAGAATCGCAAGGAAGTCGATGAAATCGTCGGCGGCTGGATTGGCGCGCGCTCCTTGGACGACTGCATGGAAATCTTTGAACGCGAAAGCGTCACCGTTGCGCCGGTCTATGATATCGAACAGATCGTCCATGACCCACACTTTCAGGAACGTGAAATCATTGTCGATCTGCCCGATGCGGAAATGGGGACGGTGCCGATGCACAACATCGTTCCCAGATTGTCTGGCACGCCGGGCGGGTTCAAACGCAAAGCGCCGGATTTGGGCGAACACAACGGGGAAATTCTGGGCGCGCTGGGATATTCAGATGAAGAGATCGATAATCTGGCGGCGCGCGGCGCTATATAACGTCGCGTAGGCGACAGGATTTATTTACGTCGCGCAGGCGACAGGCATTACACAGGGGAGATCAGGGTCATGACGATGGGTAAACGGGAAATGCCGGTTTGGCGTTCATTGCTATACGTGCCGGTGAATGTGGATCGCTATGTAGATAAGGCCCATTTGCGCGGTGCGGACGGGATTATCCTGGATTTGGAAGACAGCGTTACGCCATCTGAAAAAGACAATGCGCGCACGATGATTGGCGCTGCGGCGGAGAAAGTATCGCGAAATGGCGCGGATGTGCTGGTGCGTATCAACCGTCCGCTGGAAATTGCGGTTCGCGATATTGAGGCCGCCGTATCGCCCCAGGTGATGGGGCTGAAATTGCCAAAAGTCCAAAGCGCGGAACATGTCCAGTTGATGGCGGAACTGGTGAGCGAAATGGAGGTTCACCAGGGTATGGAGGTCGGATCGACCTGGCTCTTGCCGATGGTGGAGACGGCGGACGCCTTTTTCTAGCTCGACAAGATCGCCAAGGCGCATCCCCGTAATTTCACGGTACTGCTGGGCGGCGAGGATTTCGCGCTCGATGTCGGTTTCAACCCTGATCCGGAATGTTACCTTTACCCCAAACAACAATCCTTGATCGCGGCGCGGGCTGCGGGCATCACCCCGATGGGGTTGATTGGCACGGTCGCGGATTACAGCGATCCGGAAGCGTATCTTGGCGTGGTCCGTCATTCTGCGAAGTTCGGGTTTGAGGGCGCGTCGTGTATTCACCCGGCCAATGTCCAACCGTTGAATGAAGGCTTTTCACCCAAAAAAGAAGAAGTCGATTATGCGCGCAAGGTGATTGAGGCGGACGCCGAAGCCGCCGCCGCCGGGCGCGGTTCATTTGAGCTGGATGGCAAGATGATCGATATTCCTGTGGTCGTGCGGGCGCAGCGGTTGCTTGCGCGCGCGGATAAAATCGCGGCGCGCGAAGCGCGTGGGGCCGCCGCCAGCGCCTAGGGTCTCGCTCAATCGTGACCGCTGCATCGACGCGCATCGTGTATAATGTCGG
>JBLHZD010000066.1:0-15362 GCA_047631095.1 Alphaproteobacteria bacterium
TCAAGCACTGTGCTCGAAACAAACAGCGCTGGTTGGGTCTCAAAGGAATTTCTCATTCCACAAATATAACAAATCTCAGCGCTGTGTCCGAGACTTATGCAGAGGTCTCTTATTAAGAAAAAAGAATTAATAAAGTGCAGTTTGTTCTCAAGGAAATCGACGTTTTCGTCAGAATCATCGAACTGGGCGGCTTCAAAGCGGCGGCGCGGGACATGAACCTCACGCAATCCGCTTTGACCCAGCGTTTGAAGAAACTGGAAGCCTTGTTGGGCGTCAAACTCATCGAGCGCACGACACGGTCCGTGGCGCCGACCGCCATCGGGCTTAGTTTTCTGCCGACGGCGAAACGAATGATCGCTCAGTTCGATCAATCCATGGAAGATTTTCAGGATGTCGTTCATGCGCGGTCCGGACGCATCACCATCGCCAGCCTTATCTCGGTTGCGACCTATGTTTTGCCCGAGACCTTGCGCGGGTTTGGCGTGGCGCATCCGAATGTCAGCGTCCGGATCCTGGATGATTCCGAACAGGAAATCGCGGAATATGTACGGCGCGGCGAGGCGGAGTTTGCGATTGATATGCGCACGACAGCGCCGGATTCTGATCTGGTCGTAACGCCCATTATGGAAGACCGCTTTGTATTGGCGTGTCGCGCCGATCACCCTCTTGCAAAGGGCGGCGCCGTTGAATGGGATTCGCTGATGGATATGCCATTAATTATGCTGGGTCCGCGCAGCGGCACCAATCGTTTGCTTTTGTCCCGACATGCGGGCGTGGGGAGAAGCGCCAAATGGCGTTATGAAGTTCAGCACCTGTCCACCATGATCGGGTTTGTCGAGGCGGGGCTGGGGGTCGGGATTGCGCCGCGTATGGCGATGCGCGCCGCTGCGGGCGGCGGCCTGGTGCAGCGCGCGCTTGTCGCGCCGAATTTTGGCCGCACGGTCGTGCTTGTGGAGCGCCGGGGAACGGCGCTATCCCCGGCGGCGGAGCGGTTGAAAACGATGGTATTGCGCGATTTTAAAGCGTTTTCGGAGGCCGTGTGAAGGCTAGGCAGTCGCTAATAGTATTGCGGCGCCCGCAGCGACCGCCTTTATCGCTTCTTGCGAAAGTTTCTCTATCGTCGCGCTACTGACCGGATGATCGATGGTGACAAACGGATAGCCATCCGCGCCAAGCACGCGCGCCATAAGTTCCGCCGCGCTTACAAAATTGCTCGTCATGACCCCGATGGACGGGGTGCCTTGCCGGTCGCCTTCCACTGCATCATGCAAACTGCACGATGAGCAGCTGCCTCAATCGCCGATCCCGGCGATCAGGGCGTCCCATTGTTTCGCTTCCTGCAGGATGTCGGCTTCGGCGGGTGCGCTGTAATTCGACTTTATGCGGCGGACAACCTGCGCGACGCCGTAGGTCTCTTTAAGCTCTTTCTCCATGGCGTCGAAGAAAGGTTTGGTGCTTCTTTTTCCGTTCGAGATAACGCCAACGGTCATCCCCTCCAGGGTCTTCAGACGCGGCGCTGGTTTAAATTCCTGCGCGTCGCCTTCATGGGTGGGATCGAGTATTTCAAAACTCATGAAAATTTTCGCCTTTCAAGACAGGGTATAAAATTATCGGGGCGTCGAACTAAATTTCGCAATCGACGCAGGCGCCAATCGCCATCGTCACCGCTTTGCTTTTGGGGCCCAACCAGGGCGGGATTACTGCGCCGAAGCCGCCAGCGGGGCCGCCCGCCGCGATGACCAGCAAATGCTCCGGGTCCGGCAGGGCCGCGTATTCGTTTTCACCGCGCTGTCCAACGACCGCGCCTTTTCCGCAATCGGCCCATTCCTTGCGCAAAACCCGCGCGTTTTCATAAACATAACGCTGGATATCCGCCTTGGACCAGCCCGCAGCTTTAAAATGCGCACGCAGCTGGGGGGGGATGACGATGGCGTAATTGCCGGCCCATATCGAATAGTGGCGCATGGTCGATTTGATCTCGGCGACGAAGGTGTCGAGGATTTCCGATGGCTCGGTCGTCCATTCGTTCATGATCTGACGCGGCGCGCCCGCCGCCATGACTGTAACGCCCGACGCGTGTTCCGGTACGCCGCGTTCCTCGGCCAGGGGCGACCACGGGGAATTTTCTTCATCCTCGGCGACGCAATAGCTGAATTTACCGGGATGTCCGATGGTGGAGCGGTCGACTTGGCCGGGGCGGGCATCGAGAAGGTTGCACAGAATCAAGCGGATGGCGCGTCCGATGACGGTGGTCGCGCGGTCGCTGGAGCCAAGCGTGTTGAAGGACCCACTCATCCCCAGTTCCTGGCGCACGGGTCCGTTGACGACGATCAAAACCGCGCAGCCGCCCGTGCTGGCCGTGGCGCCGTGCAGCAAAAAGGGTTCCTGCAACATCGCGGTGAAGGCCGCCACAACGACGGGAAAATGCATCGGCAAACATCCGGCCATGACCGCGTTGATCGCCAGTTTTTCCGCGGTGATCGCGCGGGCGCGCACCGATTCCACACCCACGAGATGATCCGGCGCCATCATGACCCAATCCAGACAGGCCTGCACGGCCGCCGCAGTCGGCGGCACAACGGGCAAACCATCGGTCCAGTTGCGCCTATGGTAGAACTCCTGCGCCGCCATCATATCGTCAACATTGTAACGTTTAGACGCTAAATTCATGCTCTGTCCTATATCTCATTACCCTGGAGCGACCGCCAATTCGGTAGGCTAACCAAGGGGCTAAATTGACAGTTTGGTTCCTTTTATGTCAATTGGTTATTGATTTGGAATTTGATTGTTAAAAATGCATAGATGGAAACGGTACACCGATGATCGGCGTTCATGACGTTCCTGACCTTTCCGTAAAACATTTGCGGGCGATTGTGGCGCTCGCGCGGTTCGGCAGTTTCATCGCCGCCGCCTCCTATCTCCAGATTTCACAACCAAGCCTGAGCCGCGTCATTCAGCAGGCGGAAAAACGTATCGGCGTAACGCTGTTTGCGCGGGGAACTAGAAGCGTATCGCAAACCCAGGCGGGTTTTGAATTTACGCCCGTCGCCGAACGGCTTCTGGGGGAGCTGTCGCAACAAACACAGGCGGTGCGGGCGCTGGACGGGGAGATGCGGGGGCAGCTTATCATCGCCTGTCTGATGTCGGTCGCGCAGCACGTGTTGCCAGCGGCGCTTGTCGCGTTTCGTCAAAAACACCCGCACATGCATATTCAGATCCGCGCCGAGTTGGCGAGCGCCATTATCGAGGATGTCCGCAGCGGGTATGCGGATTTTGGCATTGGCGCCGCTGTCGGCTTACACGAAACGATTGCGGTCCATTCCATTGTCGATGAGCCGTGTTATGTCATTTTGTCGAAAGACCACCTGCTTTGTGCGCGCGACATTATTCACCTCAAGGATATCGAGACGGAGCCAATGATTTCGATGCCAGCAGATTCCGGGTTGCGCCGCGCGATTGACGTCGCCGCCAGCGCGCAGGGGGTCGTCTTGAATCATAGCATCATCATCAATCAGTTTCGGTCTCTGTTCGAATTCGTCATCAGCGGTCTTGGCGTGTCGATTGTGCCCGCCGCCGTTTTGCCGCCCGCACATAATCGCGCTGTTGTCGTGCGCCCGTTGGCGCCGCCGATTATCCGGCGGATTGGCATTCTGCATCTGACGGAGCGGGCGCTTACCCCCGCCGCCGAGGCGTTTTTAGACATATTCAGGCCAAAATTTATCGCGGCGACGGGCCATCGCCTGACAGCATAAGCCTCGCTAAATTGCTGGCCCTATAAACGCGTTTTGGACAGTCTCGCCAATTCGGTTAGTATTGCGCCTCGTCTCTGGCGGCTCCAAACCGCACAACAGCAGGAAATTTCCAATGGCGATTGATTATGATCGGGCGATGACCTTGAAACGCGAAGGCGTGGAGTTCGCCTATGGCGACCGGGAGACCATGTTGTATGCGCTGAGCATCGGTATGGGCCGCGACCCTCTGGATGAAACCGAACTCGCCTTTACCTTTGAACGCGAGGCCCTGAAGACCGTGCCAAGCATCGCCTGCGTGCTGTCGCGGATGACGGTCGGTCATGACGCCGGGCAGGACCGCAGCAAAACGGTTCATGGAGAGCAGCGCCTGACTTTGCATCGGCCACTGCCACCGGAAGGCGTCATCATCGCCGACTGTCGAGTAATCGACGTGGTTGACAAGGGTCCGGGGCGCGGCGCGCTGATCTACACGAAAACCGACGCGCGTTTGAAGTCCGACGACACGCCTCTGTATTCGATTGTCTCGACATCGTTTGCGCGCGGCGACGGTGGTTTTGGCGGCCCCAATGGCGCTGGTTTACCATTACATGAAACGCCGGACCGCAGCCCGGATGCGTCCTGTGATCTGGAAATTCGCAAGGACCAGGCCTTGCTGTACCGCCTGAATGGCGACCGCAATCCGCTTCACGCAGATCCGCAAATGGCGATCCGCGTGGGGTTTCCGGTACCGATCCTTCATGGCCTCTGTACGTATGGGACAGCGGGTTACGCAATTTTAAAAACCATGCTCGATTATGAACCGGATCAGGTGCGGGGCATGGATGTCCGGTTTTCCGCCCCGGTGTTTCCCGGTGAAACGATCACGACGGATATGTGGAAAGACGGGCCGGTAATTTCGTTTGAATGCCGCGTGAAAGACCGGGATGTGACCGTGTTGAAAAACGGCAAAATGACACTAGCGGCCTAGACGCGACGCGGCCTTATAATAAATCACCAAACTCAATCTAGAGGAATTCTTGTGAACGGATATAGCGAAACATTCCGCGGCGACGTCCTGCCCGGCGAAGTCGATGCGACGGAACATTTTACGGTCGCGTATTATTATGAAAAATTCGAAGCGGCGACCTGGCGGTTTCTGCGTCAGTCGGGCGTAGATCCGGCGGCGGCGCGCACCACGGATGCATTGACCCATTACAAATCAGAGCTGCGCGACCGCGACATTTACCGGGTCGAGACGGCGCTGATTGAGGGCGGTGCGACGCCGACAATCGCCCATAAATTGTTCAATGCCGAGACGGGAGCCCTGTGCACGACGATGCAACAGGGCCTTGCTGGCGTTACCCTGAACGGTGCGACGGTTGAATGGGATGGCGATGCGCGCGAGGAACGGTCCATCCCCGGCGATGACGCAAATTGGGTAATGTCCTCACAGGACGTGGCCCGGCCCAGTGAAGCGAACGGGGCGGGCGCCTTGTCGCTTTCCGGTTACATCAGGCGATTTTCGACCGCCAACAGTTTTATCATGGCTGCGTTTGGCATGACGCCGGAATACATGACGAAGAACCGGATTGGCCTGTCCACATTCGAATTCCAGCTCGTGTTTGACGGTCAGGCGAAGCCCGGCGATTTGATCGATGTTGAAAGCTGCATCGCCCAACTTGGCGGTTCGTCCCTGCGGCTCTATCACCGCCTGCGCGATGCGGAGACTGGCGCGACCATCGCCGGACTCAGCCAGTTTGGCGTCCAGCTTGATCTGGACGCGCGCCGACCGTCCCGCATCACCGATGATCTGCGTGTTCGCGCCGAGGCGTTGCTCGCGCCGTCATAAGGGGCGCATCGAAAAATAATAGCGCGGTGGCGTTGACACTTCGACGGCGCCATAGAACCATGAGTAAAGAATGATGCGTGTATAACAATTTACGGGGGAAACTATGTCCATATTAGCCATTGGCGGCGCCGGGTTTATCGGCCGTCGACTTATACCGATGCTTGTCGCCGAAAATCAGACCGTGACCTGTATGGACATCGACGTGGCGGGCGCTAGCGCCGCCTTCGCCCAGTATGGCGATCAGGTAAACGTCGTGCGCGGCGACGTCACGTCTTATGACGACGTCATCGGCGCCATGATCGAGTCGGGCGCGGATCGGGTTATCAACCTGTCCTATTTTATTGGTGAATTGGCGCCCCATGTCGCCTTCAAGCTGGACATTCAGGGCATGGATAATTGCTTTGAAGCGGCGCGCCGGACCGGTATGAAGCACACGGTTTTCGCCAGTTCCGTCGCCGTCAGCGGCGCGCAATCGAAATTTGGCGAGCGCCTTGTCACCGAAGATGACGAACGCCATGGCGATACGCAATATGCGATCAACAAAACCATTAACGAATGGCAAGCCCATGATTATCGTCAAAAACATGGCATGACGATTACTTGTATCCGTCCGGCGAACGTCACCGGCCCGGATAAAAAATTCGGATCCATCGATCATGTTAATTGCATGTGCCAACCAGCGAAGGGCGAAACCGTCTCCTTCTCCCATCAGGATACGATGCGGTGCGTGATCCATGTCGAGGATATGGCGGCGGGCTTTGCGCGGGTGCTGCTTGCCGACAAACCCAAATATGAGACCTATAATTCCGGTGGGACGACGGTCAGTCTTGGGGAGCTTGCGGCGCTGGTGCGGGAATTTTTGCCCGATGCCGACATTCGTTTTGAAAACGAGAGCGGCGGCCGGGATGTATCGGGAAATTTCCTGATCGACAACACTCGGTTGGTGGAGGAGTTCGGCCTACAATACGCACCTTTGCGCCAGCGGGTAAAAGAAGTCATTAACGATATTCGTGCTGGAGAAGGATTGCCGCTCGTTGATTAAGTCGGTCGCGTTGGCCTAATTTTCATCGGATCCAAATCGGATAACGGGGCGCTATAGCGTCGTCGTTTCCGGTCCGATGAGCGGCAAATCTATCCTGAATGTGCTGCCGGTTTCCGGCTGACTATCGACTTCGATGGCGCCGCCCAGAATGCTGACAACGGCATTGTAGGTGACATGCATCCCGAGCCCGGTGCCGCCTTGACCCATTTTGGTGGTGAAAAACGGATCGAATATTTTATCGACGATGTGCGCGTCCATACCTTTGCCATTATCGGTGACGGTCAGTCGCACCGAAGCCTCGTCCAGTCGCGTTGCTGATATTTGGATCGCGCCGGTATCTCGTCCGTCAAACGCATGTTTAATCGCGTTGTCGATCAAGTTTGTAAGCACTTGTCCCAGATCACCTGGATAGCTTTCGAAATAAATCGTCTCGGGAATATCTCGTTCGACGTTGATTGATTTTTGTTTGATAACAGGCGTCAGCGTCAGGATGACCTCGTCGACGACCTCCAACAATTGAAACCGTCGGCGGTTTGACGTGGTTCGATCAACCGCGACCTGTTTGAAGCTGGCGATCAGTTCCGCCGCGCGGATCATATTTTTTTTTCCGCCATTTCGGATCCCGCCAACAAATGTTCGATAATCGACGCGAGGTCGCTCTTGCGTAGCCCGGCCGCCATTCGTTTTTCAAGATCCTGCACCGTATCGCGCATTGTGGAAACGGCCATGCGCCCAACCCCGATCGGGGTGTTCAGTTCATGCGCAACGCCTGCGACAAGGCGCCCGAGCGCCGCCATTTTTTCGAAGTGCACAAGCTCACCCTGCGCCCGGTTGAGGGTTGAAAGCGTTTCCGTCAGTTCCGTATTGGCGATCGCCAAATCCTTTGTCCGTCCTTCCACTCGGGCTTCCAGCTTTTCGTTCAACTCCTTTAGTTCAAGCTGACGTTGTTGAAGGGATTGCGACATCGCCTCCAAATCCGATGATAATTGGTTGAATTCAACGACGTTACCGCGCGGCCAGGCGCCAAGCGGCGCGCCGCTTGCAATCAAACGCGCGCGGTTTATTACAGGGGTTAACGCCGCTGTCATGCCGCGCGCCAAGAATGGCGCCAACACCAACCCGATCAAAGGCGACGCGATGAAGGCGATAAGAATCAAGCCAACGGTTTCGCGAATTCGACGGTTATTCAATCCGGCGGGCACCCGGCTGACAAACAGCCACTCCAGTTTTTGGGAAAATGACGCGCCGGATTGATACGTCTCTTCTTTGAAGACCATTGATTCAGCCGTCATTTCTTGCGCCAACCCTGCTTTAACGACCGGGTTATTTCGCAAATTCAGGCCATGCGCCGACGGGATGCCCGTATCGGCCACAACTTCGCCGCCGCCGTCAATTATCTAGAAGTCCATGTCATCTGCGCTACTGGCGATATGGCTGATCTGCAGTAAAGTGGCCAACGGCAATTCCGCAATGACAACATCGCCAAAACGGTCCACCGGGATCGCCACACCGATTGTCACCAAGCCGGTGACAGCGGATAAAAACTTGTCACTCCATACAACATCACCGGATTTTTCGACCGCCCGCACCAGTTTGTTCCGGGAAAAATCAGTGCCGATCATTTCCCGGCTGCGCCCAGCGCTGATGTTACGAACGCTAATGGCCATAACGGTCCCTGATTTGTTGATCAGGTACACAGCTTCTAAAGAGTCCCCACGGGCTGTATCCAGCATGGATACGACGCGTTGGTCGGGAACGTCGTAGGCGGTTTGGGCCACAAGTTTGACCCGTTCCTCCAAGCCTTTCAGAAAGACTTCAATTCGGCTGGCCGTTTCCGCCGCTGAACGGTCGACCAGAGTCTGGTTCGCCGTGACGATTTGAGGGAGGCGTACGGCGAGAATTCCTGTGCCGACAATGGCGAGGGTTACCACGGTTGTACTCGCCAATAGAAAAATGAGCGACGTCCGAAGCCGTCTTTCGCGGCGGTAAATCATTCGCTAACAAAATAGCCATTTTTGACAGTGACGAAAAATTTCTTTTGAACACCATCGCCAAATTTATCAAACACCAACATCTGCTGCAGGCCTTTTTGCGGCGCCAAGTTCACCAGGGCGTCTTTCAGGGGTTGGCCTTCACTCTGATACGTCAGGGCGGCGGTCAATACTGTCATGGCGTCATAGGCGGCGATGCTTGAATAGCCAGGATTCTTCGTGAAACGGCCGTGGTAGGTGTCCCGGAACGCCGCATAATGTGGTTCAGCGCTATTTCGATCATAGGTTTGCAAGATTGTGATCCCTTCGACCGCCTTGCCCCCTAACTCGATAAGTTGTTCGGACGCCGCCCATTCCGCAGCGATGAGCGGTACTTCGCTGCCCGTCTTGCGAATTTGCTGCGCCAGGAGCGCAGTATCGACGCCATTGGAAACCAGAAGGATGGCGTCCGGTTTGTCGGTCAAGAGGGATTCAACGACGCTGGCGTAGCTCTTCGGGCTTTTTGCATCATAAGGCGCTGCGGCGACGATCTCTCCGCCAAGCGTCTCAAAAGCGACCCGAAATTCTTCTAGCCAGCTTTCTGTAAAGAGCCTGTTTTGCAGGCCGAAGGCGGCGGAAACTCGTCTTCCGCCTTTTTCGAAATGATGCGCCGCATAGGCGCTTGCATTTTGGCGCGTGCTCGAGTTCATTCGAAAAAAAGGATCATTTTTTCCCACAAAAAAGAGGGAGGAGACGGTCGGCGAAATCGTAACCACATTCGTTTCGTTGATGGCTGGAAGCATTCCGCCGGCAATGGAGCTCAAATTTGGCCCGATGATCGCGGCGACGCCTTTTGCCGCCAGCTCCCGCACCCTTTTCCCGGCGGTCTCCGCATTATTCTCGTCGTCGCCAATCAGCAGCTCAAACTTGCGCCCGTTGACGCCGCCCTTTTCGTTTATTTCTTCGATCGCCAATTGAACGGCGTTGCGGGAGGCTTGGCCAATATCAGCGGAACGACCGGTGAGTCCGCCAATGAATCCGATCTTTAGAGGGGGCTCTTCCTCGCATCCAGCAAGCAGTAGTGCAAAAGTGGCAAGGACCAACGCGGTGCCAGCGGATTTGATTTTATAAAAATTCATCCCCGAATTCCTTTCCCGTGTTTCCGTCGCACATATCGACAAAGGCCAGTCGTATCCGGATCACGTAAAGGAGTCGTTAAAATGCGTTTAAAATTATCGACGAAATTTTAACGTAAGGCCGTGTGGCGCTGTTAACCGGCTGGCGCCACGTCAGGTGTTTTCGCCGCCGCTGTGATTTTTATCGCCTTGGGGGAAACAATGCAGGCTTCTCGACACAACGCACAACCGGTGCAGGCTTCTGCGTTAATGACAGGCCGAACGCCGGATACCCAATGTAAGGCGCCGGGTACGGGGCAGGAATGAGCGCAGGCGCCGCATTCGGGTCCTGAATATGGCAGGCAGGACTTTTCGTCGATTGTCGCCACCGCCAGTGTCGGGAACGGCGAGATCACCGCCGCATCTTCAGCCTTATCCCCGACTTTATCACCAGCTCTATCCCTGGCTTTACCCAAGAGCGGATCACGTCGCAAAGCGCCTGGTTCACAGGCCGTGACGCAGGGCGTATCCGGGCACATATGGCACCCGTAATTTATGAGATCCATGGCGGGCGTGCCAGCGGCGAGCCGGCCCGCCTTTTCCGAGAGTTTGAACATAACGTGATGCGGGCACGCGGGTATACAAGCGTCGCATCGGGTGCAGGCCGCTAAAAAATGTAATTCCGGCGCCGCGTAGGGCGGACGGACCCACTGCATTGGCGGGGGCGCGGGGGCGCGCGCCTTTTTGACGGCCAGATTTAAAAATGCGCGTCGCTCCACGAAGCTGCCTCCTATTGGCGGGATGTCACGGCGTTTCGAATTTTGCCACTCATGAACCGTCGGCGCTGTAAAAATGTGATGCAGAGGAGCACGAAAATGACTCCTGTGACGGCGATGCCGGTTGGCCCGATAAAGGCTGGATCGCCGACCTGTAAGGGAAATACAAGCGTATGAGATTCACCCTTATCCGAGAATTCCGCGTGTATCAGATACTCGCCGGAATTCTGGAACAAATAGGATTGTCGAAAGACAGAATCGTCAACCGGTTGCTCGCCAAGAACCACTTCCATTTCTGATTTCCAGGGAAGCCAGGAATTCGGTTTGGCGGAAAATTTTATGTTCCCTGTAAACGGCGCCCTGTCTTCGACATTGATAGCATACAAATGGATGCGACCTGGTTCGCCGGGTCTGGGAAACGCCGGAAATACCATATAGGTGAGGATGAAATCGCCAACGCGGGCTTCGGCGTGTTGGGCGGGGGGCGTATTTGAATCCTCATTAAGCCCATAGGCGGGACGACCCAAGACATGATGGGCTGATGCGGTTGCGATATACATTAGTTGCAAGCTGCTCGCGAACGAAATTATCAGGCAAAGGCGGATTAGTAATATTTTTAGCCTCTTTGTCATAACGCCAAATCCTTATATTAAGCTTTTAGCCTCGCGATTGATTCTTCAGACCGGTCAACGATCCAGATCGGTGTGCTTGGATGTGGACAGACTTCAACGCAAAGGCCGCACCCGACGCAACCTTTCTCGATGATTGGTTGGTACTGGTTCCATTGTTTGAAACGAATTGCTTTTGCGCCAAGCGGGCAGACGCTGACGCAGGCGCCGCAAATTCCCCGGTCCACCCATGGGTAACACGCGGTGCGGTCAATCTGGGCTAATCCCATGTCGATGTCAGTGAGCTTGGTTGGCGTCAATGCTTCTGTTGGGCAGACATCCATGCATTTGTTGCAAAGGATGCACGCCTTATCGGTCGGGTCGATAAAAGGCGTGTTAACCTTTCCGCCACCGTCGCGCGTATGGAACTTGATGCAGCGCGGGGGGCAGACTTCGCCGCATAACCCACACCCGATACAAGCTTCCTCGAATTTGGCGGCGTTGGCCAAGGCGCCCGGTGGTCGTCGATAATTTCGTTTCGCCTTGGCGTTTCGGGGCGCGAGCACGCCTGAAATCGCATAAGGAACCGCGCCCGTCGCCAAAAGAAATAGGCCTTTGAAGAAGGTGCGGAGGAAATTTCGCCTTTCCATTATGTCACCTTTTCCGGTGATTTATTCTGGATTGCTATGTCGGTTTGGGTTTCGCCGGTATGGGTTCCGCTGGTTTGTCGCCCTTTGAATTGATGCCCTTCATGGCCCGGGCCCTGTTCTGGAATGTCGGTTGGCCGAAAGGTGAAGGTCATGGCCTGTACAGGACAAATCGCCATACAGGCGGTGCAGTTGTTGCACTCCTGTCCAAATTTATCGTGCAGCGGATCGAGTCCAAATTCGCACACGGCGTTGCATTTCGCACAGTCATTGCAGGATTCGACGATGCGTTTGATCCGCACCAGACGATAGCGACCGAGCAGGGAATATAGCGCGCCGCCGGGGCAGACATATCGGCAAAAGCCTCGTCGCGCGACCAGCAGGTCAAAGAGTAATGTCATCAGAAAAAATATCATCCCGGCGCCAAATCCGCCCCAGGCGATGCCGTAATAAAGTTCACGGCCGATGATTGCGGGGGGGTAGATCGTCGCAACAAGGACAGAGCCGCTGGCGGCGGACGCTATGATCCCGAGACCGAGGACGGCGTATTTCAGCCGCTTGTCCAGATGGCGGTTGCCAACATGTAAGCCGGCCCACCGCAACCAGGCGCAAAATTTGTGTTGAGCTCATACAAAAGCGTCGCCGGGCAAATCCAGCCGCAGAAAAATCGACCAAAGATCACGGTCAGGACAATTGGGATAAGCGCGGTGGCTGCAAAGGGCCAATAGACCGACAGGCCCGCCGCTGTTTGCCCTACGACCGCGAGTGGGTCGGAAATTTTGTATTCCCAGAAGGTGCCAGACCAGGTTGTCTCTTTGATTGCGTCGAGGTCGCGCGCCGGATCGCTAGCGATGGGTTGCGTTAGCGCCTCCATAACGTCGTACAGTCTTTGCTCGGACGGCGCTAACAAGTCATAGGCGTGCGCGGCGACGAAGGTTTGATAAACATGCGCAAAAGGTAAAAAGACCAACATCGTAAAGACGAGGCACAGTGAAACCCAACGCAATTTGTTCAAGTGACGCCAGAGAAAGAAGGGCTGTTCGGGTTGCATGCCGGTTTCCATTAATCGTGCGAGGGAATAACGCGAATAGCTTGGGGTAACTGGATGCAGGACCGTTCGCAAAGGCCGCATCCGACACAGTTTTCCGTCACATGAGGTTGTTCCAGCAGTCCAACGGTGATCGCGATATCCGGTAACGGGCAGGCGCGGTAACAGACGCCGCATGTCTTGCCTTGAAAGGACAAACACAGGCTTTCATCGACGACCGCATGGCCCATTTTGACGTTGTCGACAATTTCCCGAACGTCGCGTTTGATCGGCGCAATAGCGCCTGTTGGACAAACGTCGCCGCATTTCATGCACAGGATACAGGATTTTTCGCGCGGTATAATGTAGGGCGCATCGGTCGCGGAAACGCCGTTCTCCAGATTAAAATATTTGATGCAGCGATTGGGGCATATCTCCCCGTATTGGCCGCAATTGATGCAGCGGCCCAGAAATTCGTCCTCATCCAGTGCGCCGGGCGGTCGCAAAAACCGGAAGGGCGCGGAACCGCCGCTTCCGGACTTTGTGGTTATTGACGTGCTATGCCCGGCGTCTGAATGTTCAGACTCACCGTGCGCCACCGCCGTCTCAGGCTTGAAGCCCGCGATGGCGCCAGCGGCGAGCGCTTTAACGAAAGTTCTGCGTTCCATTGACTGCGCCGCCGCCATTTTCCAGTTATATCTTCTCGATCCGACAGGCGCTCTTTTTGAAGTCCGCCTGACCGGATACGGGATCCCAAATCCGGCTGGTGACGCCATTGGCCAGCCATTTGTTTTTCTTTGGATCGGCGCTGTCTGCCACTGAAAGGTTCCAGGGACCAAACATGTAGCCGCGCGGGACATTGTTCCGCGCTGGTTTGACCAGCGAGTTGGTGCCTATTTGCGCCTTCGCTTCCAGGGAGCCGCGTTTGGTTATGACGCGCAGCTTGTCGCCGTCCTTAATCCCAAGGTCCTTGGCGTCTTCTTCATGCATCTCCACATACATTTCCGGCACCAGGCGGCGGGTCGTGGGACTGCGATTGGATTTAGCGGTGTGGAAATGCTCATAAACAACGCCAAGGCCAAACCAGTACGGGAACTTGTCTTTTGGCACGTCAGACCATTTCTTGCCGCGGTGCTCTTCGTCCGGAAGGTCCGGGGTCAACCCCTTGTCGCGCGCGGTCTTAATCAGGTCCATATGATCGATTGTGTAATGGCCTTCCTCCGCGCCAAACCGCATCAGTTCCTTGGTGATCGCGGCCCGGTCCGTATAGTCCTGATGGACCATTTTCATATGGACCTTGCCGTCTTTGGTGCGGAAATAACCGTATGGTTTGTTCTTCCAATCGCCTTCCTGAAGCATGAAACGCCGCTTCGTGCCGCCATTCTGCGCGATTTCGTAGGTGGGCGCCGGCCATTGGATGCCGCGCAGTTCCGCCAATTGCTCATAGGGCGTCATCTTATCCAGCTTCTCGACTTCAAGAATGCCGGTAAGGTCGGTATCTGTACCTTCCGAAGCGGCGATGACGTCGCGGAAAATTTCCTCTGCCGCGTAAAACCCGTCTTCCTTGCGTTGATACGGGAGCACCTTGTCCATATCGAGACCTAGAAGTTTTCCGATGCCCTTGGCCTTGTCGAGGACCATGTCCAGATCTGGCCGGCAACCCTGAGGCGGTTCCGCCGCTTTCTGGCAAATGTTCAGCCGACGTTCTGAACTGATATAGACGCCTTCCACTTCGCCCCATGTTGCGGCGGGGAAAATAACATCCGCATATAGATTGTTCGGCGCGTGCCGGTAAATCTTCTGCACGACGTTAAAGGTCTTCTCCAGCGCCGGGCGCACCAGATTATAGACGTCCGGCAAATCAATATGCGTTGCGTATACAAAGAAGAACGCTTTTACCTCACCCTTTTGCGCCCGTTCCATCATGCCCACGGCATAGCCTGGATTTTTGGCCTTCATCGCGGTGATGAGATTCTCTTCGGGGACGCGCCAGGCTTTCGCCATTTTCTTGCGGTGCGCTGCGTTTTTGAGCGGTTGGTTGAAGGGCAATCTGCCGGTGAGCCCGCCGGTGAAGCGTTCCCCCATCGCGTTGGGCTGCCCGGTCATGGAGAACGGGCCGCAGCCGGGTTTCGCTAGATTCCCGGTCAGCGTCAGTAGATTTATAATGGCGATAACATTGTGTTGACCATGGATGTGCTGGTTGTAGCCAATGCCCCACATGATGATGACGCCGCCATAACCGCCTTCCTGATTGCCTTTGGAGCGCGCCAGACGTTTGCGGGTTGCGTCGGCGAACATGCCCGCGACCCTGCGGATTAGCGCGGGCGATACGTCGTGGTTTGGGCCGCCCATGCGATCCTGAACTTGCTCCGGACTATAATCCGCCTGCACCGATTCAACATATTCTTCCCAGCCGTTGGCGTGCTCCTTGACGAATTTCCAATCGATTATGTCTTCATGGTCTTTCAGCTGCACATGCGCGATGGCGTTCAAAAAGCTGATGTCGCCGTTCAAAATCGGGACATGAACCGTGTTTTGGGGTTGATGTCTTCATATCCTATGACCGTGCCGGTGCGCCGGGGATCGACGATGACGGT
>JBLHZD010000067.1:0-15251 GCA_047631095.1 Alphaproteobacteria bacterium
CATGCCTGCGGTTATCCAGGATGATACAATTCAGCGTCCGACGACCTCCTACGGCTCACAAAAAGCCATGGGTGAATTGCTGGTGAATGATTATACGCGTAAAGGCTTTATCGATGGCCGAACCTTGCGCTTGCCGACCATCGTGGTCCGCCCGGGGAAGCCAAACAAGGCGGCGTCGACGTGGGCCAGTTCGATTATTCGCGAGCCGCTACAGGGGCAGGAAGCAATTTGCCCTGTCAGCGAAGATCAGGCGATGTGGTGCCTATCGCCGCGACGTGTTGTTGATGCGTTCGTGCGGGCAGCTGCCCTGTCCGGAGATGATATTGGGACCAATCGAGCGATTGGCTTGCCGGGAACCACGCATACGGTCCGTGAAATGCTGGACGCGCTCGTCAGCGTTGCGGGGAAATCGATGCTCGAGCGTATAAGGTGGGAACCTGATGCGGGAATTCAGGCCATCGTGTCGGGTTGGCCGACCCATTTTAATGCGGTGAGAGGCACATCGTTGGGCTTCCCCATCGACAGTGGCATTATCGAGATAATCGAAAGTTTCATTGAAGACGAACTCGATGGAACCTTTGTCTCTTAAGTCGGTTATCTCTTAAGTCGGGCAAATCTTAGCGAGCTTTTGTTCGCGACAGATACCAGGCGGGCGCCAATCCGGCGACGGCGAGAAAAGCAAGCGCCAGAAAAGCGTTTTGGAATCCCATCGTGCTGGCCTGTTCGTAAATCATTTGGCCCAGAAAATGTAACGCGCCGGGCGCTTGAATATTTTCTGGCGCCCCTGATTCCGCGAGAATTTTCTGGATAACCTCCAGCATGTGGCGGGTTGTCGGGTTTGCGGCTGTTTGCGTGGTGGTTAAGGCGTCGCTATGAGTCGGAACGCGCATGTCCAGATACGCGATAACGCAGTTCAACCAGATGGCGGCCCCCAGCATACGCACAAAATTGATGACGCCTGACCCTTGGTTGACCTGAGCGGACGTCAGCGATTTCAAAGCGGTTGCGTTGATGACGGGCATCGTGAACGCGAGGCCAAAGCGAATGAAAAATGTAAAATAAACAAACGTCCAAAACGGCGTGTTGGCGTCCACCGTACTGAGCTGTGTAAAGGCGAGAATAAAACAGATTAACCCGCCAATCAGGATAACATGCGCCGGTAATGTATCGGAGATGCGCCCCGCCACCGGAAACAATAACAGAAGCAAGAGTCCGCCCGGCATAAGCAACAGCCCGGCGCGTAGCGGGGTGTAGCCCTGAATGCTTTGCACAAAAAGTGGAATTAAAAACGTCGATGTTAGAAATACGCCGCCAACGAAAAAAGCCAATAAGGCGGTGCTGGTAAAACGT
Source organism: Alphaproteobacteria bacterium (assembly GCA_047631095.1). Taxonomy (GTDB): domain Bacteria; phylum Pseudomonadota; class Alphaproteobacteria; order UBA8366; genus JABJJH01. The sequence goes on from JBLHZD010000067.1 coordinate 1,351, forward strand.
GGATTGCGAAACAAGCTCAGGTTTATCAAGGGTTTTGGCGTAAATAATTCCCAGGCGATGAATGTCACAACGCCGATAAGGGCGGCGAACAGCAAGGCGACAATTGTGTTCGAGGTCCAACCGATGCGATTCCCGCTGCCAAGTGCGAAAAGAAGGCAAAACAGGGAAAAACAAATAAGGATAAACCCGGTCAGGTCGAATGGCGGAATTTTCTTGGGCCGCGCCCGGCTTGGCATAAAAATGACGCCCATAAAAATCGCCAGGACGATTGTTGGGACAGTCAGGAAAAAGATATATCGCCAATTAAAAATATCGATGACGAAGCCGCCCAAAGTAGGGCCCATCGCGGGTGCGAAAACAATGCCCATGCTGAATAAACCCATGGCGGTGCCGCGGCGTTCAGGTGGGAAAACACGAAACATGACGGACATCGCCAACGGTTGAATTATGCCTGCGGCGACGCCTTGGGAAAAACGTCCATACATCAGGATGTCGGTGTTTGGCGCTACTCCGCTTGCGGCGGAACCGACCAAAAAGATCGCCAGCGATGCGACATAGACGGCGCGCTCTCCAAAAATGGAAATCAGCCAGGCGCTTATCAGCATTCCCGCCGTCATTGCCGCAAAAAATCCCGATGAAAGCCATTGGGCCTGATCACGGCCAATTCCAAAGGCGCCCATTATATCCGGGAAAGCGACGTTAACGGTTGTTTGCGTTAGCACCATCGTCATCGCGCCAAGCATACATGTCAGGGACGCAAACATTCTGTACGCCGGACCATATTGATCGAATAAATCGTCGATGCTCACGGTAGGCAAGACGAAATTCCTTTTATGAATATTTGAATGACAAGCAACGGGATGGCTTGTCATTAGAGACTGAGAATGTGCCTATTGTACCTACTTCTCATCAATTGGCATCGTCAGGAAGACGTCATGAAACGCCCAACAGAGATCTTTCGATCACTTCTTCAAAGCAAAGATTTCATCTATTTACCAGCGGTATATTACCCCTTGGCGGGGAAATTGATGGAAAGCGTCGGCTTCAGCGCCGCCTATGTGGGCGGTTACGTTACCGGCGGGTCCTTGGCGGTGTCCGAACCGCTCGTCACCTTGACGGAGCAAGTGGAAGTGGCCTCCAGTATCGCGAATGCGGTCTCTCTTCCTATAATTTGCGACGCTGGCGCCGGTTTTGGCGAACCGCTGCATGTCACCAGGGCCGTGGCGGAGTTTATTCGAGCGGGCGTTTCGGGGATTCATATCGAAGACCAGCTCTACCCCAAGCGCGCCCATTACCATAAATACGTCGCCCATGCGATTGAACCGCAAGAATTTGAAGACAAGATCAAGTGGGCCTGTCGGACACGCGACAAACACGACAAGGATTTCGTGATTATCGCGCGGTCTGATACCTGCCGCTTTTTAGGACTTGATGAAGCGATGTCCCGTATTAATCGCGCCGCCGATGTTGGCGCGGATTTGGGAATGGTCTTTCCGACGAGCCATGAAGAAGCCGTCCGGGCGCCGAAGGAATCGTCCATTCCTTTGGTTTACGTTATCAGCCGAGGTAATCGCGACGGTCGACCGTTATATTCGCCAAAACAGCTGGAGGATATGGGGTACAAGGCCGGTATTGATGCGCAGCTTTATTTATTACTCAGTTTCCATTTTGCGCGTCAGGCCATGACCGAGATGAAGGAAAATGGCGTTTATACGGGACTGTCCAATGACGAATTCATGGGACTGCGACAAGATGTTGAAGACTTGATCGGAATGGATTCATTCTACGAGATCGAAGAAGAAACCGTTGAAAACACCAAATGGGGAAAGCGCTAAAGGGCTTCGCCTTTATTTTCGGCCGGTGGCAAACGCACCAAGTCTGTATAACAAACTTCAGGTATCTTAATGCTGTTTATCCATAATGACGTCGTGGAATCTGTCTTAACGATGCGCACTTGTATCGACGTGCAGGACAAGGCGTTTCGCGCTGTTAAAACCGGAGAGGCGACCCATCGTCCCAGAATCGATGTTTTTGCGCCCTGTGACGATCCCGAAGGATATTACCGTTGGGGATCGATGGATGGCGCCTTTGGCGGGTACTTTGCGACCCGGATGAAGTCAGACATCATGAGCTGGCGCGAGGACGTGGCTGGCCGCGCTACGGAAGACAAGCATTGTGTGGAGCCGGGGACCTATTGCGGGTTGATCTTCTTGTTCAGCACTCGAAATGGCGCACCGCTGGCGCTTATCAATGACGGAATATTGCAACATATGCGGGTCGGCGCCGGGGCCGGTATCGGCGCACGCTATCTTTCTCGTGAAAATTCTCGCACCGTGGGATTGATTGGATCCGGCGGTATGGCGGAAAGTTATCTTGAGGCTTTTATGGCGGTCCGGGAGATTGAAAAAGTTCGGGTTTATAGCCGCTCCATCGAAAACCGTGAAAAATTCGCCTCTTTGATGAGCGCGCGCCTTGGTGTTGAAATCATCGCAGTCGATACGCCGAAAAAGGCGGTGTGCGGCGCTGACATCGTCGCCAGTTGCACCAATAGCATGACGCCTACGTTGAACCCCGAATGGATTGAACCGGGCATGCACGTGACTGATGTCAACAACAAGGAGGTGTCTGACGCAACCTTTGCCCGGTTTGATGTGGCGGTTCGCCAGGGGTCGGATGATCTTCCCATGGCGGCGCATGGCCAGTTTGAAAAAGGCGTCGGGAAAAGCCCCGGCGGGTACGTCAGTGGAACGCAGGAAGAACAGCAACGCCTGCCCAGAGCGTATGCCGGTGAAAAGGCGGAACGTTCAATGACTTTATTTGTAGACCTGGCGGACGGGTCCGCTGCAGGGCGAGAAAACAGCACAGACATAACCTACTACTACAACAGCGGCTATAACGGGCTGCAATTCGCAGCCGTTGGCGGTGCGGTGTATGAAACTTGTCTTGAACAGGGGCTGGGCCGACGGTTGCCGCTTGAATGGTTTCTACAAGACGTTAAAAACTGAAGTCGCATAAGTAGATAGGACCATTTGAATGCGAAATCTCGGGATTGTTATCAGCGTCGCGTTTCTTCTTTCGGCTTGCGTAACGACGGAAACATTAAATCCAAACGTGAACGGCGCTCCGATCGATGTTACGGGCGTTCACTATGATAAAATTTGGGATGTTACAGTCGCGGCGGTGTCTCGTCGCTTTCCAAATGTCAAACTTGATAAAGCGAGTGGGGTTATCAAAGGTCGGGATGGCGTCGCATACACACCCTGGCTGGAGGCCGTCGGCGTTTATATTCGTCCCACTGAAGATAGTGAACACGGGTATTTTTTGGATGTTGTCTCGGAGCGGCGGCTTTGGCGGAATGAGGGGCCTGATATTTGGAGGCGTCAAATTTTGAAGGAAATCCGGGAAAAATTGAAAGCCCCTGAACAAGGGGGACGCCAGGCGACTAATTTGTGGAGGGGCGGTAGTTAAATGTCGAACCAAACATATTACAAAGACCATTGGGTGGCGATCGAGGAAGATCGTCTGAACCGCTATGAAGACATGTTCAAATGGACGCCAGCGACTGAATTGCTGTTGGAGCCTGCAGCGGTTGAAGAGGGACATGTTGTTGCGGATGTTGGATGTGGGCCTGGTTTTGTCGCCGTTGAACTGGCGAAGCGTGTTGGGCCAGCAGGACATGTTCACGCCTTCGACATAAACGCGGATTTTGTTGCGCGAACGCAGGCGCGGGCAGCGCGAGAAGGCCTTTCGTCGCGTCTTACAGCGCATCAGTTGACGGGCGCAGAGTTACCCTTAGCGGATGATGCGCTTGATCGCCTGATCAATAAAAATGTGATGGTCTATGTCGATGATCCCGCCGAGAGCTTCCAGGAGTTTCATCGGGCGGTAAAGCCAGGCGGCCTTGTCCATGTCGTCGACAGTGATTTCTTCATGACTGTCGTGGACCCAATTCCGGCCGACCGATGGCGTGCGCTACTTGATGCGGCCATTCATGCCTTTCGAACGCCTTCAATTGGCCGGCAGTTGTTTGGGCTTGCGACGCGAACGGGTTTCTCAGAGGTCGATGTACAAATTGTCGCAAATCCGGACACGCATGGCCGAATGTTGCATTTTGTAAACAATGTGGCGGGATATGCGCGCGATGGCGGCGATCTCGACGAGGCGGAGATTCAGGCGATCGTTCAAATCGCCACAGACGCTCTGACAAAAGGCCGCTTTTTCGCACTAAACCCGCAATTTATGGTGACCAGCCGCGTATAGTTGCGCGGTAATCAATATCCTGTCGCTAAAGTCCCAAAATCCGTTTTGCGATGATGTTCTTTTGAATTTCGTTCGAACCGCCATAAATCGACGCTGCTCGGCGCAAGAGTCGGTCCGCCATAAGACCAGAGGCGTGATCGGGGCCAATAGGGGGTTCGTTGGCGTCTGGCCTGAACTGATCGTCAGGATAAGGTAATCCATAATACCCCAGCGCCTGGACGAGAATTTCATTTAATTCCTGCTCGAGCTGCGTGCCGCCGATTTTCAGCGTGGAAGATCCATCCCCTGGGCTTTTTCCCGCACTGATATTCGCCTGCATACGGAGATTGGTAATTTCAAGCGCGCGTAAGGATACCTCAACGCTCGCCAGTCGGGACTTGAAGCTCGCATCCTGCATTAGGCTGGCGCCATCTGCGCGTTCCTGAGTTGCAATTTCTCTGGCGCGTTCGATGGTGCGTTTATGCTTTGCGACCTGTGCGATGCCGGCCCTTTCGTGACCCAGCAAATATTTAGCGTAGGTCCAACCCATATTTTCTTCTGCGATACGGTTTGAAACCGGAACCCGCACATCGTCAAAGAAAACCTCGTTCAGGTAATGGCGACCATCCATGCTGATGATTGGTTTTACGGTTACGCCTTCGGTCTTCATATCGATTAAAAGGAAGGTAATGCCTTCCTGCTTCTTCACTTTGGTATCCGTCCGCACCAGGCAAAAAATCCAATCCGCCCTGTGAGCCTGAGACGTCCATATTTTTTGTCCGTTTACGACATAATCGTCGCCGTCACGAATGGCGCGTGTCTGCAAGGACGCAAGGTCTGAACCGGATCCGGGTTCGGAATATCCCTGACACCAGAAAACATCACTGTTCAAAATATTGGGAAGGTGTTGTTTTTTTTGCGCTTCGCTGCCGTAGGTGTAAATGACCGGGCCAACCATTGTGATGCCGAATGAACTGATTTTTGGACAATCGGCCGCCTGGTATTCTTCGGCGTAGATATGTTTTTGCATGGGCGTCCAGCCAGTGCCGCCGTTTGCAACGGGCCAATTCGGCGCAATCCAGCCGCGTTTGTGCAGAATTTTCTGCCATTTCACCATGTGATCTTTGGGAACGTAGGACGACCGTTGCACAGCAGCACGAATTTCAGCGGGAAATTCTTCAGAAATGAAGTTTCTCACCTCGTCGCGAAACGCCAGGTCATCAATACTGTAACTTAAATCCATGCTCAGCCTCAGTCGTTTTATGGTTCCGGGACGTTTCGTATGTCTGGACTTTTGGCAGTTTATAGGAAGACGCTGTCGCAACAAGGCGAAGCTTGAATCCCGCGAATAAACGAGTCAGGGAAGGATACGTTTTGGATCGCGTTTATACCGTTCAATCCAGTCGAGTCTTGAAGCATCGGATTGGCGGGTCATTTCCGGTAATTTCAAATCCAGTTTTGGCGAATTAGGAAATCCAAGCGACTGTTGAATATATCTAATCGTCGCCGTTGGATCAGTGATCAATGATTGATACTCTATTGTTAAATGGGGAAGTTTTTGCGAGTTGAAAAATTGATCCCAGCTTTGTTTTTGCCAGTGCAGGTGTTGCGCACACCAGTTTAAATGATCCGTATTGTAGGTGGCCACCGTCGTATTTTCGGCGCTAAAGGAAGCCCAGCTATTGGTTTGGATAGCGCGGGAAAACGATATGGCCTCGCTGACGGGGTCGTTCCGGACTATCCTTAATATTTTTAGTTCTCCTAGACGTCTGAGAAGCCCGGAGATGCTTAAAAATTGCAAGTGATCATAATGTAACTTTAATCCGAAGACCCCATTCGGCGTTGTTCGAAATCGAAACAACGCCTGCAGATATTCCTCGGGGGATTCCACGGCGAACCGGGCGATCAATCGGAACATGACCTTGTTGTAGTTAAAATATTCAGCAGGGCAGCCGAGTGTCCCTGTTTCCCACATCAGTTTTGATGGAAATGTACTGCCGACCCTGGGCGTGGCTGCAATGATATATCTGAACGCGGGCGGTTCTTGCGGCGCAAGATCAAATTCTGGGTCGGAGGTATGAGGAAGAGCCATGGAAGTGATCTGAATACGTTGGATTGCAAATGCCAATGCGAGGATAGCGACAACTTAAGTGTCTCATTTTAAAGCTGCAGAACCAATCGGTATTTCGCACATTTCGCCGCCTGGGTAATCATTCGAACCAAGTTTGTTGCCTTGCTTATCATATGCAGGGCACCTAAAAATATTGCATGTCCCAACAGCCCTTTGAACACCTTCTCGGCTTTATCCTTAATGACGTATCGCGCCTGCTGCGAACCCGGTTTGATCAGCGCGCGCGCCGTTATGGATTGACGCGCTCACAGTGGCGAGTGCTCGTTCATTTGGTTAGAGCGGAAGGCATTATACAGAGCGGTCTTGCTGAGATCCTGGAAATCGAACGAATGACGCTGGGTCGCCTGATCGACCGCCTGGAATCTGCTGGGTGGGTCGAGCGGCGTCCTGATGAAAAGGACCGGCGGGTGAGGCGGCTATATCTCACGGCCACCGCCCGTCCAACCTTGGACGGTATGATGCAAATTGTGACCGATATGCATGACGAGGCGTTGAACGGACTTTCTGACGATGACAAGAATCGTTTGATGGAGTCCTTAACAGTTATTAAAGGCAATTTGACTGAAATGACGATGTACCACGATCAACACGATGCGGCGTCAATTATCGCTGCTGATATGGCGGCGGCCGATGACTGATGTAGAAAACAAGCCGAAGCCGCCGGTTGGGCGTTCTAGACGGCGTTTCATGCGGTTCATAATACGGCTTGTTCTCCTGGTTGTGATCCCGGTGGCGGCTGCGTTAACCGGTGGATACTTTTACTTATCGGGTCAACGTTATGTCTCAAGTGAAAACGCCTATATAAAATCCGATAAAATTACGATTAGCGCGGAAGTGTCCGGCGCACTGACGTCAGTTGTGGTTGATGAGCATGACGCTGTTAAGCAGGGTGACTTGATGTTTACTCTGGATCAGGAGCCCTTTCGAATTGCGGCTGTTGAAGCGAAGGCGTGGATGAAAAGCGTGCGCAATGACGTGGAATCGCTACGCGGCGATTATCGGGTGAAACGCGCGGAGTTAAAACTTGCTCAAGACGATTTTCATTATTTTGAAAGAACCTTCAAACGTCGCGAAAAGCTGCTGAAAAGAGGCAATGTCTCAGAAGAAAGGTACGATCAAGCTCGCCGAAACCTTCAGCAAGCGCGCCAGAAAATAATCATCGTAAAACAGGAAATATCGCGTATTTTAACGATGTTAAACGGAGATTCTAATTTAAAATCTGAAGATTACCCTGAGTATCTGCAGGCATCTTCCGCGCTGGACCGCGCAGAATTGGACCTGAAGCGCACGATTGTTAAAGCGCCAGCATCAGGACGCATTAGCAAAATCGAATTGCAAAAGGGTGAATATGTAAAATCGGGCGTCCCTTTGTTCAGCGTCGTTTCCGATCAAGCGGTCTGGGTTGAGGTGAACCTGAAGGAAACGAAACTGACCTTTATTGAGCTTGGGCAGCGCGCGACGGTAGAAATTGACGCATATCCAGAAGAAGTATGGAGCGCGACGGTCGCCAGCATCAGTCCGGCCACGGGGGCTGAGTTTGCTGTGCTGCCGCCACAAAATGCGACCGGAAACTGGATCAAGGTTGTTCAGCGTTTGCCTGTTCGTCTCACGATCGACGATCCTTCAGGGGGCTCGCCGTTGAGGACTGGCATGAGCGCGATTATTGAAATTGATACCGGTAGGGAAGCCGCGCTTCCCGAGGTTGCGCCAGGTTTTCTCAAGGATATCTTCGCATGGATCCGGGCGGATTGATGGAACCTCAAAATGGCGATGAGGCGGCGGGAGCGTCATCGTCTTTCGATGTAAAATTTGATGAACAGTTTGATGTCGTCGTCGTAGGTTACGGGTTCGCGGGCGCGGTTGCGGCGATTTCAGCGCATGATTGCGGCGCAAAAGTATTACTCATTGAAAAAATGCCAGATCCTGGTGGAATATCGGTATGCGCCGGGGGCGGGCTGCGATTATCGACGGACCCTGATGACGCATACGCCTATCTGAAGGCGACGAATGACGGCGCTGTTCCTGATGATGTGCTGCAGGCCTTCGTGGACGGAATGTTTGAGCTGGAGGACTTCGTAAAAGGGCTCGCGCGCATAAACGACGCGATTTTGGTGCGCAAGGAACGGACGGGAAATTACCCGTTTCCGGGATTTGAGAGCATGTATTTTCTCGAAGTTGACAATGTCCCCGGATTTGATCGCGAAACTGGCTATCCGCACGCCCGGTCGCTTCGCAATGGCACCAATATGATGAAAGTGCTGGAGGACAATGTCGTGGCGCGCGGCATTGAAGTTCGGCTTTCCTGCAGCGCGGAGCGTTTGGTTTCGAATGAAAAGGGCCAAGTTACCGGCGCGTGGGTCCAGGATAAAGAGCGCGGTCGCTCCGCAATTGGCGCCAGGGGCGGGATAATTTTGGCCTGCGGCGGTTTTGAAGCGAATGCTGAAATGCAGCGGCAATATTGGCAGATAAACCCGGTCTTAACCGCTGCCTTTCGCGGTAATACCGGAGATGGCGTCAAGATGGCGCAGGATGTTGGCGCTGATTTATGGCATATGTGGCATTTCCACGGTTCGTACGGGTTTCGCCACCCTGATCCGTCGTTCCCTTTTGGAATAAGGACGAAACGCCTGCCGGACTGGGTGCCGACGCATCAGGAAACAGACGCGCCGATGAGCTGGATTCTAGTGGATCGCGACGGACGTCGCTTTATGAACGAATATCAGCCTTATTTTCAGGACACAGGTCACCGTGCGCTTGATGTGATGAACCCGGACACGCAGAAATACCCGAATATCCCGTGTTATTTGATCGTGGATGATCCCGGACGGTGTCTCTACCCCCTTGGCGGCGTGGTGTTCAACGACCGCGATGTGGAGCCTTATGAATGGAGCGCTGATAATTTAAAGGAAGTCGACTTAGGAATTTTGCATAAAGCTGGGTCCCTTGATGAGCTTGCGGAGATCGTTGGCTGCGACTCGCAGACCTTGAAAAATAATATTGAGATTTGGAATTCTGCTTGCGAGTCTGGCTTCGACGATAACTTCCAGCGCCCTCCCAAATCCATGAGACCGATATCGACGCCGCCATACTTCGTCGGTGAAATTTGGCCCGTGGTATCGAACACACAAGGCGGTCCCGTTCATGACGCGCGGCAGAGGGTCTTGAATGCCTATGGTGAGTATATTCCCGGGCTTTATGAAGCGGGCGAGGTTGGCAGTATCTGGGGGCATTTATATCTTTCCGGCGCAAATTTGTCGGAATGTTTCATTGGCGGCCGGATTGCCGGAAAAGAAGCCTCTTCTGCACTGGGTTAGACGCGCAGGGTTAGAAACGGCGTTTCATTTATTGCGACGGCGACCCTCCAGAGCGCATAATTAGCTATGTATGTGTGACTTCCAGAGAAAAAATGTCGGAAATGATCGTTTATGAACTGATTGGCATTGGGTGGTTATTTTTTTGTTGGGTTAGTTACACCATCATTACCGATCATAGTCGGTATTCCCGTACAAACTTGATCGGTAGTATCGCGAAACAGCGGGAGTTCTGGATCAAGCGGATGCTGGCGCGCGATAACCGTATGGTTGATATACAGGTTATCAATAGTCTGCTTGACGTCGTCCGGTTTTTGGCATCGACGTCGATTTTGATTGTCGCAGGTTTATTGGCGCTTCTGGGCGCTACAGATAAAGCGACCGCGTTGATCATGGATTTACCTTTCGCGGCTCCCGTGGTGCGGGAAGTCTGGGAAGGGAAAATATTGTTGCTGGTGCTGATATTCGTTTATGCGTTTTTTAAATTTATGTGGTCTATGCGGCAATATACATATTGTTCGGTGATGATTGGCGCAGCGCCCCCGCCGGGCGCACCCGAAGCAGAAAACGCCAGCTCAATTATGGCGATTTCCCGGATAGCGACTTTGGTGGCGCGGCATTCCAACCGCGGGACGCGGGCGTATTATTTTGGTTTGGCGGCGCTCAGTTGGTTTGTTCACCCATGGCTTTTGATACCGGGGGCGTTATGGGTGGTCATGGTCCTGTACCGACGTGAATTCCACTCCCGGACCCTCGCTCATATTCGCCGGAGTCAAGATGGCATGGCCGATGTCGATCATTCGGATTGATGGGAGACGTTAGCTTGGATTCTGAATTTCCATCGGAACAAGTTCTTCTGAACGTGAGTGAAATGTATAGAGCCGACGCGGAAGCGCTTTCTCTGGGCGTGTCGGGCGAACAACTTATGGAGAATGCTGGCGCCGCTGTGGCGCGTGAAATTTGCAAACGCTGGTCGCGTCGGCGCGTTTTGGTGCTTTGTGGTCCGGGCAATAACGGCGGTGACGGCTTTGTCGTGGCGCGACTGTTAAAGGCGCGGGGCTGGGACGTTCGTCTCGCCTTGCTGGGCGATCAGCAGGCCTTGGACGGCGATGCGCGAATACATAGCGATAAATGGGACGGCGCTATCGAGGCGCTATCTCCAAGTTGTCTGATGGACGCTGAATTGGTTGTCGATGCGTTGTTTGGCGCGGGACTAACGAGAAACGTAGAGGGCGTCTCCGCAAACACCCTAGTTGCGATTGCGGACATTCCCATTGTTTCGATCGACACGCCGAGTGGATTGAACGGTAATTCAGGGCGGCCCGGTGTTGATGGCGAAGGCGGGGCTGTGGCGCAAGCCGACCTGACGGTAACCTTTTTCCGACGCAAGCCTGGGCATGTCTTGTTGCCGGGGCGGGAATTATGTGGCGATCTGGTTGTCGCCGATATTGGCATTCCCGAGACTGTCGTTGAGACCATAAAACCACAAATGGCGGTGAATTCACCGACGATTTGGCAAGATCAATTTCCTTGGCCTAAGCTCAGTGACCACAAATACAAACGTGGGCACGCGGTTATTACCGGTGGGCGTCACATGACCGGCGCGGCGCGTATGTCGGCGAATGCAGCGCAACGAATTGGCGCAGGCATGGTGACTGTTGCAGCGCCCGTCGATGCGGTCGTAGTTTATAAAATTTGTCTTACAACGCCGCTTATCTATTCAATTCGCGACACCGCCGCCTATATAGATTGTGTAAGCCAAGCACGTGTGAGTTCGATCTTGGTGGGACCCGGGAACGGAACAAGGGGGACAACGCGAGAAAGAGCCGTGGCGGCGTTGAGAACAGGTAAGCCTGTCATTCTTGACGCAGATGCGCTCAGCGTTTTTGAAGGATCTCCGTCGCTTTTGTATGATTCTGTCGTTGGGCCTTGCGTCCTAACGCCGCATGACGGTGAATTTGCGAAAGTGTTTCCGGAAATTGCGATGGCGAGCCCGCCAGTTGATAAAGTTGAAAAGTCTCGAGCGGCCGCGACACTGAGCGGCGCGGTTGTCCTTTTAAAAGGCGCCGACACTGTGATTGCGGCGCCGGATGGAAGAGTGGTCATTAATGTGAACGCGCCTGCCGATTTGGCGACAGGCGGCGCCGGCGATGTCCTGTCGGGGATGATTTCCGGGTTGATGGCGCAAGGCATGGCGGCATTTGAATCCGCGTGTGCAGGGGCGTGGCTGCATGGTGAGGCGGCCCATGAATTTAGGCCTGGACTGGTCGCCGATGATTTGATTAATGCGTTACCGATAGTGCTGCGAAAGTTGAAATCGAAAAGGTCAGCAAACAAATGAATGAGCGTGGCGTTACCTTTTTGGGACGATTGATGAACGCATGGCGTGATATCGCCAGTTCAAGAAACGACAAGGGCGTCACACCGGATTTATCTGGTGAAGGAGACGCGCAGACACTGCAGGATCAAATGCAGGCCTGCCTTGATGGGCGCGGCGGCGAGGTGACGGCGCGAGCGAACGCCGCCCGCCTTGGGCAAACCTATCTGGAGCTGGATACAGAAGGACGGACCCGTTTTTTAAGAATTCTGGCGGAAGAATTCGGCGCTGATTCGACGTCGGTTGACGCTGCCGTTGAGACCCTGCGGGAGTCAGGACCGGAAGAACGCGACGCCGCCATGTCGGCGTTACGCCAGACACTGGATCCACCGCGGAAACGGCTTTTGACGCAATTTAATGAATTGCCTGAGGGCGTTAAATTTCTAGTGGATTTACGCGAGGACTTGCTGGGAAGCATTAATGGCGACCCGGCGATGAAAGCGCTTGATGAGGATTTACGGCAATTACTCGCGTCCTGGTTTGATATCGGGTTTCTCGAATTGCGACGGATTACCTGGGAATCAACGCCGGCGTCCCTTTTGGAAAAGCTGATTGCGTATGAGGCGGTCCACGAGGTTAGAAGCTGGGACGACCTGAAAAACAGACTGGCTCGGGATCGACGTTTATACGGATTTTTTCACCCCCGGATGCCCGATGAACCTTTGATTTTTGTGCAGGTTGCGCTCGTCAATGGTCTGGCGGCGGATGTTTCGGTCCTGTTGGATGAAAGTGCGCCGACGGCGGATCCTAATTCTGCGGATACGGCGATATTTTATTCCATTACAAATGCGCAACGCGGTTTGGTGGGGATCAGTTTTGGCGGTTTCCTTATTAAGCGCGTGGTCGATACGCTTGCTGCGGAATTCAAGGGGCTTTCCACCTATGCGACTCTGTCGCCACTTCCTGACTTCACACGCTGGATGCGCCGTGAATTGGAAAACGACGCGCCGGACTTAATGAGTAAGGACGAAAATGACGCGCTGGCGGAAGCCTTTGTGACCGTGGATGGTGAAGAAGCGCTGCGGCGTATTCTGGATACGACGGAGTGGTCTGATGACCGGGCGTTAACAGACGCGGTCGAACCGATTTTGACGGGTATCGCAGCGCGGTATTTGTTGAAGGCGAAAAATCGACGTGGTCGGGTTGCGGATCCTGTCGCGCATTTCCATTTGACCAATGGCGCGCTAGTAGAGCGCTTGAACTGGATGGGTGATAAATCCAACCATGGCGTGGGTCAATCCGCGGGAATGATGGTTAACTACTTGTATAACCTGGGAAGAATCGAAGAAAATCACGAGGCGTATACGGGAGAAGGCCGGGTTGCGGCTTCCAGTACGGTTGAGAAACTGGCTCGGATATAGCCTCTTCTGTTGGTGATTGGTCGCGCTAGTATGCGATGTCGCGTAAAATTAAGCCTTGCGTAAGGCTCGCTCGCTTGACCCCCCAACATTGTATACCTATACAGGGTCGCTTTCGGCGCGACGGCTGGAAAGCGTAGAGACGCGGGCGTGGCGGAATTGGTAGACGCGCCAGATTTAGGATCTGGTGGAGAGATCCGTGGGGGTTCAAGTCCCTTCGCCCGCACCAAATTTAAGTCTGAACTGGTATTTCAGTTCAGAGATACGATGAAGTTTCTTTTTTGACACCCATATCATGGCGGGCGAGATTCAATGCAGGTTACCGAGACGAAAAATGAAGGCCTTGAACGTGAATTTTCGATTAAGGTCGACGCAGCGGAAATAGACACAAAAGTCACCTCCCGTCTGGATGAACTAAAAAACACGGTTCAGATTCCGGGGTTTCGTCCGGGCAAAATCCCTGAATCCCTGATGCGGAAAAAATA
>JBLHZD010000068.1:0-15154 GCA_047631095.1 Alphaproteobacteria bacterium
GATCAGGGGCTCAATGTGAACCCATTCTCCATCCGTCACGTCACTCGGATAGCGAAGTTTGCCGCGATCATAGGAACCTCGGTTTTCTGATGTCCACATTAGCCTTGCCCTCCATTCGGCGGTAAGATCCTTGAATCACATCCGACTCATATGATTCAAGAACTTTTCGGACGGACACTTAGCGTAAAATCGCGTGGTTTCGAGTCCCTAGGTTCCGGACCTCTAGGTTCCGGTGAAAACCGGCTGGCGCTTTTCCATGAAAGCTTGGCGACCTTCTGCATAATCAGCGCTGTCAAAGCAGGACTTGGAAATACGCGCCAGATTATCCATGTCCCGGTCACCCGCGTCCTTGAGAACTTCCTTGATGGTCACCTTCGACGCGTTTACCGACAGGGGCGCGTTATTGACGATTGTGAGGGCAAGGTCGCGAACCGTTGATTCGATGTCGTCGGCTGGAATGACGCGGTTTATCAGGCCAATCCGAAGCGCTTCGGCTGCGTCGATACGATGGGCGGTGAACATAATTTCATTCGCTAAGGCGGGGCCTACCAAACTGACCAATCGGCGTAATCCGTCAAAGGCGTATGCGATGCCCAGACGCGCCGCCGGGACGCCGAATTGGGATTGATCGGTCGCGAAACGCATATCCGCCGCCAGCGCAACCGCCAGACCACCGCCAAGGCAGAAGCCGTCGATGAGAGCGATGAGTGGTTTTTTCAGATTGCCAAGCCGGTTCCGCGCGCCTTCAGAAACGGCGGCGTAATGTGCGGCTGCTTCCGCATTATTGCGCTTTTCCTTAAATTCAGAAATATCCGCGCCGGATACGAACGCTTTTCCGCCTGCGCCTTTCATGATGACGACACGTACTGAATCGTCATTTTCAAAGTCTTCGAGAATCGTGTCGGTCGCCTCCCACATCTCCAGCGACATCGCGTTGCGACGCGCGGGATTGTTAAAGGTCATCATGCCGATGCCGTCGGCCTTTTCAGCGAGCATTTTTTCGGTATTCAGTTTCATAGAAGACTCCGGTCTTTTTGTGTGTCTGTCGGGGGTTATACGATATCCGAGCCGTGCAGGGATTTGATTTTATTGTCATCATATCCTAATTCGGCGAGAATATCATCGGTATGTTCGCCGAGTTCAGGGGTGGCCATGCGCAATGTGTCGGGTTGCGGGGTCGCCGTCATGTTGAGCGCTTGGCCCACAACATTCATGGTTCCCAGAGTTTTGTGATTTACAGTCTTGGCGATGCCCAAATGCTGAACTTGTTCGTTCTGGAAAACCTGATCGATTGTATATATCGGTCCGCACGGGACGCCAGCTTCGTTGAGGATGTCAATCCACTCGTCGCTGGTCTTCGTGGCGGTATAGGCGCTGATGCGTTCATTCACTTCTTCTCGATTGTCAGTCCGCCCCTCACCAGAGCGGAAGCGTTCTTCCGAGGCCAGATCGTCGGCGCCCATCGCCCCACACATCCGGTCGAACAAATTCGTCCCGGCGGCGGCGATGTTGATATGACCATCAGACGTCGGGAATACCCCGGTTGGCGTTCCCGTGGGGTGGTTATTCCCCGCTTGTGCGGCGACCTCGCCCTTGATGAGCCAGCGAGAGCCCTGAAAATCGAGCATCTGAATAATAGATTCAAGTAATGACGTGTGCACCCATTGCCCTTCGCCGGTTTTTTCCCGGTCAATGAGGGCGAGGAGAATGCCCTGCGCCAGGAAAATACCCGCTGTCAGGTCGCAAATGGGAATGCCGACGCGCACGGGTCCCTGACCGGGCAATCCCGTGATCGACATCAATCCGCCCATACCTTGAGCGATCTGGTCCACCCCAGGACGTTTGCCATATGGGCCCGTCTGCCCAAAACCGGCGATGCTGCCATAGATAATACGCGGGTTCACTTTTCGGACGGCGTCATAATCAATGCCAAGCCTGAATTTTACCGCAGACCGAAAATTCTCGACGATGATGTCGGATTTTTTCGCCAGATCGAAGAAAACGACTTTTCCTTCGTCGGTTTTCAAATTCAGGGTCAAGCTGCGCTTGTTGCGGTGCAGGTTTTGAAAATCGAATCCGTTTCGGGAACCGATCAGGCTTCCCTTGTCATTGCTTATCGAGGTGGGCGCTTCGATCTTGATGACGTTGGCGCCCCAATCGGCTAATTGCCGCACGGCGGTGGGACCAGCGCGGTGTGCGGTCAAATCAATGACGTTATAGCCATCAAGGGGAAGTCTGGGATTGCTCATGAATTGAACTCCTTGGTAAATTCTAATCGCGCGTGAAGCGGCGTGATGGGTTAAACCGTGATGGGTTAAACAATGTCGTTTTTGTGTAGTGCGGCGATTTTTTCGGCGTCATAACCGAGTTCCGCCAATATTTCGTCGGTGTGTTCGCCGAGATCCGGCGTGGCTCTTCGAAGCGTATCCGGCTGCGGCGTTGTCGTCAGGTTCACCGCCTGACCAACGACCTTTAATTCGCCAAGCTCTGCGTGCTGAACCGATTTCGCAATGCCGAGATGCTGGACCTGCTCATTTGCGAACATCTGATCGATTGGATAAATCGGTCCGCACGGCACGCCTGCGTCATTCATGATTTCAATCCATTCGTCGCTGGACTTCGTGCGCGTATACACGCTCATCCGTTCATTGAGCTCCTCCCGGTGATCCGTGCGCTCTTCGCCGGTACGGAACCGTTCATCTGAGCCTAAATCATCCGCACCCATCGCTTCGCACATCCGGTCGAACAAATTTGTCCCGGCGGCGGCGATATTTATATGGCCGTCAGCCGTGGGAAAGACGCCGGTCGGCGTGCCGGTCGGATGATTATTGCCCGCTTGCGGCGCGACCTCGCCCTTGATGAGCCAACGCGCGCCCTGGAAATCCAGCATTTGAATGACCGATTCCAGCAATGATGTATGTACCCATTGGCCTTCGCCGGTTTTTTGCCGGTCGAGCAATCCCATCAGGATACCTTGGGCGAGAAAAATACCCGCGGTCAGGTCGCAAATGGGAATACCAACCCGCACGGGACCTTGTCCCGGTAGCCCTGTAATCGACATCAATCCACCGAGCCCTTGGGCGATTTGGTCTACGCCGGGGCGCTTTCCGTAGGGACCCGTCTGGCCAAACCCCGAAATGCTGCCATAGACGATTTTCGGATTTACCTTCCGAACGGATTCATAATCGATTCCCAGCCGGTATTTAACTTCGGAGCGGAAATTCTCTACGACGACATCGGCTTGTTTCACCAAATCAAAGAAAACCGCTTTGCCTTCCTCGGTTTTCAAGTTGAGCGTCAGGGCGCGCTTGTTCCGGTGCAAATTCTGAAAATCGTAGCCATGCCGCGACCCGGTGAGGCTGGCCCGGTTTTGATCAATGGACGCCGGGGCTTCGACCTTGATGACATTGGCGCCCCAATCGGCCAACTGGCGCACGGCGGTGGGGCCGGCGCGCGCTGCTGTGACATCAATAACGTTATACCCGGACAACGGTAATCTAGCTTTGCTCAAGATCTGAACTCCTAGTGACAAAGGGCCCGTTAACATGGCCGTGTTTGCGACGTTGATTAGTTGGCGTGGGCGGGGCGCGCGAACAATGACGGCGCGAGTGAATTAGCGCGGGTATTATGTCAAATCCTTGGATTGGCGCAACTGAAGGAAAATATTGCGCCGCCTTTGGTAAACGGCACTACCGTTTCTCAGCCCAGCGCGCTAGATTGTATCAACGAATTTTCAGCAGAGTCGAGTGGAGAAGATGTAATGGTCGAAAAATTCCCGTTCCTGGTTCCTGGCGCCAAGGCGTGCGACGACGAGATGGTCTGGGCGCCCTATGATGGCGCCGAGATCGCGACAGTGCCACGCGCGGACGCCGCCGCCGTTGATAAGGCCCTGGATACCGCGTCGCGTTTGTTCAAAGACCGGGATGGGTGGCTGTCGGTCGAAAAGCGTATTGAGATACTGGAAAAGACCGCTGTCCTCATGGGCGAACGGTTCGATGAACTCGCCGTGGAAGCCGCGCGGGAAGGGGGCAAGCCCCTACCAGACAGTCAGGTCGAAGTCGCACGCGCCATCGATGGCGTTAAGTTATGCATCGAGACTTTGCGAACCCAGCACGGAACCGAAATTCCAATGGGGCTGAATGCATCGTCGATGAACCGTTTGGCGATGACGACTCATGAACCAATTGGCGTGGTTGTCGCCGTCAGCGCGTTTAACCACCCGCTCAATCTGATCGTCCATCAGGTGGCCCCGGCCATTGCAGTGGGCTGCCCCTGTATTGTTAAACCAGCGGAAGTGACGCCGCTGTCCTGTATTCGGTTTGTTCAAATTTTGCACGAAGCGGGGCTGCCGGAAGAGTGGTGTCAGGTGGTCGTCACGAAGGGCCGCGACGTTTCAACCCAATTGGTTACAGATCCCCGCGTCGGCTTTTTCAGCTTTATCGGGTCGCCGGGCGTTGGTTGGATGTTGCGGTCGAAATTGTCGCCGGGAACGCGCTGTGCGCTGGAGCATGGCGGCGCGGCGCCGGTGATTGTCGCGCCGGACGCTGATCTGGACGCGATTGCGCCCTTGCTGGCGAAGGGTGGCTTTTACCACGCCGGTCAGGTTTGCGTATCCGTTCAACGCGTCTTCGCCCATGAATCGATTGCGCGCGATGTCGCGGCGCGAATTGGCGAATTGGGCGCCAAAATGCCGATTGGCGATCCAACGAAAGCGGAAACTGAAATCGGCCCGTTAATTCGCACTAAGGAAAACGACCGGGTGGCGGAATGGATCACGGAAGCGGTCGATGGCGGCGCGGAAATCGTCGCCGGCGGATCGAAGGTATCGGATAGCTGTCACGAGGCGACGGTGCTTTATGAACCACCTGCGGACGCTTTGGTTAGCCAACGTGAAATCTTTGGCCCGGCGGTCTGTGTCTATAGTTATAGCGATCTGGATGACGCGATTGGCCGCGCGAATTCGTTGCCCTTCGCCTTTCAATCCGCCGTTTGCACCCGCGATATGGATACAGCGATGCGCTGTTTCCGCCGTCTCGACGCCAGTGCGGTCATGGTGAATGATCACACGGCCTTCCGGGTTGATTGGATGCCCTTCGCTGGTTTGCGGCAATCCGGCTATGGGGTTGGCGGCATTCACCATACAATTCACGACATGCAAATCGAAAAAATGTTGGTGATCCGTTCGCCGGAACTCTAGGGTTTCACCGTAGCGCGTCTTCCATTAGGGACGCGCTACGGGTTTCTTGAGCGAACTATTGTGGTGAGATTAGCGCAATAATGTCGTCGATTAATTCTTCGGCCACCGCCGCCAATTCTTTCGGGGTCCGGTTTTGAATGGGGTGGGGCGCCCAGACGATTCCCGGTTTGAACCCTAACGCCTTTCCTTGCGCTTCCGCCGCTTCGCGAAATGCGACGGTCGCCACCGCGCCGCCCGGAATACCGCGTCGATCGAGGGTCTGAATGTCATGCAAACTGCACGACGTACAGGAACCTCAATCCGCCAACCCTTCGACGACAACGTCACAACGTTCGATGATATCCTGAAGCACCGCTTCCGGCGCTGGCTTCGTATGGGTCAGTTTGGCGAACCGTAATATTTTTAGTCCACGCTTGGTCATTTGACGCTCAACTGTGTCGAGAAACTCTTCGCTGCGTTCCTTCGAAATACACAATAAGCCAATCGTCGCGTTTGAAAGGTCCGCTTTTGGCGGTATGCGGTCTCGTTGGGTGGCGGATGTCTCCGCCGTTGGATCTCTCATGGTGAAGTCGCTCATACGTCAATCTCCTTCGATACGATTTGAACTTCCTTGTGGCGACGATGCGCCGTCCAGCCGCCGATAATAGCGGAAAACAGACCGCCAACGCCGCCGGCGCGAACGACAAGCAATCCGCCGGGGTGAAATTTATCAACCATCTCTTCTGCGCGCGCCGGGTCGATACCGGCGCCCACGCCCTGTGCGCCGGCGATCAGATCGCGACCGGGGCGACGAAGCGCCTCCCAAAGCGCGGCCTCAATTTCCGCGCGGCCCCATCCCCCTTGTTTAAAAATTGCGTAATGATCCGGTGAAATCACCAGTATCGCATTTGACCATTGCGCCAACTTGGGGTGAGAGACGGCGCATAGGCCCATCGCCAGTGATCGCGCCAGACTTTCCGGGTCGCGAGATTTGTGATCGGCTATTCCCTGAACGCCGTCTCCATGAAACAAGGTGACGGTGGACGTCCCGGCGGCGTGGCCGCGCGCGACATTGAGGGGAACCCATTCTGGGTCCGTTTCATCTTCGGCGAAGCAGAACGTGTATTTTCCCGGATTTCCGAAGACGGAGCGGTCGATTTCCCGGGGGCGTCCACCGCCGATATTTCGAATAACCAGTTGCAGCGCCCTGCCGATTGTCGCATTTGCGCGATTGCCTTGGCCCAGAACATTGCCGTCCCAATTCATGCCAATGCGCTTGGTCACGGGGCCATTAACAATAACGACAGGGCCAGAGAACCAAAGGGTCGCCAGCAAGCCATGCATGGAAAACTCCGGCTTCAGCGCCGCTTCTATGGTTGCTAGAACAACGGGAAAGTATTCCGGTCGGCACCCTGCCATGACGGCGTTAATGGCGACTTTTTCGATTGTGCAATCGATAAGGTTTGGCGGGATAGCGCCGATAATTTCGTCGGGCGCCCGAGTCGTTCCCGACAACATGCGTGCAACGCGCAAATCGGTTGGCGGTGTGATGGGCAATCCGTCGGTCCAGCCGCGATCATAGGCGACCTCGGCCGGGTCATCGTTGTCATCGACGTCAATAACCCGCGCATCCAGGATTAGATCGCCATATTTAAGCGCCAATTGTTCCGGGACGCCGGGGTCCATGGTGCGAGAGCCACAGCCGGGCCGAAAGGCGGGCAGGTCTTCGCCCAACGTCGCCATGCCCATAATCCTGGCCCATTCCGCGCGATCCCAACCTACTGTGCGCGCGACCTCCTGTCCGTTTTCGATGCCAAGCAATGTTGGCACGGTTTCGATTTTGTGGCGCCAGGATTGTTCAAGACTTTGGTCGTCCCGCGCACCGTCCAGTGATTCTGGAAAGGTGGGGTCGTCCTGTGAATACAGCGTGAGCGAATGCGCGTCAGCGATTGCGGCCAGAATAGGCTCGACAAGCTGGCAGGTTTCACAATCGCGTTTTACGACAACGAGAAATTCCATGCGATGTTATCCAAATCATGAAAACGTCAGTTTAACACAGGCCTGACGATGGGGAAGCGTTAGCCCCGGACGGGAGCCCAGAGAGGTGGGGAGGTTAATTTTCGATTTTTTTTTGGCGTTCGGTAATTGGAAAGGCTTCGGCCAGGGCGTCGAATTCAGCGTTGGCCAACAAATCGAGAATTTTTGGTGCGTCGTCCGCCTGCGCGCCCATGACGAAGGGCCCGCCATGGGATATCTTCATGGTGGGGCCGATATGGCATTTTCCCATGCAATGGAGTCGGCGGAATGTGAAGGGAAGGTTTCGTTCCTTGAGACCTGTTTCCAAGGCGTCGGCGAATTCCTTGGCGCCTTTTGCGCCGCATGACGGCATAATATCGCCGGCGCGCCAGTTCGTGCAGATGTGAATCGCACGGATCGCGGGGGGCGGTGGAAACGCGCTGTCTTCAGAATCATCAACCATGGACGTAAGCAATCATCGACCCGGCCACATATGTCAACTATCGGCTTGCGGGAAATTTTGACCAATCATGATAACGTGAATGGCGCATGGCCTTTTCACACTGGGGCGGCATGGTTATGTATCATGCAGCAAAATAAATAACGCAGAACGGGGATACGAATATGACCGCATATGATTTTGACTTGTTCACCATCGGCGCCGGTTCCGGCGGCGTAAGAGCGAGCCGGATTTCAGCTTCCTATGGCGCCAAGGTGGCGGTCGCGGAAGATCTGTATCTTGGCGGCACTTGCGTCAATGTCGGGTGCGTGCCGAAAAAATTGTTCGTCTACGCCTCGCATTACGCAGAAGACTTCAAGGATGCGGCGGGCTACGGCTGGACTGTTGGCGAGACGTCCTTTGACTGGCCCACGCTGTTGGCGAACAAGAACAAGGAAATCGAGCGGCTCAACGGTATTTATGAGCGCATGTTGGGCAATGCAGGCGTCGAGCTCTTCAACGGGCGTGCAACCGTCGTGGACGCGCATACAGTGTCGGTGAATGGTAAAACCGTGACAGCGGATAAAATCCTCGTTGCGACAGGCGGATGGCCGGTCGTGCCGGACATTCCCGGCAAGGAACATGCGATTACCTCAAATGAAATTTTTTACATGGAGAAGTTGCCGAAGCGCGTAATCGTCGTTGGCGGCGGTTATATCGCGGTTGAATTCGCAGGTATCCTCGAAGGACTTGGCGTCGACGTAACGCAGCTTTACCGGGGGCCGCATTTCCTGCGTGGTTTTGATGATGACGTCCGGACGTTTTTGGCGACCGAGATGCGTAAAAAGGGCGTCAAACTGGTTTTTAACGCGAATATCGCGCGGATCGAAAAATCAGGCGATGTCTTGACGGCCGAGCTCGAAAATGGCGAAGAGATCGAGGCGGATATGATCTTTTACGCGACGGGACGCGCGCCTAACAGTCGGGGCATCGGACTTGAAGAGACCGGTGTTGAAATGGCGGATAATGGCGCCATCAAGGTCGACGACCAGTTCAAGACTTCGGTCGATTCCATCTACGCAATCGGCGATGTCATCGACCGGGTGGCGCTGACGCCGGTGGCCATAGCCGAAGGTATGGTGCTTGCCGGCAACCTGTTCCGCGGCGAGAATCTGTCCTTGGATTACGCCGATATTCCCACCGCGGTGTTCAGTCAGCCGAACATTGGCACCGTGGGCCTGACCGAAGCGCAAGCCCGCGACAAATATGGCGCGATTGATATTTACGCATCGTCCTTCACGCCGATGAAACACACCTTGTCCGGCCGGGATGAAAAAACTTTTATGAAGATGATCGTTGATCAAGCCAGTGATCGGGTCGTGGGCTTTCATATGGTGGGCCCTGATGCGGGAGAGACGACGCAGGGGTTGGGGATTGCGCTTAAATGCGGCGCCACCAAGGCTCAATTTGATGCGACAATCGGTATTCACCCCACGGCGGCAGAGGAATTCGTCACCATGCGGGAGAAAGTGCCCGAGCCGAACAAACAAGCGGCGGAATAGGCTGGCGGATTAGACTGGCGATTTGGACTGGCGAATTGGACTGGCGAATTGGACTGATTGTCGCATCTTGCTCCGGAGTGAGGCATACCGTAACGTAGCTCAATTACAGTTTATCTAATATGATATGGAGGTCGTCTTGAGCTACGTTCGTTATATCGACAAAACGCGCGAGTATTATCGCGCAGAGGGGTATGAAAAACCCTATCAATGGGCCAATTTTGACGATGTGCCTTTTACGCTGTTGAAAAAGCCTTTGTCGGAAAGCCGGTTGGCGTTGATTTCAACCAGTGAAATTTCCATCAAAACCTGGGACGACCAGCGCACGCCGCAGGAAAAGGGCGAAGCGGGCAATGTGTATGCGGTTCCCACCGACACGCCGGTCGATGCGTTATACAGTCTCTCGCACAGCTTCGATAAACACGCGACGACGCTTGATGACGTGAATGCTTTCTTCCCGGTATCCCGTCTCGCAGAGTTGGCGGCGGAAGGCCGGTTTGCGTCTCTCGCACCGACCGCACATGGGGTCTACAACGCCTATAGCCAGCGCAAGACGCGCGAAGTCGACGCCCCTGAAGTTCTGCGACGGTGTCGAGAAGAAGCTGTTGACGTCGCGCTTCTGACCCCGGTCTGACCCGTCTGCCACCAAACCGTGAGTTTGGTTGCAAGACATCTTGAAGAAAATGGCGTCCCGACCGTGATCGTTGCGAACGCCCGGGATATTGTTGAGACCTGCGGCGTGCCGCGTCTGTTATTTACGGACTTTCCGCTTGGCAGTCCGTGTGGGCAACCCGAAGATGCGCAGATGCAGCGGGAGATCATTGGTCTCGCGCTCGATTTACTGGAGTCTGCGACCGAGCCACGGACAACCCGCCAGACGCCGTATCAATGGCATGCGGGAGACGACTGGAAGGCAAAAATATTCTCCAAAGACCAACCGTGGAAAGATGAATCGGAAACCCAGGAATGGCTGGAGAAAAAGGCGCTGTACCGGAAGTTGAAGAATGAAGGGAAAGTCTAGGAGATGGAAGTCATTGTTTATTCAACACCGCTTTGCGCGCCCTGTGAACAGCTTAAAACCTATTTACGGGCGCATGATGTTGATTTCGTCGCGAAGGATTTGATGATGGATGAAGACGCGGCGGATTTTATTGATAGTCATAACATCCGCACGTCTCCCGTGCTGCAGGTCGGCGACGATTTGTTGCACGGCCCGGATCTTGGACCCGAGCGGATTGACGCCTTGTTGGGGCTGGAATAAATCCCAGACGCCGCATCCAGACAAATTCTTCGAGCGCCTTTTGGCGACATTGATGCGCTTGTCATGGAGCCCGGTGCGGGGCTCGAGACGCAGGAGATATGGGTTTTTGTCCATGGCGCGGCAGGATCCCCCGCAGCGCTCCAGGGGTTGGCTCGAGAATTTGCGGATGACCGACGCCGGATCGTAATTCCGGCGCTGGCCGGATATGGCGGGACAAAGGCGCCCGAAGGTATGGGGCCTTTGGCCGCCAACGAAGAAATTATTTCCTGGATATTACAGACGGCGCCGGAAGGTCGTCGCGTGTTGGTCTGGCATTCTATGGGCGGGTTCATCGCCCTCAAGGCGGTGCAGAATACAGCGCTAGTTGATGCGTTGGTCGCCATTGAACCTATGGCGTTCGGCGCTCTCGACCCTCGTGATGCTGGTGACGCGGCGGCCTTGACGTGGGATCGCGCCGTTAATGCGGGGTTGCTGAATGGTGACCCAGCCCAAGGACTGCCCGAATTCATTCAAGCGTGGAACGATGTTTCATGGGATGATTTGCCAGAACGGGCGCGCCACGCCTTGGAAATCAGGGCGCCTCATCTGGCGAACGAAATTGCCGCAGTGAGTGCTGACAAGACACCGGCGAAAGACTACGTCTCAATTGATGCGCCGGTGTTGTTTCTCAGAGGTGATGCTTCACCGGAAGCCGCTCATAGGATTATCGCCCGTTTGTCGCGCGCAATCCCCAACTCGGAGACGGTCTCTATTGAAGGGGTTGGTCATTTCGGATGTATGGAGCAGCCCCGCGAATTCGCGGTGGCGGTCCACGCCTTTCTGCACAACAAGCTCACTTAAACTGCGAGCTAATCGACCGATGCTGCGACAATAGAGTCGCGTTTGTTGAGTGCGTCGCGATCAAATCCGGCAATTTTTTTGTACGCCGTCGCGACACCGTTAAGTTCAGATGGTTTCAACACATCATTAATATTCTCAAAACCGTCAGGTGCGCGGTCTTCGACCATCTGCATGACCTGCTCGGGTCCATTGCTGCGATTTGCGCGGACAATTTTCGCCGTGGCCGGGTTTCGTTCGGCTTCATATCGGTTTAACGCCTTGGGCGTTGGGCCGTGATGAAGAATTTCACGGGTCAAAACACGCGCGTCCAGCACCGCCTGTGAGGCGCCATTTGATCCGATAGGGTACATCGGATGGGCGGCGTCGCCCAGCAAGGTCATGCGGCCCTGCGACCATTGCGCTAATGGGTTTCGATCAACCATCGGGTATTCATAGACATGCGCCGCATCCTGGATCAACGCTGGTATGTCCAGCCAGTCAAACCGCCAGTCTTCGAACCAGGGCAGGAAATCGGATAAGACGCCGGGACGATTCCAGTCTTCGCGCCGCCATTCGTGATCCGGGTCAAATTTACGTTCTGCGATCCAGTTGATCAGCGTGTCGCCATTATCTTCTTGATGGATTGGATAACAGACGAATTTTACAAATTCATATCCGGCCATGATCATGGTGCTACCGGTCAGAAAGGGCGCGCCCCTGCTGACGCCGCGCCACAGGATAGAGCCGTTCCAGATCGGCGCACCCTCATTCGGGTTCATGGTCGCCCGCGCCTGCGAATGCACGCCATCTGCGCAAATGAGCAGGTCGCCGGTATAGGTGTTGGTTGAGTCGCCGGATTCTCTGTCGATGAAGGTGGCTTCGATTTCGTCGCCCGTTTTGCGCCACGACGTCAGGTGGTGGTTTACCTTGATGGCGTCGGGGCCTAGACGCAGTTTCACCGCCTCGTACAGCAGCATTTGCAACACGCCGCGGTGGATTGAAAATTGTGGCCAATTGTAACCAGCGTCCCGCCCGCGCGGCTCGGACCAGATTTGTTGTCCGCGTTTGCTGTAATAAGCGAGTTCGCTTGTCGCAATCGCGTTTTCCGCAAGGATTTCCTGAAGGCCGAGCTCGGTGAATTCCCGAACCGCATGGGGGAGTATATTAATACCAACGCCAAGCGGTTTTATCGCCGGGACGCTTTCAAATACGGTCGCGGGAACGCCGATTTGATGAAGGCTTAGCGCCATCGTCAAACCGCCTATTCCCGCGCCTGCGATAAGGACCGTCATACCGTTGGTTTTGCTTGTTGTCGAACCAGATCAGGCCTTATCGAGAGCCTGACTTAAATCGGCGATGATATCGTCGATATGCTCCAACCCGACCGAAAGCCGGACATAACCATCCGTGACGCCCGTGGCCAACTGCTCTTCCGGCGTTAATTGGGAATGGGTGGTGCTTGCGGGGTGGATGGCGAGGCTGCGCGCATCGCCGATATTCGCCAGGTGATAGAATAATTCCAGTCCGTCGATGAATTTTTTGCCGGACTCCATACCATTTCCCAATTCAAACCCGACCAGGCCGCCATAGCCGCCGGAAAGCGCTGCGTCCGCACGACGTCGCGGTTCACCGGACATGAGGCTGGGATGAATCGTTTTCGACACTTTAGGGTGCGAATTCAGATAATCCGCAACGGCCGCAGCGTTTTGCGAATGACGCTCAATTCGAAGCGGCAGCGTTTCGAGACCTTGCAAAATGAGGAAGGCGTTTTGCGGGCTTAGCGTCATGCCCAAATCGCGCAGCAGCGTGACCCGCGCTTTGAGGATATAGGCGATCGGGCCAAGCGGTTTGACCGCTTCCGTCCAAACGGCGCCGTGATAGCTTGGGTCCGGTTGGTTCAGCATGGGAAAGCGCTCTGCGTTCGCTTCCCAGTCAAACGTGCCGGAATCGATAATGATGCCGCCGATAGAATTCCCGTGACCGCCAATATATTTGGTGCAGGACGATGCGATAATGGACGCGCCATGATCAAAGGGTCGGCACAAGCCATGAGCGGCGGTGTTATCCATGATCAGGGGAATGCCCAGCCGTTTGCCGATATCGGCGACTTCCTTGATCGGAAACACTTCCAGCTTTGGATTGGGCAGGGTTTCAGCGTAATAGGCGCGCGTTCTGTCATCTGTGGCGTTGGCGAAATTTTCCGGATCGGCGGGGTCTACAAAACGAACTTCGACTCCCATGCTGGGTAGGGTATTGGCGAACAAATTCCAGGTTCCGCCATACAAATCCGTCGAACTGACGATATTGTCGCCTAAACCTGCGATATTCTGAACCGACATGGCCGAGGCCGATTGACCCGACGATACGCTCAACGCCGCCACGCCGCCTTCCAGCGCCGTCAGGCGCTTTTCCAGA
The DNA here is from genome assembly GCA_047631095.1 of Alphaproteobacteria bacterium. Classification (GTDB taxonomy): domain Bacteria; phylum Pseudomonadota; class Alphaproteobacteria; order UBA8366; genus JABJJH01. The sequence goes on from JBLHZD010000068.1 coordinate 13,686, forward strand.
ACGTCGTTGGTGGGGTTCATGATACGGGTGTAAATGTTTCCCAATTCCTTCAGCGCGAACAGATTGGACGCATGTTCTGCGCTATCGAACTGGAACGATGTGGTTTGATAGATCGGCACTGCGACGGCGTTGGTCGTCGGGTCGCAACGATAGCCAGCGTGAAGCACAATCGTTTCAGGATGTTTGGACGTCATTGGTTTCTCTCCCCGTGAGTAACTGAATAACGCAAACATTCGTTGATTTTGAGTTCTGGGGCAATAGGGGAATTCCTGGCAGTCGCGTCGCAATTTTGCCTGTTTTCCCTAGATGTCATACTATTCCAATGCGTTAGGCTGCACATACCCTGATTACATAGATCGTCGCAGAACATGAATTTCGACACGCCCGCCCTGGTGCTGGACGCCCTTGGAAAATCTTTTGACCGACCCGCGGTTGTTGAACTTGGATTGCAGATCGCGCCGGGTGAATTTTATGGGTTGGTCGGGCCAAATGGCGCCGGTAAGACGACGACCTTGAAAATGATCGCCGGGCTATTGCGGCCGGATAGCGGCGGTGTCTCGATATTTGGAATAGACGCGTTGAAGGACCCACTCGCCGCGAGACGGATCGTCGCCTGGGTTTCCGATGAGCCCATGATCTATGAGAAACTGACGCCGATGGAATATCTGGAATTTGTCGCAGGTCTTTGGGAATTACCCGCAGCCGTGGCGGAAGGGCGGGCGCGCGCGTTGATTGAGCGTTTGGACCTTGGCGCTGTTGCACATGACCGGTGCCAGGGGTTCTCCAAGGGAATGCGCCAGAAGGTCGCGCTGGCCGGCGCGCTTGTCCATGATCCAAAGCTGATCGTACTGGATGAACCGTTGACCGGGTTGGACGCCGCATCCGCGCGAGAGGTGAAGGATGTGTTTCAGGAAAGACAGCAGGACGGCGCTGCGGTCATCATGACGACGCATATTCTCGATGTCGCCGAACGTATGGCGGAACGTATTGGCGTCATCGCGGAAGGACGGCTCATTGCGGAGGGTGATTTGGCCGGGTTGCGCCGTCAGGCGGGAATGGGAGACCGCAGTCTGGAGGATGTTTTCCTTGAATTGGTGGCTGGCGAATTGGTGGCTGGCGAATTGGTGACGGGCGCCGAACCAACGCTGGGCGAATAGGGGATCGATATGGTGGGCCCGGGTTCGATGACAAGCGCAGGTTCGATGATATGGCTTGCGCGTCATGAACTTCGCCTCGCCTGGCGGGATTGGTGGTTCATGATGACCGCAGGCCGCCCGCGTCGCGCCGCGATTGTCGTTATCGCCGGACTTGCCTTGATTGTCCTGGTTCATGGCCTCGCCTACGCCATTCTCGCGCCGCACGCGCCTCTGGACGCTAGTTTGGACAAGGCGGTATTGGCGGTGCTGAGCGGGACCGCGTTTTTGTCCTGGACCTTGATGTTGTCGCAAGCCATGGAAACCGTAACGCGG
>JBLHZD010000069.1:0-15143 GCA_047631095.1 Alphaproteobacteria bacterium
ATCTTGACGATCAGTCGGGACATCAAGGAACAAAAAGCGGCAGAAGCGGCTGTCCGACAGCAGGATTTATTACTGCGGTCGATCCTGGACCATTCGCCGGCGACAATTTCCCTAGTGGATTTAGAAAGCCGTTACCAGTTGGTCAACAAGGCCTTTCTCTCCATGTACAACGTCACCGAGGCGCAGGTGATCCACCGGTCGGCGTCAGCGCACATGTCGAAAAAACTGGCGTTCGCGAAGCAGTCCCACGAGGCGGCGGTTTATCGCAAGGGAGAGGCGATCACGGAGGAACGTGTTGATACCGCGCCATCCGGCGATGTCCGCGTGCGGCTGGTGACCAAATTTCCCATCCGCGATCAAACAGGCGCCATCACCGGCATTGGCTCCACCGCGACCGATACAAGCAAATTGCGGAAGGCGGAGGAAAACCTGCAGGCGGTGGAATCCCGCTTGAGCGAGATTTTACGCATCGCGCCGGAGGCGATTATTTTAACGACCGCCGACGGAACCATCCTGATGTTTAACGACGCCGCAGAGAATATTTTCGGTTACGCGCGATGCGATTTGATCGGCCAGCCCATCGAAATGTTATTGCCCGACCATATACGCGGGGCACATGGGCGCCACGTCGAGAAATTTCTCAAAGCCACAGAACCGATGAGCCTGATGGGCGGGCGAGGTGAAATCACGGGCCGCAGAAGCGACGGCTCTATATTTCCAGCGGAAGCCTCAATTTCCAAACTGGAAACCGACGGTGAGACAATTTTAACCGTCACCATGCACGACATCACGGAACGCAAACGTTCGGAAAAGACACTACGGCAGAATGAAGAAAATCTACGCAAAATCCTTGAGCAGAGTCCGGTTGGCGTCGCGGTCATCGTTCATGAAGAATATAAAGGCCAAAAAAGCGCAAAGCGACTTTTTGCAAACAAAGCGCTGGCAGAATTGTTTGGTGAGAGGTCAACAGAATATTTGCTCCAATCGGATATTGCCGATACCTGGATGGATCCGGACCAACACGCCGAGGTGAGAGAAACCTTGAGAAGTGGCGTGAATTTGGTCGATTTCGAAGCCTGTCGGCGCCACCGGGATGGGTCCGCAATCTGGGTATCCATGAATACACGACCTATATTTTTTAATGGCCGTAACTGCACCATGGTTTGGCATTTCGACATCACCAAACGCCTGCGCGCCGAAGAAGAGTCGCGCAAGGCGCTGTCGGAGGCGAAGCGCGCAAACAGGGCCCAGACGGAATTTCTGGCGACCATGAGCCACGAATTACGGACGCCCCTGAACGCCATTATCGGGTTTTCGGAAATGATGTTGGGCCAGTATTTTGGCGCGCTCGGCTCTGAAAAATATGTTAAATACGCCAATGATATCAGTTCCAGCGGCGCTCACCTGTTACACCTGATCAACGACCTTCTCGACCTGTCCAAAATCGAATCCGGGAAGCACCAACTTAATAAGACGCCTTTTAAGTTTCAGGAAATCGTCGAAGAATGCGCCCCGATCGTCCTGCAAAGCGCCGAAGAAAAGGGCGTGTCCTTTACCTATGACGCGCCGGACAATTTGCCGTCTCTTCATGCGGATCGACGCGCGCTTAAACAAATATTTTTGAACCTTCTTTCCAACGCCATCAAATTCACACCCAAGGATGGCGCCGTTGCGGTCGAAGTAAGCGCAAAGGACGATGACCTGATATTTGTGGTCCGCGACACGGGGGTCGGCATCGCCGCTGAAAAAATCTCAACGCTCACAGACCCCTTCGTACGGGGCGAACCCGACCCCTATATCTCTCAAGAAGGCGCGGGTCTCGGATTGGCCATCGTGAAATCCCTGGTGGACCTCCATGGCGGCCAACTGGCAATCGAAAGTACGGTTGGAACCGGCACCAAGGTTATATAGAGTTTGCCCCTGGGCGGCGCCTGAACCGGATTTCCAATCAGGCGCACGCACCCGTCAGTGATATTTCCAGACGGGCGTACGCGCCCCGTCATACGGAAAAATATTTCGCCTGTTTGTGCAACACGACCAGCGCGCTGGTGGATTGCTCCGGATGCAGCTGAAATTCATCGGACATTTCAACGCCGATCCGCCCCGCATCCAGCAAGGTCAGGATTTGTTCCTGATCCTGCAGGTTCGGGCACGCCGGATAGCCGAAGGAATAGCGACTGCCCCGATATTCCTGTTGCAGCATTTTTTCCATGTCGCGGGCCTCTTCCGAGGCATACCCGAGTTCGGCGCGAATGCGCTTGTGCACATATTCCGCCATCGCCTCGGCCATTTCCACACCCAGACCGTGCAGATACAAATAGTCCTGATACCGGTCTTCCCCAAACCAGTCGCGCGCCCGTTCGGAGGCTTGCTGGCCCATGGTGACGACCTGCAACCCGACCACGTCGCGGCGGTCCGGCCCGTCGGAAACATCGCGGACAAAATCCGTAACACAGCGCCGGTCGCCCTCCGCCTGGCGCGGCAAGGCAAAGCGCGCGCATTCACGCACGCCGTCCTCTTCGAACAGGACAAGATCATTGCCTTCGCCCGCCGCCTTCCAATACCCGTAGGAGGCCTGGGGGATTAGAATGTCTTCCTTCACGACGATATCCACCATGCGATTCAGGATTGGACGCAATTCTTCCTTGGCCCACACCATATATTCACTAAGGCTGCGCCCATCCTTGCGATAGCCCCATTGGAATTGATAGAGCATGCGCTCATTAACAAACGGCGTAAGCGCGGCGACTGGCGACCGGGCGATAATACGCGGCCCCCAGAAGGGTGGCGTTGGAATTTCCTCCCCCGCATCGAGGTCGCGGCGGCGTTGAGTCGCAAACACCGGATCCGCTTGTTCCACCGTTTCCGCGCGAGAAGCCCCGCCCAGGGTTTTCTTTGAGTTGGACGGGCGCGCCGCGCGTTTTTCCGTGGCCCCTTTGACATGAGCGTCAAATTCGTTGTTCACGACCATGTTCATCAGACCCAACCCATCGAAGGCGTCGCGGGCGTACGCCACGCGACCACAGGCGTAGGTCTCGACGCAATCTTCCTCAACATAGGCGCGCGTTAACGCGGCGCCGCCGAGAATAACCGGCACGTTCAGTCCTTCACGGCTCATTTCCTCGAGGTTTTCGCGCATCACCACGGTCGACTTCACCAGCAAGCCGGACAGGCCAATGGCGTCGGCCTTATGTTCAATCGCCGCGCTCAGAATATTCGCAATCGGTTGTTTGATGCCCAGATTGACGACGTTAAAGCCGTTATTCGTCAGGATGATATCGACCAGATTTTTGCCGATATCGTGCACATCGCCCTTCACCGTCGCCAGCACGATGGTGCCCTTTTCCTGGCCCTCCATCTTTTCCATATGCGGTTCCAGATACCCGACGGCGGCTTTCATCGTTTCGGCGGATTTGAGCACGAAGGGCAATTGCATCTTGCCCGCGCCAAACAGCTCGCCGACAACTTTCATGCCATCCAGCAAATGCGTGTTAACGATCTCCAGCGGCGGTATTTTCTCCATAGCTTCGTCCAGATCTTCTTCCAGTCCCTGTCGATCGCCATCAATAATGCGTTGCGACAGACGCTCGCAGACATCCTCCGAACGGGGTTTTTCCTCGTCCTTGGCCGCCTTGCGCCCGTCGAACAGCGCCATAAATTCGATCAGAGGTTCGTAATCCTCCGTTCGTCGATTGAAGATAAGGTCTTCGGCGATTTTAACTTCCTGCTCCGGGATTGCGTGCAAGGGCAAAATTCGACTGACATGCATAATGGCGCCGTTCATGCCGCGCCGTTGCGCGTGGTCGAGATAAACGGAGTTCAAAACATGGCGCGCCGCCGCGTTCAGACCGAAGGATATGTTAGAAAGCCCCAGAATGATCTGGCATTCGGGTAGTTCCTTCGCAATCGCCTCGATCGCGTCCAGCGTGTGCAAGCCTAGCAAACGGTCATCCGCGTTGCCGGTGCAAATGGTGAAGGTCAACGGATCAAACAATAAATCCGACGGCGCCAGGCCATGCTCATTGACCGCAAAATCATACAAACGTTTGGCGATGCGCAGTTTTTCCTCGACGGTTTTGGCCATCCCCTCTTCATCAATGGTCAGCGCAATGACGCCGGCGCCGAACTTGCGCGCCAGTTCCAGTCGCTTGCGCGCGGGCTCCTCGCCATCCTCGAAATTGATGGAATTGATGATCGACTTGCCGCCGTAGAGCCGAAGCGAGCCCTCCAGCACTGGCAATTCAGTCGAATCGATCACCAGCGGCGCATTCACCGCGCCCCGCATACTGGTCACCAGCGCGGACATCTCCGCCAGTTCATCGCGCCCGACAAAGGCCGCGCAAACATCAATGGCGTGGCTGCCTTCGCGCACTTGATCCCGACCCATTTCAACGCAGGCGTCCCAATCTTCGGATTCCTGGAATTCGCGGAATTTCCGACTGCCATTCGCGTTGCACCGTTCACCGATAGACAGCACCGCATTTTCCTGACGATACGGCGTGGCGCTATAGAGCGATGCAATCGACGGCGTCCATTGCGGATCGCGTGGTGCGGGCGCCGGTCGGTATCCATCTTCAGCGAGGTCGCGCAACATAGCGTCGAGCGCTTCGATATGACCGATATCGGTGCCGCAACAACCGCCAATCAGATTAACGCCGTCTTCACGGACAAACCGGCGCATCCAATCCGACATTTCTTTGGGCAGCAGGGGATAATAGGGCGCGCCATCAACCAGTTCCGGCAGCCCCGCATTGGGTTGCAGGCTAATCGGTTTCGGCCAGTTTTCACCCAGCCATTTTACATGTTCCGCCATTTCCTGCGGTCCGGTCGCGCAGTTCAGCCCCAGCGAATCCACCTTTAACGCTTCAATCGCCACCGCCGCCGCGGCGATATCGGCGCCAACAAGGAGCGTGCCCGTCGTCTCCACGGTGACCTGCACCATGATTGGAATCCGCACCGCCTCATCTCCCAGCGCCGCCCCGTCTCCCAGCGCTGCAATCGCCAGTTTCGCGCCGTTCACCGCCGCTTTGATTTGCAAGGGATCCTGACAGGTTTCAATCAGAAAGGCGTCGATGCCCCCCGCCAAGAGCCCGGCGGCCTGTATCTGTAGCGCCGCTTCCAGCTCGTCATATCCAATATGACCGAGACTGGGCAGTCTTGTGCCGGGACCGATGGATCCCAGAACAAACCGTTCGCGGCCGTCCTGCATCGCCGCGATAGACTCATGCGCCAGTTCCGCCGCGATCTTGTTGATTTCAAACGCCTGGTCCTCAAGATCGAATTCGCTCAACGTAATGGGCGATCCGCCAAAGCTGTTGGTCTGAATGCAATCCGACCCCGCCGCTAAATATCCCCCATGGATATCGCGCACCAGATCAGGGCGGGAGAGATTGAGGACTTCCGTGCAATTCTCGGCGCCCCGGTAATCATCCTCAACATCCAGATCGAGCGCCTGAACGCAGCTGCCAACGCCGCCATCGCCTAAAAGAACACGTTCGCTCAAAGCTTCCAGAAAGCGGCTCATACCTTATTCTCCAACAATTCCGCACCAGAAAGGTCTTGCGGGCGCAACCCGAGACGCCAGCAAATTGCGTAGCTCAGATCGGCGCGGTTCAGCGTGTAGAAATGAAAATCTTCAACGCCTTCGCCCTGCAAGGCGCAGCACTGATCAACCGCCGTCGACAAGGCGATCATTTTTCGAGTTTCCGGATCCGCGTCGAGACCATGAAACAATTCCGCCATCCAGGCCGGAACGTCCGTCGCGCATTTTCCGCTGAATTCCACCACTTTGGCGAAATTGGTCACCGGCAAAATGCCCGGAACGATGGGAACGTTGATTCCCGCCGCCGCCACCTTTTCACGAAACCGCAAAAAAACCGACGGTTCAAAAAAATACTGCGTAACAGCGCGGGTCGCCCCGGCGTCGATTTTACGCTTCAGATTGTCCAGATCCGCCGCCGTATCGGGCGAATCCGGGTGGCTTTCCGGATAGGCGGCGACAGATATTTCAAAGTCACCAATATCGCGCAACCCTCGCACCAGCGCAGCGGCGTTTTCATACCCTTCGGGATGGGGCTGATAACCCTCGGAATCCGCTGGCGGATCGCCGCGCAACGCCAGAATGTGGCGAATGCCATTATCGAACCATCCCTTTGCGACGTCGTCGACGTCATCGCGGCTGGCCCCAACGCAAGTCAAATGAGCGGCGACGGGTACGTCGGTTTCATCATGAATGCGCCGCACCACGCGATCCGTCCGCGCCCGAGTCGATCCCCCCGCGCCATAGGTCACCGACACAAAGGACGGCTGCAACGGCGCCAGCCGGTCCAGAACGGTCCATAGGCGCTCCTCGCCCTTATCATCCTGCGGCGGGAAAAATTCGAAACTTACATTGAGAGACTGCATCACGTCGGTACTCTGTGTTGTTACTTTAATAACGGAAAGATCCTATCGCCGCGCATCCAGTACCCGTGGGTCCGGTGCACTTGGGTCCAGGACGCATGAATTTTGGGTTCAAAACGGCGTTTCGGGACAAATTATTCATTCTGCGGCGTCCTGATTTTCAGCCGCATACGCCTCGCCTGACGCCGCCGTCCGGCGCGCCGACCACAAGGTGACGGTCAGCGGGTCGCCCGGCAGGTGGACCGGCGGGTCCGGCGTCAGATTAACCTGTCGACACCACCGTTCGACTTCCTTATCGGAAAACCCCAACCGGCGATGCGCATGTTCGACACGCAGGCTTTCCTCCTGATGGGGCGAAAAATCCACAATCACCAACCGCCCCCCATCACAAAGCACCCGCGCCGATTCAGCGATAACATCGCCCGGCGAATCCGCATAATGCAGAACCATATGGATGATCGCGGCATTGAAGGTCTTGCTGGCGAGCGGCAGCTGATACATGTCGCCCTGGCGCACCTGGCAATTCGCGTATCCAGCCTTGTCCAGATTGGCGCGCGCGACGGTCAACATATCGTGCGAGAGGTCGATCCCCACCGCGCGATCAACCTTCGCGCCATAAAGTTCCAAAACGCGCCCCGTCCCGGTGCCGATGTCGACAAGCTCGCGAATGTGCTGCGCGGGCAGAATTTTCAACAACGCCTTTTCAATTTCGTGATCTTCGACATAACCGCCGCGCAATTCATCCCACTGTGCCGCGTTTCGGCGAAAATATTCGGCGGCGACTTCCGCGCGCCCGGCCTTCACCCCATCCAACCGCTCCAGGTCAAGCCGGTGCGTTTCATCTGTTGGGGGGATCTGTCCGACGATCATCCGCGACAGCGCGGCGCAGGGCTCAATATCGCTCAATCGATAAAACGCCCAGGTGCCTTCGCGAAATCGGTCGAGGACACCCGCTTCGACCAACAATTTCAGATGGCGGGAGACGCGCGGCTGACTCTGTCCCAGAATGTGCGTTAATTCTGTGACGGTCAGTTCCGACTGTGAGCAAAGCGCCAAAAGCCGAAGCCTGGTTGGCTCCGCGACGGCGCGTAACGCATTTAACAATGTATCCAACAGTCAACGCCTCATAAATCGAGAAATGTGCCTACGCAATCGCGTTTAGGGCGCATTTATAAATATATAATGATATCTTTATGTATAGCAACCATTTTGTTGCAACCCCCGGCGCGGCGGCTCACACCCCCGTAACGTCTGCGCAACGCTCAGACGAGACAAGCCCTGCAAAATCGGGCGGGAAGCCTTTGATTCCAGATCGTTACGAACTCTTCTATAGAGACATTTTTGCAACATTTTTGTCGGGAAGAGCCCGCCATTCAGCGTTCTTATATGGTTTTCTTTAATTGCGTGTGATAATTTATCGAAAGGTATAGTCGTCGCAAGCATTTTGAATGAATTGAGAGGTTTTCGCGCCCAATAATAAATTTTTGTTATTTTTTCCGCGAATTTGTTTAAATAATAAATCTCGAATTTGCAGTCTCAGCGTTACGTTACATAGGCGTTACGTTACACGGGGCCCGGCGGCGCAGATTTTTGGATTTATTCTTTAAGCATTTGAAACGATGCGCGTTAATTTAGATTAATTTGAGTTTGAGCAACGTGAATTACAGACTGACATCCATAAAAAGCCGTTTTTAGGCCCTGATTGGATTATATAAATTGGAATTACGGGCTTTAGGATCAAGAGTTTTGAGTACACATCTTAGTATCGGGAACATCGGGCCAGCACGCTCAGCGCTGCGAAATGTCCTCGTCGTTTGTGCGGTTTTGTCGGTCGCGGCCTGCGCTGGCGCGCCAAAAGACCCCGTCGCGCGGGAAGCCTATCTCGAAGCGAACGACCCGATGGAATCGTTAAACCGCGGTATTTACGACATTAACAAAGCGCTGGATGACGGCGTGCTCAAACCGGTCGCCACCACCTACCGGGATTACCTGCCGCAAGGCCTGCAGGATGGCATCCGTAACTTCCTGAACAACCTTCGCACCCCCATTGTTCTTTTGAACAACATCCTGCAAGGGGATGAAAAAGGTGCGCAAGTTACGATTTCACGCTTCGTCACCAACACTGTCGCCGGGTTTGGCGGCTTTGGCGATCCGGCGGGCGATCTTGGCGCTAAATTCAGAGATGAAGATTTTGGCCAGACCCTCGCAGTTTGGGGCGTCTATGAAGGCCCCTATATCATGCTGCCTATCCTGGGCCCGTCGAACCCGCGCGATGCGGTCGGGCTGGTCGTGGACAGTTTGATCGATCCCTTCAATATGTGGGCGGACAACACCGACCATTTTGAAGCGACCTTGTCCCGCAGTATTGTGTATGGCGTGGATTTACGTTCCCGGCATATACAGAATTTGGAAGATCTGGAAAAGTCGTCGCTCGACTTCTATACGACGATCCGAAGCCTTTATCGTCAGTTGCGGGCAGACGCCATCACCAATGGCGACGCGGGCGATTCAATTCCGTCCCCCAGCATTTCGTTCGATGACGAGGACAAATCCCTCGATCAAAGAGCGCGGCTGACGAATTAACGCGATGATTTCTCGACGCCGTATAATTAGCGCCGCGGGCGTCGCGCTCGCCGGGTTCTTGTTTTACGCCCCGCCGGCGACGGCGCTGGAATCTACCAGCGTATTCGTCAAAAATTTGGGCGACCGCGCGATTGAACTCCTGACGGTTGGCGAAATTTCCAAGACCGAGCGTGAAACGCGCTTTCGCGAGCTGTTGCGGGAAGGCTTTGACGTGCGCCGCATCGGCCGGTTTGTGCTGGGCCGGTATGCGCGGCGCGCCAGCTCTGAGATCGTAACCGAATATCACAAGCTGTTTGAGGATTTGATCGTTGTGACCTATGCGTCACGCTTCGCCCAATATTCCGGGCAAACGTTCAAGATCAAACGGGCGACCAAGCCAACCAAGCGTGGCGATTCGATCGTTATGTCGGAAATTGTCACCAGCGAGGGCAGCCCGCCAATTCGGGTCGACTGGCAGGTGAACAACGCCAAAGGCTTCAACAAGATTGTCGATGTGCGCGTTGAAGGCGTCAGCATGAGTCTTACCCAACGCGAGGAATTTCGCACGGTAATCAGCCAGAACGATGGCGATGTCGGCGCGCTTCTTGTTGCGCTGCGCAAGAAAACCAGCTCCCTGAACAAGTAATTCAAAGGGTCGGCGTAAACCGTGCCTGACGATGACCAGACGCCTGAAACCGCTCTATCAACTGTAAAAGTCGCTGTTGTAACCGGCGCCGCGCGCGGTATCGGCCGCGCGATTACCGAAAAATTTCTAAATGAGGGCTGGCGTGTCGCGATGCTCGACATCGACGGCGCAACCCTGTCCCAGACCGCTGCAAGCCTGAGTAATCGCGAAGACAGCCTCAGCGCCTTTGAAGGCGACGTCGCCGACGCCGGTGGCGTACAATGCGCAATCGATCAAATTTTCAAAGACTGGGGACGGATCGACGCCCTGGTGAATAACGCCGGCGTCGCGGTTTTCAAACCCTTGCTTGAAACCAGCCAGGCGGAATGGGACCGCGTCCTCGCGGTGAATCTCGGCGGCCCTTTTATTTGCGTCCAGGCCTGCGCGCCCGTGATGATCGCGGGCGATGGCGGCGCCATTGTCAACATCGCCTCCATTTCCGGGTTACGCGCCAGCACCCTGCGGGTGGCCTATGGCACCAGCAAGGCTGGCCTACAGCATTTGACCAAGCAACAGGCCGCCGAATTGGGCCCCGTAGGCGTCCGGGTCAATGCGGTGGCGCCCGGCCCGGTCGACACGGCGATGGCGAAAAAAGTGCACAGCCCCGAAATCCGCGCCGACTATCATGACGCCATTCCACTCAACCGCTATGGGCTGGAATCGGAGATCGCCGAAGCCGTCTTTTTCCTGTGCAGCGACAAGGCGAGCTATATCAACGGCCAAACCTTGGCGGTCGATGGCGGCTTCGACGCCACCGGCATCGGCCTGCCCACCTTGCGAGATGACAGCGCCTGTTAACGCCTTAACTGGTTAGCCGGCTTAGCGGCTTAGCGGCCTGTACTTGATGCGATGCGGCTGGTCCGCCAGCGCGCCGAGGCGACGCCTGCGATCCGCGTCGTAATCATCATAATTGCCTTCGAACCAAACCACTTCGCTGTCGCCCTCAAAGGCCAGAATATGCGTGCACATCCGATCCAGAAACCAACGGTCATGGCTGATGATCATCGCGCAGCCCGCAAAGGCCAGTAAGGCTTCCTCCAGCGCGCGCAGGGTCTCGATGTCCAGATCGTTTGTCGGCTCATCCAGCAGCAGAACATTTGCGCCGGTCCGCAGCATTTTTGCAAGATGCACGCGGTTGCGTTCCCCGCCCGATAGTTGGCCAACCTTCTTTTGCTGGTCCGGTCCGCGAAAATTAAAAGCGCCAACATAAGCCCGGCTCTGCACTCGCCGCTTATTGCCCAGGTCGATTTCGGCCTCGCCCTGACTGATCTCTTCCCACACGGTGGCGTTTGGATTCAGGGATTCGCGCGACTGATCCACATAGCCCAGCTGCACGGTCTCCCCGACGCGCAAACTACCGCTATCCGGTTTTTCCTCTCCCGTTATCATCTTGAACATTGTTGTTTTACCCGCGCCGTTGGGCCCGATGACCCCGACAATGCCGCCCGGCGGCAGCATGAAGGTCAAATCATCGATCAAAAGATGGTCGCCGAAGCCTTTGCTGATATTCTCTCCCTGCAGGACGAGACTGCCCAGACGCGGGGGAACGGGAATAACAATCTGCGCGGCGCCGGGCGCGATATTCTGGCTCTCCGCCAACAATTCTTCATAGGCGGAAATGCGCGCTTTTGACTTCGCCTGACGGGCGCGCGGGCTCGCCTGTATCCACTCTCGCTCTTGCGCCAGCGACCGGGCGCGGGCCGCATCACCGCGTTCCTCATGGACCAGACGCTTTTCCTTCTGCTCCAGCCACGCGGAGTAATTGCCTTCATAGGGAATGCCGTGCCCGCGATCGAGCTCCAGAATCCAGCCGGTGACGTTATCCAGAAAATACCGATCATGGGTGACCATGACGACAGTGCCTTCATAGTTCTCCAGATGGCGCTCCAGCCAGGCGACGGATTCGGCGTCCAGATGGTTGGTCGGTTCATCGAGCAACAGCAGATCGGGTTTGCTCAACAACAGCCGACACAGGGCGACGCGGCGGCGTTCCCCGCCGGACAGCGCCTCGACGCCGGACTCCGCCGGCGGACACCGCAGCGCGTCCATGGCGATCTCAACCCGGCGCGATAAATCCCAAGCGTCGGCGGCGTCAATTTTTTCCTGCAAGGCCGCCTGTTCGTCGATCAAGGCGGTCATCTCGTCGGGGTCGATCACCTCGCCCAACTTCATGCTGACCGCTTCGAAACGCTCCACCAGGGTGGTCAAATCACCGAGCCCCTCCAGAACATTCTCATAAACCGTCTTGTCCGCATCAAGCACTGGTTCCTGCGCCAGATACCCGGCGACAGCGCCATCGGCCAACCGCGCTTCGCCTGTATATTCCTTGTCGATCCCGGCCATGATGCGCAGCAAGGTCGATTTACCGGCGCCATTATACCCCAGCACGCCAATCTTGACGCCGGGCAGGAAGGACAATTTTATGTCCTTCAACACCTCCCGGTTGCCGGGGTAAATTTTCCCGAGGGAATTCATCGTATAAATGTATTGATATGAAGCCATGAGGCGGGGCCGATCCGTTGGTGGTTCGAATTTCGCGCGCCGGGTTTTAGCCGACGCCTGCGTTGACTTCAACGCTTAACCAACCTGCGCCTATTAATCACGCCTAATAATCGCCGTTGAATTTTCAAACGCCGTTGCTTTCCAAGCTTTTTGAGGGTGGCGAGGGTGGCGAGGTTGGCGAGGGTGGCGAGGGTGGCGAGGGTCGTGAATTTAGGGTAAAGGTGAGGCGACCTATAAAGGAGACTACTTCGTGAGCGCTAATACAACAAAACTGACCGCCAACCCGGACCTGTTATGGAGCGTCGACGACCTGGCGTCGCACATGGACGACCCCAAGCTGCGCATCGTCGATGTACGCCCCGGCGAGCGCTTTGCGATGGGCCATATCGGCGGCGCGCGCAATTTTGATGTTTATGCGCTCAATTGCGACGATACCGACGACGCGCCGTTGAAATCCTTTGTTCGCATGTGGGCGTTTCTATTGGGCCGACGCGGCGTCTCGCCCGATGACACGCTTGTTTTCTGCGGTGAGGTCACCGGTATGAGCGCAACGCGTGGTTTCTGGTTTGCGGAATATCTGGGGCACAAAAACGTGCACATTCTCGATGGCGGATACACCGCCTGGGCGGCGGCCGGGCGCCCCACGACTCGCGATGCGGCGCCCGCGAGCGCGACGCCTTATCGATTTGACGCGCAGCCCCAACGCCTCGCCACTTATCGCGATATGTTGGGCGCAATCGATTCTGACGAAGCAATCATCATCGATACCCGCTCCCGGGCGGAATATCTGGGCACGGATGTGCGCGCGGCGCGCGGTGGCGCGGCGCCGGGCGCCGTTCATATCGAATGGCTCAATCATTTAAATGACGACGGCACGTTAAAGCCGCGCGACGCCTTGCGCGACGTGTTCGAAAGCCACGGCGTAACGCCGGATAAGGACATCATGGCGTATTGCCAGACCGGCTACCGCTCGGCGCACGCTTATTTTGCGCTGCGTGTTCTGGGATATCCCCGTGTGCGAAACTATCTGGGATCCTGGAACGAATGGGGTAACCGGGACGGTATGCCCATCGAAACCCCGAACCCAGACCCGACCGACAAATAGAAAGGCTCGCGGAGTATGGGCGCCACCGCCTGCACAGCCCCACCCTGGTGGTTTGAAGTCGCGGCCAAGCGGATCAACGCCGACAAACGCGGCGGTTGGGCCCTCATGAAGGCATTTCAGTCTTTGGGTCTCTTACGCCGAAACGCGCCGTTCCAATTGCCCGACGGTTCCGAGATTTCCCTACCACTTGGTTGGCCCGGCGCACAGGCCGCTGATGTCTTTGATCGATATGAGCCCGACGCCACCGCGCATTTCGCCGACGCGATTACAGCCTTGCCGCACCCGGTCACCTTGATTGATTGCGGCGCCGATGTTGGCGTGTTTTGCCGGATCCTGCTGGGGAAATTGACGCCCGACGCGCTGGATAGCCTTATCGCCATTGAACCGAATGAAAATTCCTTTCCCCTCCTGCAACAAAATCTGGATCGTCCCGACGCCACGCTTGTCTTCGCCGCCGTCTCCGACCGGTCCGGATTCGGGCGATTGGCGACGCCAGATTACAGCGATGGCGATCACGCTAAATTTCTGGAGGTTTCAGACACCGAAACGAATTTACCAGTCGTCACAATTGACGAAATGGGTATCCAGGCGGGCGCGTCGATTGCGTTGAAAATTGACGTGGAAGGCGCGGAGCTGGACACGCTTCGGGGCGCGGAGAAAACATTACGCGCGGCGCCCGGTTTTGCGATCCAGGTGGAAGCCCACCCCGACGTGGCGAAGCGAACGGGAATCGACCCCCTTGAATTTATTAAATTCGCCGCCGCCATTCGGCCTTGCCACCGGCGCGCGCATGTTGAAAAGACGCGACAAACTTTCGAAATCGCGGATATGGAGACGCCGTTTTTCGAGCAACTCTCCCCGGCGCATATTTACGATATCGTAATCACCAGCGCGTAAACGCTAAAACGGCGCTGATGGGTCCGACGGCGCATCGGTAATGATCGCGGGGTGTGCGAGGGGAACGAGTTTGATCCCGGCCTTGGCCAGGGCGCGATAGATGGTGGCGTTCACGGCATAACGTGTCTCAAAGTATTTACTGCTTTCCGCCCAGTACCGCATCCCGATGACGACGCCGCCATAGGAAAAGTCATGGATGCCAATCTGCGCTGATGCGCCGCCCTCCGCGCCTAGGCTTTGGGAAACGGCGTCGCGAATCACCTGGATGGCGTCCTCCGGATCAGTATCAAGATTAATGCACAGGCTGGTTTCAACAATGCGGCTTTCATCTGAATTGACGATGATTTCACCAACGACCTGCTTGTTCGGCACCGTGATTTTTTCGCCGTCTTCGCCGCGCAGCACTGTGTTCGAAAGCGACACCAGTTCAACAACGCCGCTGGCGCCGCGAACGGTGACGGTGTTCCCCACCACAAAGGGCCGCGTCAAAATAATCACCAGCCCAGCGCCGTAATTCGCCAAGGGACCCTGAATGGCGAAGGTCGCGCCAAACGCCGCTGCGCCCGCCAATGCAATGAACGGCGCTATCGTAATCCCAAAATTGCCCAAGGTTATGATGATGACAATCACAACAACGAGAATACGAACGACATTCCCCACGAAACCCGACAAGGTGACGTCGATATTTTTGCCGAGGCATAATTGCTCCACCTTGCCCCCCAGCCAGACTGCGACTTTCAACCCAATCAGAAGAACAATGACGCCGCCAACGATCTGGAATCCATACGCGACGGCGAACTGAATGGCCGCATCGACAAGCCCTTGTATCGCTTCCAATTCCTGATTCATGTCGGTTCGCCTTCTACCTGGTGGCTGTCTGGTGGATTTTCGCCATACTGGTCCCTCCCCCAAAGAAATGGTCCACCCGTATAGTTAGGAAAGGGAGGATCAAAGATGGCGAACAAACAGCACAAACCGGAAGAAATTGTA